>NZ_JAMYRO010000041.1:0-47475 GCF_040321495.1 Mesorhizobium sp. M0408 | reverse complement strand
CGCGGGGCAAACAAACCCACCCGCACTCGCCCGCGCGCGCCTGGGGCTGCCGTTTTTTGGGGGGCGCCCCCCCCCTCATGGCGCCCGCCCCCCGCCCCGCCTGGCCCCGGGGGGCGCCAACCCCCCCCCCGCCGCTCTTCGTGCTGTGGCTCGATGCGCACCCCGATTTTCATACGCTCGACACGACGACCAGCGGCAATTTGCATGGTGTGCCGCTGGCTTATGCCAGCGGGCAGCCCGGCTTCGAGGGCTATTTCCCCCGCCTTGCAGCGCAGGTGGAGCCGGCTCGCATATGCGCGCTGGGGATCCGCAGCGTGGACCTGGCGGAAAGGGATGCATTGCGCAGAGCCGGCGTGACGGTCCACGACATGCGTTCGATCGACGAGCACGGCATCGCGCAACTGCTTCGCGCCTTTCTCGAACGGGTGAGCGCCGCCAACGGCATGCTCCACGTCAGCCTCGACGTCGATTTTCTCGACCCGTCGATCGCCCCGGCGGTCGGCACCACCGTCCCAGGCGGCGCCACCTTCCGCGAGGCGCATCTGGCGATGGAAATGCTGCATGACAGCGGCCTCGTCACCAGTCTCGATCTGGTCGAGCTCAACCCTTTTCTCGACGAACGCGGCCGCACCGCCACGCTTTTGGTCGACCTGACCGCAAGCTTGATGGGCCGGCGGATCATGGATCGCCCAACGAGGGGGTTCTGAGCCATGACGGTCAATTTGAACATCGTTCCCTTCGTCAGCGTCGACCGCATGATGAAGCTGGTGCTTGCCATCGGCATCGAGCGCTTTCTGGTCGAGCTTGCCGCCTATATCGAAGAGGATTTCACGCGTTGGGAGCTGTTCGACAAGACGCCGCGCGTCGCCTCGCACAGCATTGACGGCGTCATCGAGCTGATGCCGACCAGCGACGGGCAGCTTTACGGCTTCAAATACGTCAACGGGCATCCGAAGAACACGCGTGACGGCCGCCAGACCGTGACCGCTTTCGGCGTGCTTGCCGATGTCGGCAACGGCTATCCGATGCTGCTTTCGGAAATGACCATCCTGACGGCGCTCAGAACCGCCGCAAGCTCGGCCGTCGCGGCGAAATACCTCGCTCCCGAGGCCGCCCGGTGCATGGCGATCATCGGCAATGGCGCGCAATCGGAATTCCAGGCGATTGCGTTCAAGGCGCTGCTTGGCGTCGACAGGCTGCGCCTCTACGATATCGACCCGGCGGCCTCGACCAAATGCATGAAGAACCTTGCCGGCATGGGTTTCGACATCAAGCTCTGCGCGTCGGCGCAGGAGGCCGTCGAAGGTGCAGAGATCATCACCACGGTGACCGCCGACAAGCGGTCGGCAACAATCCTGACCGACAACATGGTCGGGTCCGGCGTGCACATCAACGCGGTCGGCGGCGACTGCCCGGGCAAGACCGAGCTGCATCGCGACATTCTGCTGCGCTCGAATATTTTCGTCGAGTATCCGCCGCAGACGCGCATCGAAGGCGAGAGCCAGCAGCTCGATGCGGACCATCCGATCACCGAATTGTGGCAGGTGATGACAGGAAAGGCAGCAGGCCGGACGGACGCCGGACAGATCACGCTGTTTGATTCCGTCGGCTTTGCGATCGAGGATTTTTCCGCGCTGCGCTACGTCCGCGATCAGCTTCAGCGGACCGGCCTTTACGAGGAACTAGACCTTCTGGCCGATCCCGATGAACCGCGTGACCTGTTCGGCATGCTGCTGCGCGCCGAAAAAGTGGCCGGGCTGGCGGTTGCCGGCAGCTGAGCTGCGATCCTGTCGGTCAGTCCTTCTTTTCCTGGTACAGGCGCTCGGTGGCGCGGTCGCTTTCCCTGCGCTCCGCCGGGCCGCGACGGCGCTGCGTGAGCAGGGCGTAGGCGATCAGGATTGCCAGCAGCAGTGGACCGCCTGCAACAACGAGCAACCACAAACTAGTCTCAAACATCGAACCGTCTCCTTTCCTTCACAACCGGGAAGGACCAGAACCGTTCCTCCGTCTTATCGGAGGTCGCCCGCACGGCGTGGCGCGATTCAGGATTTAATGCTTCGAGCGGGGCGTTCCACGCCTTGTCTGCACTCAGGATGCCCTTATCTAGAGTCTTATCATTCGGTCACAGGCACTCTCTGCAAAGTGAAGGGAACCACAAGGGCTTTCCGACATTTGGTTGTTCAAGAGACAAACGTGCAGCCACACCGGCTCCGGGGCTAGGAATACCATGCGTGAGAATCAATCCGACGTCTTCGATCTGTTTTCCGAGGTTTACAAGAATGCGGCGCAGGAGGAGATAAGCCTCCAGCAATATCTGCTTGCCTGCCGCGAGGACAAGTCGATGTACGCCTCGGCGCCCGAGCGGATGGTCGAGGCGATTGGCGAGCCGACCTTTGTCGATACCAGCAAGGACGAGCGGCTTGGCCGTATTTTTTCGAACCGGACGATCAAGATCTATCCGACCTTCGCCGACTTTTACGGCATGGAGGATACGATCGAGCGTATCGCCGGTTATTTCCGCTATGCCTCGCAAGGGCTCGAGGAACGCAAGCAGATACTCTATCTCCTCGGCCCGGTCGGCGGCGGCAAGTCCTCGCTTGCGGAGCAGCTGAAAAGGCTGATGGAGCAGCGTCCGATCTATACGCTGAAGGTCGGCGGCCAGGTCAGCCCGGTGTTCGAATCGCCGCTCGGGCTGTTCGACCCCGACCGCATGGGCGACCTTTTGGAGGATAAATACGGCATCGCCCGGCGGCGGCTGAACGGCCTGATCTCGCCCTGGGCGGCCAAGCGCCTCGACGAATTGTCCGGCGACATCTCCAAATTCAGCGTCGTCAAGCTGATGCCGTCCAGGCTTCGCCAGATCGGCATCGCCAAGACCGAGCCGGGCGATGAGAACAACCAGGACGTTTCGGCCCTGGTCGGCAAGGTCGACATCAGGCAGCTGGAAAACTTCAGCCAGTCCGATCCGGATGCCTATTCCTATAGCGGCGGCCTGAACCGGACCACGCAAGGACTGCTCGAATTCGTCGAGATGTTCAAGGCGCCGATCAAGGTGCTGCATCCGCTGCTGACCGCGACCCAGGAAGGCAGCTACAACGGCACCGAGAATTTCGGCGCTTTCCCCTATCAGGGCATCATCGTTGCCCATTCCAACGAATCGGAATGGCTGCAGTTCAAGAACAACAAGAACAACGAGGCGTTCCTCGACCGTATCCTGGTGGTCAAGGTGCCGTATTGCCTGCGGGTCACCGAAGAGCGGCAGATCTACGAGAAGCTGTTGCGCGAAAGCGAATTGGCCTCCAGCCCCTGCGCTCCGGAAGTGCTCGATATCCTCAGCCGGTTCACCGTTTCGACCCGCCTGGCCGAACACGACAATTCGCCGCTCTACACCAAGATGCGCGTCTATGACGGCGAGAACCTCAAGGAAACCGATCCCAAGGCGAAGTCGGTCCAGGAGTACCGAAACGCGGCCGGTGTCGATGAAGGCATGACCGGCGTCAGCACCCGCTTCGCCTTCAAGATCCTGTCGCAGACCTTCAACTACGACACCGAAGAGGTGGCCGCCGATCCGGTGCATCTGATGTACATCCTGGAAGAGGCGATCAAGCGCGAGCAGTTCCCGAAGGAAACAGAGGCGGACTATCTCGATTTCATAAAGTCGGAGCTGGCGACCCGTTATGCCGAGTTCATCGGACACGAGATCCAGAAGGCTTATCTGGAATCCTATAGCGAATACGGCCAGAACCTGTTCGACCGCTACATCGCCTATGCCGATGCCTGGATCGAGGATCAGGACTACAAGGATACCGATACCGGCCAGATCCTCAATCGCGAGGTTCTGGACAACGAACTGTCGCAGGTCGAAAAGCCGGCCGGCATCGCCAATCCCAAGGACTTCCGCAACGAAGTGGTGAAGTTCACGCTGCGCGCGCGGGCCAGAAACCATGGCCGCAACCCATCATGGACAAGCTACGAAAAGCTGCGCGAAGTCATCGAGAAGCGGATGTTCGGGCAGGTCGAAGATCTGCTGCCGGTGATCAGCTTCGGCTCCAAGCAGGACAGCGTGACGGAGAAGCGGCATACCGAATTCGTGCAGCGGATGATCCAGCGCGGCTACACCGAGCGCCAGGTCCGCCGGCTGGTGGACTGGTACATGCGGGTGAACAAGGCGGGTTGAAGCCAGCCCGGGGTAACATATGCCGATCTTCATCGATCGCCGACTGAACCCGAAGGACAAAAGCCTCGGCAACCGGCAGCGTTTCCTGCGGCGGGCGCGCGAAGAGTTGAAGCGCACCATCCGCGATCAGATCCGCACCGGCAAGATCGCCGACGTGGACGCCGAGCATGCCGTTTCGATGCCGGCGCGAGGCACCGGCGAGCCGAGCTTCAAGGATGCCCGGAACAGCGGCAGCCGCCAGCACGTCCTGCCCGGCAACAAGCATTTTGCCCGAGGCGACCGGCTGCCTAAACCCGGCCAGGGCGGCGGCATGGGATCCGCCCCGGGGAGAACCGAATCGGAGGACGATTTCCGTTTCGTGCTGTCGCGCGAGGAGGTGCTCGACCTCTTTTTCGAAGACCTCGAACTGCCTGATATGGTCAAGCTCAACCTCAAGGAGATCCTCGCCTTCAAGCCGCGCCGGGCCGGCTTCGCCGCGACCGGCTCGCCGACCAACATCAATGTCGGGCGCACGATGCGCAACAGCCATGGCCGCCGCATAGCGCTCAGGCGCCCCAAGCAGGAGGCGGTCGACGCTGTCGCGCAGGAGATCGCGACGCTGGAGACGAAGCCGCAAAACGCCGAGATGCGGCAGCGCATCGTGGCGCTGCAGGAAGAGCTTGAGCGGCTGGAGCGCCGCCGCAAGCGGATCGCCTTTGTCGATCCGGTCGATATCCGCTTCAACCGCTTCGACGCCCAGCCGGTGCCGAACGCCAATGCGGTGATGTTCTGCCTGATGGACGTGTCCGGTTCGATGGGCGAACGCGAGAAAGATCTGGCCAAGCGCTTCTTCGTGCTGCTGCACCTGTTCCTGAAACGGCGCTATGACCGCACCGAGGTCGTCTTCATTCGCCACACGCACGAGGCGCAGGAGGTGGACGAGGAAACCTTCTTCTACAACACTCAGAGCGGCGGCACGGTGGTTTCCACGGCGCTCGAGGAGATGCACCGCATCGTCGAGCAACGCTATCCCAGCCGCGAATGGAACATCTATGTCGCCCAGGCCTCGGACGGCGACAATTTCGTCACCGATTCCGAGCGCTGCATCGCCTTGCTCGACGAACAGATCATGCGGCTTTGCCAGTATTTCGCCTATGTCGAGATCCTCGACGAGCGTGAGAGCCACATCTTCGGCGCCACCGACAACGGCACGTCGCTGTGGCGTGCCTACAGTGCGGTCAAGCTGAGGTGGTCGAACTTCCAGATGAGCCGCATCGCCACGGCGGCCGACATCTACCCGGTTTTCCGCCAGCTCTTCGCCAGACAGCCGGGTTATCAAAAGAGCGCTGAAAGAGGGGGCTGATGGCGAGCAAATCCGGGTTGCTGTTTTCCGGTTCCGACTGGGATTTCAGGACGCTGTCGCGTGCCTACGAGACCATCGAGGCGGTCGCCACGGAAGAGCTCCACCTCGACGTCTATCCGGTGCAGATGGAGATCATCTCCTCAGAACAGATGCTCGACGCCTATTCCTCTGTCGGCATGCCGCTGATGTACCGCCACTGGTCGTTCGGCAAGCACTACCTCTACCAGGAATTGCTCTACCGCAAAGGCGGACGGGGGCTCGCCTATGAACTCGTCATCAATTCCAATCCCTGCATCGTCTATCTGATGGAAGAAAACACCATGGCCCTGCAGGCCCTGGTGACGGCGCACGCGGCACTCGGCCATAACCATTTCTTCAAGAATAATTATCTGTTCCAGCAGTGGACTGACGCCAGCGCCATCCTCAGTTATCTGGACTTCGCCAAGGGCTACATTGCCCGCTGTGAGGAGCGGCATGGCGTCGATGCGGTGGAAGAGATCCTCGATGCCGCACATGCGCTGATGGAACAGGGCGTGTTCAGATATCACCGGCCGCCGAAACTGTCGTCGGAAAAGCAGCGCGAGGGCGTTCGCGAGCGCCTGGAATACGAGGAGCGTTCCTACAATGACCTATGGCGCACGCTGCCGCCTTCGAAGGACGGCACCAAGCCCCGCGAGACGGATACAATGGCGGAGCGCAGGAAATCGCTCAAGCTGCCCGAGGAAAACCTGCTTTATTTCCTGGAGAAGAACAGCCTGATCCTGGAACCCTGGCAGCGTGAGGTCATCCGGATTGTCCGCGTCATCGCGCAGTATTTCTATCCGCAGCGCCAAACGCAGGTGATGAACGAGGGCTGCGCCACCTTCGTGCATTACACGCTGATGAACCTTTTGTTCGACCGCGGCCTGATCGGCGAAGGCGCCATGCTGGAAGTGCTGCGCAACCATTCGAACGTGATCTTCCAGCCGGGCTTCGACGATCCGCGCTTTTCCGGCATCAACCCTTACGCGCTGGGCCTCGACATGATGCAGGACATCCAGCGCATCTCGACCGCGCCGACCGCCGAGGACCGCGACTGGTTTCCCGATATCGCCGGCAATGGCGACTGGCGCCAGACCCTGCTGGACGCCTGGGCCAACCATCGCGACGAGTCCTTCATCCGCCAGTATCTGAGCCCTACCCTGATCCGGAAATGGCGGTTCTTTGTGCTTGCCGATGCGGCCAACGATCCGCACTACGAAGTCGCCTCGATACACAATGAGCGCGGCTACGAGAGCATCCGCGCCGCACTCGCCCACAGCTACGACATCGGCGCCAGCCGGCCGGACATCCAGGTGGTGGACGTGGACCTGCTCGGCGATCGGCATCTGCGCCTGCAGCATAAGGTCAAGGACGGCATAGTGCTGGAAGGCGGCAGCCGCGACGCCACGCTGCGCCATATCCGCAAGCTCTGGGGCTACGAGGTCAGCATGGCTGCGGTCGACGCACAGACCGGCGCCACAGTCCACGAACGGTCGACCAGCCAGATCGGGGAATGACCGAACCGGACTTGCCGGCGAAGTCGGGTGTCGTTGCCTTTACCGGATCACCAACCACCCTAAGTACGCGCGCGCCACGAGGGCATCATTCAGGGAGCAGGAACATGCGCGCATTGATGATCGCCACCGTCCTTCTGGTCGCTGTCACGATGGCGCTCTCACTTGCGCACGCACTGGAATTGCCCGGCAAGTTGCGCCTCAAGGAGGCCACCTACAGATCAGTGCAGGCGATCTATTATCCCGGCTTCACGATCGGCGGCTTTGCCGAGATCGGCGGCATCATTGCCCTCGCCATCATGCTCTACCTGACGCCTTATCCAAGCGCTCGATTCTGGTGGACCTTGGCGGCGCTCGCCTTCCTGCTGGCGGAACATGCGACCTATTGGTTGATCACGCATCCCGTCAATAATTTCTGGGTGCAAGACGTTGCCATGCCGCAATCAGCCGCGACCTTTTTTTCAATGTTCTCTCGAAAGCAGACCGGCGACTGGAGAGACTTGCACAACGTCTGGGAGGCTTCGCATGTCGCCAGGGCAGGCCTGGCGATGCTGAGCCTCGTCTCAATTGCTGTCGCCGCGACATTTTTTGCTGAATAGCGCCAGGGATCAAGACGGCCCTCGTCCGCCAACTTGCCGCCACGAACGCTGCATCCGTCAGATCAGGGAACGGAACCGGCGTACTATCTTAACGTCAAGCGATCCTGCCGTTTCAGCGGTCGGTGCGATGCTTGTTGTGGGCGCTTTCCTGGTGCTCGCCGCGGATGATGTTGCGGTCGTCGGGATCGGCAATGTCCTTCGGGTCCGATCTGAGCTCGGCACCGCGCCGGAACGCCTCGCGCTCTTGCCTGGTCTTTTTCAAATCCGCTTCCGCGTCGAAATCCTTGCCGGCGTTTTTCGTGTTCTCGCGCTCTTCGATGACGCGCAATTGCTGCTCATGAGTCTTTTTTCCGGCCATCGGTGACCTCCTTCTTTTGATTTTCCACTTTCCCAGGGTCCAAATTCGCTACAGCCCGAAAGGATAGGTCTCGGGAAGGCCTGTCCCCGCATGTTCCGGCCCAAGCGGCGTCACGGCACTGGTTTCATCGAACCAGACGAAAGCATCGAACTGGCGGGCGAGCGAGGCGTCCGCATAATGGCTGTGGAGCTCGGTTTCGGGCCGGTAGATGACGCCGATAAAGCGTTCCAGCCGGCGCTCCAGAAGCCGTTCGCGCAGCGTGTCGTCGCGATCGAAATCGAGCAGGAAAGGCGAGACGCCGCTGTCGTGGCAAAGCCGCTCATAGCTGTCGTTGTGGGAAGGCCGAACCGGTTTCACTTCCATGTCGCCGTCCCAGTCGGTGGCGGCGGCCACCGTCCCGGAATGCGTACTGAGCCCGATCAAGGCAACCTCGTCGCCAAAACGCTGGCGGCAGAGCTGGCCGATATTCAGTTCGTCCCTGACGATCCCCATTTCGGTATAGCGGGCATCGCCGATATGGGAATTATGTGCCCACACCACCGCCTTGGCGTTCGGGCCGCGGGCCTGCAGCAGGTGCTCCAGCGTTTCGAACATATGGGTGTCGCGCAGGTTCCAGGATTGCGCGCCGCCGTAATACATGGTGCGGTAATAGCGCTCGGCGGAGGCGACCAGACGGGCATTCTGGCTCGCGTCGAGGAAATCGATGCCGTCCTGCTGCGCGTAGTCGAGCTCTCTGGAAAGCAGTTCCCGGCATTGCTCGAGCACGGCCTTCTCGCATTTCTGGTAACCGGAGGTGAGTGCGACACGGCCATAGGTGGCCGGGTCGTTCTGCCACGGCGTCAGGCAGCCATAGCGTTCGCGCGCGATCCTCGCCGCCTGCGGATCGACCCGGTCGAGATATTGCAGGACCGCCGCAATCGATCCACCCATATTGTAGATGTCGAGGCCATAGAACCCGGCCCGCCGGGAGGATAGCCTGATCCGCTCATTATGCTGTCGCATCCAGTCGACGAACTCGGCGACGTCGGTGTTGCGCCACATCCAGGTGGGAAAGCGCTGGAACGGCGGATCTGCGCCAGGCCGCGGCGGCCGATGGCGGACGTAGCGGTCGATCGCCGCGGCATCGGGCCAGTCGGCCTCGACCGCGACGATGGTGAAGCCATGCTTCTCGATCAGCCTGCGAGTGATCGCGGCGCGCGCACGGTAGAACTCCGACGTGCCGTGGCTGGCTTCGCCGAGCAAGACGACGCGGCGGTCGGCAAACCGGTCGAACAGCGCACCGAAGGCCGGATCGTCGAAATCCGGAAGCGGTTCGGCGGCGGCCGCGATCATCTGCGGCAGGCTGCTCCTGCGCTGATGCCGGTGCGGAAGATCGGCCGCTATCTGGCTGTCGCTGCCTGGCTCGCCCCAGCCTTGCTCGCCGATCAGCGGAACAAACCGCACGCCGCCGAAATCCTCCTCAGTGTAGGTTGCGGCGCCGGTACGGGTGACCTTGAGCAGGCGCTGCGAGTCGAATTCATCGCCGACCGGGATGACAAGCCGGCCAGCGACGTCGAGCTGTTCCTGCAGAGCGAGCGGTGCGCCGGGTCCGGCGGCCGCAACCAGGATCGCATCGAAGGGTGCCGCCTCGGGCCAGCCTTTGGTGCCGTCGCCGGTGCGGACTTCGATATTGTCGTAGCCAAGCTTTTTGAACCGCTGCCTTGCCGTTTCAGCCAACGCGGCGTGGCGCTCGATCGTGTAGACGCGTTCGACGATCCGGCTCATTACGGCAGCCGCATAGCCCGAGCCGGTGCCAACCTCGAGGACGTGGTCGCCGGCTCCGACCTCGGCCATTTCGATCATGAACGCAACGATGTAGGGCTGCGATATCGTCTGACCTTCGGCGATCGGCAGCGGCCCGTCCTCATAGGCGAATTCTTCAAAGCCAGGATCGACGAAAGCCTCGCGCGGGACCTCGCGCATCGCCTGAAGGACATTGCGGTCGCGAATGCCACGGCGGCTCAAGTGGATGTCGACCATTTGGTTGCGGGCATGGGAGAGATCGAGCATCTTTTTGCTCCTCCTATGGGCCTCCGCTACAATCGCCCAAGCTGCTCAACGCCACCTCGGCCGGCTCGTATCTCAGGGCCTCGGCAGTCCCTTTGGATCCAAGCAATGCGGTGCATCTCCCTAACCGTTGGCAAGCCCCGAGGTTCCCCAAAAGACCGACCCGCTTTTGTCCGGCGAGGCGGGTTGCAGGATCGGCAATCGCTAGCCACGCCGCCCAAACTTATTTCAAGGCAAATCCTTTCTCCGACGCGACGCCACTCCAGATAACGACGGACGAGGGTATTCCGGAGGCATTTCCATGAACGACGAGGTCCGCACCGCTGCGCACACGACCGGCCTTGACCAGATCGATCTGATGGACCGCTACTGGCGCGCCGCGAACTACATCTCGGTTGGCCAGATCTACCTGCTCGACAATCCGCTCTTGCGCGAGCCCTTGCGGCCCGAGCACATCAAGCCGCGGCTGCTCGGCCATTGGGGCACGACGCCCGGCCTCAATTTCATCTATGTGCATTTAAACCGGATTATCCGTGAACGTGGTCTCGATGTCCTGTTCATCTGCGGCCCGGGTCACGGCGGCCCGGCAATGGTCGCGAACAGCTGGCTCGAGGGCACCTACAGCGAAATCTATCCCGAGGTCGGCGGGGACGAAGACGGCCTGCGAAAGCTGTTCCGGCGGTTCTCGTTTCCCGGCGGAGTGCCGAGCCACGCGGCTCCGGAGACACCCGGCTCGATCCACGAAGGCGGAGAGCTCGGCTATGCGCTGGTCCATGCCTTCGGCGCCGCCTTCGACAATCCGAACCTTGTGGTTGCCTGCGTCGTCGGCGACGGCGAAGCCGAGACCGGCCCGCTCGCCGCGGCCTGGCATTCCAACAAGTTCCTGAACCCGGCATCCGACGGTGCCGTCCTGCCGATCCTGCATCTCAACGGCTACAAGATCGCCAGCCCGACCATCCTCGGCCGCATGGAAGACGAGGCGTTGCGCAGCCTGTTCCTCGGCTATGGCTACGAAACCTTTTTCGTGGAAGGCCATGAGCCTGCCCCGATGCATCGGGAGATGGCCCGCACGCTCGATACCGTGCTCGACCGGATCCACTCCATCCAGGAGCCTGCAAGAGCCGCGGGCTGGAAGGGAGAGCGGCCGCTGTGGCCGATGATCGTGCTGCGCAGCCCAAAGGGCTGGACCGGGCCGAAAGAGGTCGACGGCAAGAAGGTCGAGGATTTCTGGCGCTCGCACCAGGTCCCGGTGTCGAACGCACGAGGCGATGCGGCGCACCGGCAGATCCTCGAAGACTGGATGCGCAGCTACGAACCGAAGACGCTGTTCGACGAACGCGGGCATCTCCTGGCGGAGCTCGCGGCGCTGGCACCGACAGGGTCAAGACGCATGGGCGCAATCCCCTACGCCAATGGCGGCCTGCTGAAACAAGACCTCGTGCTTCCCGATTGGAAAGGCCTCGCGCTCGACGTACCGCGTCCGGGCGGCACTGTCGGGGAGGCGACGCGGACCGTCGGCAGCTATCTTCGCGATGTGATCCGCTTGAACGCCGAGGCCAGGAATTTCCGGCTGATGGGACCCGACGAGACGTCCTCCAACCGCCTCGACGACGTGTTCGAGGTTACGGATCGGGTCTGGATGGAGCGGATCGAGCCTTACGACGTCCATCTTTCCCGTGACGGCCGCGTCATGGAAGTGCTCAGCGAGCATCTTTGCCAAGGCTGGCTGGAGGGCTATCTGCTGACCGGCCGCCACGGCCTGTTCTCGTGCTACGAGGCGTTCGTCCACATCATCGATTCCATGGTCAACCAGCACGCCAAATGGCTGAAGACCTCCGGCGAACTTGCCTGGCGCAAGCCGATCGCCTCGCTCAACTACCTGCTGACCTCGCATGTCTGGCGACAGGATCACAACGGCTTCAGCCATCAGGACCCAGGCTTTGCCGATTTCGTCGCCAACAAGAAGGCCGACACGGTCAGGCTCTATTTCCCGCCCGACGCCAACACGCTGCTGTGGATCACCGACCATTGCCTGAAAACCTACAACCGCATCAACGTCATCGTCGCCGGCAAGCAGCCGGCGCCGCAATGGCTGTCCGCCGAAGACGCGGAAGCACACTGCAAGGCCGGCGCCGGCATCTGGGAATGGGCCGGGACGGTTGCCAAGGGCGAAGATCCGGATGTGGTCCTGGCCTGCGCCGGCGACGTGCCGACGCTGGAGACGCTGGCTGCAGCCGATATCCTGCGCTCGGGCATTCCGGACCTGAATATCCGCGTCGTCAATGTCGTCGACCTGATGATTTTGCAGTCGAATTCCGAGCATCCGCATGGCTTTGCCGATGACAGGTTCGACGCGCTGTTCACCAGGGCCAAGCCGGTCATCTTCGCCTATCACGGCTATCCCTATCTCATTCACCGTCTGACCTACCGGCGCGCCAACCACGACAACATGCATGTGCACGGCTTTCGCGAGGAAGGCACGACGACGACGCCGTTCGATATGGTGGTGCTCAACCAGCTCGACCGCTACCATCTCGCGCTCGCCGCGATCGCGCGTGTGCCGGGGCTGGCCGAGCGGGCGAAGGATCTTGCCGCGGCGTTGCACGGGAAATTGGCTGAACACACGGCCTATGTCCGCGAACATGGCGAGGACATGCCCGAGATCCAGAAATGGTCTTGGCCGCAGGACGGCGCGACGAGGGCCGGCGATTGATGCGACGATCGATCCTTGCGTTGAATGCCGGCTCGTCGAGCATCAAGTTCGGGCTTTACGATCTTGGAGTGTCCGCTGAGCTGGATCTTGCCTCGCGCGGTTCGCTGGATTTGGGCGATGCGCCAAGGCTGACCGCAAAAGCCGCCGATGGGGCGGTGCAGTGCGATCGGCCACTTGCAGCAGACGCATCGCCCGATTTAGGCATCGGCCAGATGCTGCAATGGATCGAGAACGAACTTGGCGGAAGGAAACTCATCACCGCCGGCCATCGCATCGTCCATGGCGGCCGCGACTTCGTCGAACCTGTCCGCCTGACGCCGACAATTGTCGAGGCTCTCGACAGGCTGACGCCGCTCGCGCCACTGCACCAGCCGCGCAGCCTCGCGCCGATCCGGGCGCTTGCCGCGTTGCGGCCCGACCTGCCGCAGGTCGGATGCTTCGACACCGCCTTCCATCGGACCATCGAGCCTCTGGTCAGCCGTTTCGCGCTGCCGCGCCGCTATGAGGCAGACGGCATCCACCGCTACGGCTTTCACGGGCTTTCCTACGAATATGTCGCCGGCCGGCTCAAGCAGATATCGCCCGATCTGGCGGCGAAAAGAACCATCGTCGCCCATCTCGGCAATGGGGCGAGCCTGTGCGCCATGCGCGCCGGGCGCAGCGTCGATACGACGATGGGCTTTTCGGCGCTTGACGGCCTGGTCATGGGCACGCGCTGCGGCGCCATCGATCCGGGCGTGCTTTTGTACCTGCTGCTGGAAAGAGGCTTTTCGGGAGAGGCGCTGCAGCACATGCTCTATGAGGAATCCGGCCTGCTCGGCGTGTCCGGTATTTCCGGCGACATGCGCTCGCTGGAGGCCAGCGACGACCGTCGGGCGCGCGAAGCGCTGGAGCTTTTCGCCTTCCGCGCCGGCAGGGAAGTTGCCGCCCTCGCCAACACGCTGGGTGGCCTCGAATGCCTGGTGTTCACCGCCGGCATCGGCGAGCACTCGGCCACGGCCCGTAAAGCGATTTGCGACAGGCTTGGCTGGCTTGGCGTGGCGATCGACGAGGCCGCCAACCGCTCTCATGCCGCGCTGATGAGCCAGGCGGAGAGCAAGGTGGAAGTCCGCGTCGTGGCGACCGACGAAGAAGGTGTCATCGCCCGCCACACGCGCAAGGTAATGGAGGGGCCCGGCTGAGGCGGATGGCCTCGAATGGCGGCGCTTGCTCGACCGGCTACGTCGCGAGGGCGGCCGATCTGTTGAACACGATGGTCACCCGCGTTCCTTTGCCGGGGGCAGAATCCACCTCGAACCGGGCTTTGGCATTTTCGGTCAGCGATTGAGCGATCAGTGCTCCGAGCTTGCCGGGTTTCGGCCAGGTCTCGCCTTCGCTCGGTTTTTTCGGCTTCGGCGGACATTCCAAGCTTTCGATGTTTTGGGTGGGACCATGATCAATATCAGGTCGCTCGCCAACTGCGAAGTCCGCTCATTGCCACCACGCGGCCAGGCATGGCGGAGAGCCGAGATCGTGGTTGAGAAGCGGCTGAAGGCTCAGCTCGAATGGCTCTGCTCGACCAGATGGTATTTGTACCGGTCGCGAATATGCTCGTTGAAGAACCGGCCCTTTGACGAGGCTTTGCGGAATGCCGCGTGGACCTGCGGCGGCACGTCCTCGTAATCATAGCGGCTTCCGCTCGGGGCGAACCATACGGAGAGGATCCTCGTCGCCGGTTGGTAATCGATGCTTCTGATCGCAGTTGAAGGCATCCTCGACAGGTCCAATGCTCGGCAGTGCTCCATTCCATATCGTCATGTGAATAACCCTGCACGGAGAGCGAGGTTCCTTGCTACCGAAGCAGCCTTGCCGCTACGGGCCGGCTTCACCAAATACGGTTGATGCCATCGCCCAAGACATCGGCTGCAGCCCGCCAGGGCGATCTCTTTGCCGCCGCCGACGACCTGCCGGAAGGATTCCGCTACCGGCCCGAACTGATCACGCCGGACGAAGAAGCAGCGTTGGCGAGCCAGCTCGCAAGCCTGCCTTTTCAGGCCTTCGACTTTCACGGCCATCTGGCAAACCGGCGGGTGGTCGGTTTTGGGCTGCGTTATGATTACGACCGGCGCGAAGTCGTCGAGGCACCGCCGATACCCGGCTTTCTGCTGCCGCTCAGGGAAAAGGTTGCAGCCTTCGCCCGCCTGCCCGCCGAGACCTTCGTGCAGGTGCTGATCAACGAGTACCGGCCGGGCGCCGGTATCGGCTGGCACCGCGACAAGCCTCATTTCGAGGCCGTCGCCGGTGTTTCCCTGCTGGCCGCCTGCAGCTTTCGCCTGCGGCGGAAAAACGGCACGCGATGGGACCGCAAGACGGTCACCGTCGAGCCAAGATCGGCCTATCTGATGACGGGCGCCGCGCGCAGCGAATGGGAGCACAGCATTCCGCCGGTTGCGGAGCACCGCTATTCGATCACGTTGCGCACGCTGCGGCCGCAACGCGCTTAAAGCAGAGCGGTGAGGAAGCCCGAGCACTGCCCTAAGAACTGGGCTGAAACAAATTCATCCGTCGCCATGCCGGCCGGCAAAGTCCGCCAACATGGCGCGCTGGCCTTTCAGTATCTTGAGGTTGGCTTCAGGCAGGGAGAACCAGCCCGCTTTGTCGACTTCGGCAAATTCCTTCATCGAGCCGGACCTTGGCGGCCATTCCATGACGAAGGTGTTGCTGCTGATGGCGTCGCTGTCGAAATCCGTCTCGACGCACCATGCGATGACGAGCTTGCCGCCCGGCTGCCTGTAGCTGCCAAGGCTTTCGAAATCCCCGTCGATGGCAAGGCCGAGTTCCTCTTCGGCCTCGCGTTTTGCTGCCGCCAGCTCGTCCTCGTTCTCGTCGACCAAGCCCTTCGGGATCGACCATGCGCCGTCGTCCTTCTTCGCCCAGAATGGGCCGCCCGGATGCACCAGCAAGACCTGGAGATGTCCTTCGCTTCGGCGATAAATCAGCAACCCTGCGCTGCGTTGGGCCATTCCGCTATTCCCCTGACGAAAATGCAACGAACGTCCGGGCCGGCATGTGGAGCAGCCGGAACGATTTCCGCGCGCAGCCGTTCCGTCCGTTCGACAAATGAGTGATCGACATGGCGACGCCGCGAGCTGCCTGGAAGGGCTTTATGAAAGTCGGATCGGTTTCCTGTGGCGTCAAGATCATCGGTGCCGTCAGCGAGGCCGAGAAAGTGCATTTCAGGATCCTGAACCGCAAGGACGGTCTCCCGGTCAAGAGCGCCTATCTAGACGAGGAGACCGGCGACACGGTCGAGGCGGCGGAGCAGGTAAAAGGCTATGAGGTCGAAAAGGGTGAGTTCATCCATATAGAGCCGGACGAAATCAAGAAACTGAAGATGGTATCGCAGCATACGCTCGAGATCGGCGAGTTCGTGCCTGCCGCCGAAATCGATGCACGCTACCTCGAAAAACCCTACTATCTCGTTCCGGCCGACGCGCCCTCCACGGAGGCTTTCGCGGTGATCCGGGACGCCATGGCCAGGAAAAAGGTAGCAGCCCGCTCCTGCGTCGTGCTGTACCAGCGAGGCCGAGAGGTGCTGATCCAGCCACTGGGCAAGGGCATGCTGATGACGGAATTACGCAACCACAATGAAGTGGTCGCGGCGGACGCGGTGTTCGAAGGGCTGAAGGCTCGCAAGGTCGATCCCGAGATGCTGGAAATCGCGCAATTGCTGATCGACAAGAAGCCCGCCAAATTCGACCCGTCGAAGTTCGACGATACTTATGAAAAGGCGCTGGTTGCAATGATCGAGGCCAAGCGCAAGGGCAAGAAACCGCCCAAGCCGGCACCTGAGCCCAAGACGAACGTCATCAATCTCGCCGATGTTCTGCGCAAAAGCCTGGCGCAGGAAGGCGGCAAGGCTCCCAGCAAAAAGCCGAGAACGGCCCCGAAACGCAAATCAGCCTGAATGTCCGAAAGCGGATCGAACGGAACCGAAAACGCTCGCGCGCATTTAGATGACGTAGCAATCCGTCGGCAAGCCAAGCGGAGCGGGGGACTGGTGGACGTCGTTGAACTAAGGACTGGCGGGATCCCGCAAGTTTCCTCCGCCGATCTGATGCAGGCGTTGCCTGTGGCCGTCTACACCACCGACAAACAAGGCTACATCACCTTCTTCAACGAAGCCGCTGCCGATCTCTGGGGATATCGTCCGGTTATCGGCCAGGATCGCTGGTGCGGGTCATGGAAGCTTCGCCACCTCGACGGGCGACCGATGACGCATGACGAGTGTCCAATGGCCGTTGCCTTGCTCGAGGAGCGGGACGTTCGTGGGGGCCGAGCCATCGCCGAGCGGCCGGACGGCCAACTCATCCCGTTCAGTGCGCATCCGGTCCTGCTTCGCAATGAAGCCGGCGAGGTTGTCGGTGCCATCAACACCCTGCTCGACCTGCGCATGCAGACGCTGGCCGACGACGCCGGCATAAGGCTCGCCGCCATCGTCGAATCCTCGATGGACGCCATCGTGTCCAAAGACCTGAACGGCATTATCACCAGCTGGAACGACGCGGCACAACGCCTGTTCGGCTATACGCCCGCCGAGGCGATCGGGCGCCCGGTGACGATCCTCATCCCGCCCGACCACCTGGATGAGGAAGCCATGATCATCAGCCGCATTCGCGCCGGCGAACGGATTCCTTCATACGAGACTATCCGGCAGCGCAAGGACGGCGCCCTGGTTCCGGTTTCGCTCACCATCTCGCCGATACGCGACGGCATCGGACGTATCATCGGCGCCTCCAAGATCGCGCGCGACATCAGCCCCCACAAGGAAAGCGAACGGCGCATCCGCACACTCATGCGCGAAGTCAACCATCGCGTTAAAAACCAGTATTCGGTGATCGTCTCGATGATCCGCGAGACCAGCAAGCTGGCGGGTACGCCAGAGGCCTTCCTTTCACGGGTCCGGGAACGCATCATGGCCCTTTCGGAATCGCACGACCTCCTGGTCGATGCGGAATGGCGTGGCGCGACCATCGGCGAATTGATCCATGCACAGACCAAGGCCTTCGCGACACAGGCCCGTCTGTCGATGAGCGGGCCGACGATCATGCTGCAGCCGAACGCGGTGCAATATCTCGGCATCGCCTTTCACGAGCTGGCCACCAATTCGGTAAAGCACGGAGCGCTGTCGCACCATGACGGACGGGTCGAGGTCGAATGGACCGTGACCCCAGCCGCCGATGGCAGCGACGGCTTCCGCCTTGTCTGGCGGGAACTGGACGGACCATTGGTGGATGAAAACACGCGACGCGGTTTCGGATCGGTTGTGCTCAAACGCGTCACGCCGCAGGCGCTCAGCGGCACCGGCCGCCTGGAATTCGCCAGGCACGGCATCACCTGGACGCTGGAAGCGCCGCTGCGCTTCGTTCAGATGTCGATGGCTGGCATCGCGGCTGATTGAAGGCCGCTACACCGGCCGCGGCTTGGCGGCCGTGTGGCAACGCAATCCCTTTGGTAGCAATCAGGAGGAGCAGCGATGAGTTGGCTGGGCACCTGGCGGAATCAGTACGGGTCGGTCGTCGAACTGACCACCGAAGAGGGCGGACGGATCAGCGGAACCTTCAGGACGGCGCTGGAGGACAGCGCCTTCTTCGGCATGACCGTGCCGCTGTTCGGAGCCTGCCATGGAGACGTCATCGGCTTCACCTGCGCGGCCGAAGGGCGGGTCGGAGCCGCGGCGGTGAGCTATACCGGCATCCTCAGGAACGGGAAGCTGGAGATGCTGTGGCACACCGTTGCGGATGCTGCTTTGTCGGCGGAAAAGGAAGGTGCCCCGGCCCAAGCCAGGAAACTCCCCGCCTGGCGCGCGTTTGGAACCAGCCTCGACAGTTTTGAACGCGTCTCCTGACTATCGCGCCCGCCACCGCGGCATTCAGCGCGCAAGTGAGGCAGCAGGGTCCGGCGGCGCGTAGGAACTCGCACTGACGATGGCACGTTGGTGCGCCAGGACATGCGCTGTTACGGGGTCGACCCAATGAGCGTGCTTTATCGCGCAGCGAAAATCGCCGAACAGGCTCATGCCGGGCAGACGGACAAGACGGGGCGGCCTTATATCGAACATTGCCGCCGGGTCGTCGATGCCGTCGAAACGCTCGACCAGAAAGCCATCGCCTATCTTCACGACGTCATCGAAAAAGGTGACGGCTGGAACCGCGACCGGCTTGAGGCGGCCGGGTTCGGGCCGTCCATCGTGTCTGCCGTCGACGCCATGACGCGGCTGCCAAACGAGGATGATGCCGCTTTCGTTCGCAGGGCCGCGGCCAATCCGTTGGCGTTGCCAGTCAAGCGCGCCGATCTCGCCGACAATCTATGGCAGGCACGGCAGATCGGTGCCTCGACAGCGAAATACGAAGACGGCCTGCGCATTCTCAGGGAAGAGTTCGCGAGCTGACGGACAGCTGGCGGCTGTCGCCGATGTGGGTCTACTCGGTGACGTGCGGCGTGTGCCGCTTGTCTTCCGCGGGATCGGCGTCGATCCGCGCCCTGCCGGGATCGAACGCACCATGGCGGGCGATCGCCAATGCCGGGGTGTCGGGCGTCTCGTAGGCCCACATGAAGTCTTCTGCCGACGAACCGACCGCATGAACACGCCAATAGCTTGCCGTGCCCTTCAGCGGGCCGTGGCTCGTCGTGTTCGTCTTCTCCAAGAGGTCGAAATAGATGTCCTCGAAGGGTATGTAGAAAACAGGATCATGGCCGTCTTCATAGAGCAGCTTTGCCCGCTCGCTCGACGCAATAATGGCATCGGAGAACCGGACGGTCACGGTTCCATCAAACGGGACAATCCTGAGCGGGCCTGGGCGGGGGGCGGAATCTGCGGCTAAGGACTGCATTCGACTTCTCCGTTGACTGCGCTGCCTTCCCGAAACGTGTTGTTGCCCGTCAGGGTTCCAGACCGCGGGCGCGCCGAGGCCGGGTGGTGGAACGGTTTTGCAAGGTCGTCGTTGTTTCAGACCTCCGCACGCGCCATAATCGCAATGGCCGCCACTCACCGACTCAACAGCAAATGGATAACATGCTGGATCGATCGCCTACCCTTCCAAGGTCGCTTGGCGCTGCGCTGCGAAGGGAAGTGCCGCGGTTTGCGGCACCCGGCAATGAAATTTCATGCACTACGGTCGCATCCTACAATGTGCATAAATGCGTCGGCACCGACGGCAGGTTCGATCCGGAGCGGGTCGCGGCCGTGGTCAAGGAACTCGACGCCGATATCATTGCTTTGCAGGAGGCCGACGAAAGAACCGGAAGCAGGCAGGGATTGCTGGATCTCGCAGCACTCGAGCGCGACAGCGACCTCGTCCCCACACATATCCCGGAAAACCGCCGAAGCCATGGCTGGCATGGAAATCTGATCCTGGCACGCCGCGGCGTGGTCGAAAGCGTGAACCAGATCCGGCTGCCCGGCCTGGAGCCGCGCGGCGCGGTGATCGCGGACCTGGAGCTGAAGGGCGTCTCGCTCAGGATCATAGCCGCACATTTCGGCTTGCTGCGGCGGTCGCGCTCGCAGCAGGCCAACGCGCTGGTCGAAGCCACGCACCCGGTTCTGCGGCCAACAATCCTGCTTGGCGACCTCAACGAATGGCGCGTCCGCAACAGGTCTTCGCTGCTGGCCCTGCTGCCGCATTTCGGTCCGATCGATGCGGTTCTGCCGAGCTTTCCGTCGCGCTTTCCGCTGTTTGCGCTCGACCGCATCCTGGCCAGGCCGCCGCACCTGATTTCCAGCATCGAGGTGCACAAGACGCCGCTGGCGCAGCGGGCTTCCGATCATCTGCCGATCAAGGCCCGGCTGAACCTGGACGCGATACGGCAGCCGCGACTGCAACCAGAATGAACCTGAAGGGTTGTTAGTCAGATTTCAGACGGTTTGCTTCGCTGATGTTTGTCGGTGCACTTTATGGATACAGCCATTTCGCGGTTTGCCCGGGACAAGATCGCTGCCGGCAATAGCGGGCTGGTGCTGATCGCCGACAATTATGACGCGTTTGCCGCACGAATCCTTGCCGCGCGCAGTGCCACCAGCAGCCTCGACCTGATGTACTATCTCTGGCACGACGACCATAGCGGCCGGCTGCTGATGCAGGAGGTCGTCAAGGCGGCGGAGCGCGGTGTCCGCGTCCGCATGCTGCTGGACGATATAAATCCGCGCAACAGCGACGCCGCTTACCTGGCGCTCAACAGCTACAAGAACATCGAGCTGAGGCTGTTCAACCCCAGCGGCATGAGGAACGGCAGCATCTTTCGCTCGCTGGAGATGGTCGCCCGGCTGTTTGCGATGACCCGCCGCATGCACAACAAGGCCTGGATCGCCGACGGGAGCCTGGCCATCGTCGGAGGAAGAAATATCGGCGATGCCTATTTCGACGCCGCGGAGACAAATTTCCGTGATCTCGACCTGTTGCTTCTCGGTCCTGCCGTAGGGCAGACGATGCAGATCTTCGAGGCGTTCTGGAATTGCGAGGCGGCAAAGCCGATCCAGCTGCTCAACCCGGCTGCGGTGGGCTCGCGCGCCGATTTCCTCGACAATCTCGATACGACCGCGGACGGCCAGCTTTTGAACAGCCTCAGTGCCTGGCGCACGATCACGGAGTTCATTGCAGCGCACAGCGAGGTCTGCTGGACGAAAGGCGTTCGCGTCATTTCCGATCCGCCGGAAAAGGTGCGCGGCAAGCGGCGCAGGAACTGGCTGACCAAGGAGCTGCTTCCCGCTATCGCGGCGACGAGGCAGCGGCTCGAAATCGTCTCGCCCTATTTCATCCCCGGCGGCACCGGGTTGGCCATCCTGTCGAAGCTGGTGGATCGTGGCGCCGAGGTTGCAATCCTCACCAACTCGCTCGCCGCGACGGACGTC
This sequence comes from Mesorhizobium sp. M0408, assembly GCF_040321495.1. Lineage (NCBI taxonomy): Bacteria > Pseudomonadati > Pseudomonadota > Alphaproteobacteria > Hyphomicrobiales > Phyllobacteriaceae > Mesorhizobium > Mesorhizobium sp. M0408. Next base: position 25,818 of record NZ_JAMYRO010000041.1, on the reverse strand, counting down.
GCCGCAGTGCACGGCGCTTATGCCAAATACCGCCGCAAGCTGCTTAAAAAAGGTATCCAGCTTTTCGAATTGCAACCCTTCAACCGCCAGGCCAACATCTCCGTTTTCGGCTCAAAGGGAGCCAGCCTCCATACCAAGGCCTTCACGGTCGACGATACGCTCGGGTTTGTCGGTTCCTTCAATTTCGATCCGCGTTCGGTGTCGTTGAATGCGGAAATGGGCGTGCTTTTCCACGATGCCAATCTGGTGATGGAGTTGCGCCGGCTGTTCGAGCACGAAAAGTCACCGCAGACGAGCTACCAGCTGGTCCTGGACAAAGGCGCCTTGCGGTGGCTCGGCATCGCGGATGGCGAGATGCGGCAATGTTCGCGTGAACCGGAGGCCAGTCTCTATCGGCGCATCGTTGCAGCGCTGGTTGGCTGCCTGCCGATCGAATCGCAATTATAGAAGCGACGAATTTGTCGGAACGCAACTCTTTGTCGGAACGAAAATGCGGGACCACGAGTTGTAACCGTTGTCCGGAGCATGCCGATGAAGACCACGATATACAGTTTTCTTGCCGAGCTCTTGCCGTTCTGGATGGCGCATAAACGCAAAATGCGCGCCGACCGCGCCGCTGAGCGGCCGACACGACCGGCTGCTGCCGATGACGATGGTCGGCCGACAAACGATCCGAATCGAGCAACACCGGCGCGTCGGCGCAACACGTCTTAGGGCGGGATGCTTTCAAATTAGATCCCGCTCCAACTGTCTGGTTAGACGCAATTCCGCGACGCCAAGTGATTCCATTTGGCTGCAGAAGCTCCAGTTCCTAGCGATCACGCTATCGTCAAGTATCGCTACCCGAAATCCGGCGTTGCCAAGCATCCATTTTGCAGCACGTACGTTAATGTGCACTACAGGGTTGCCGCTATGGGTGAGCGCCATGAGTGACAGTGCGATAGAATTCTTGCAGGACTGGATCCACGAAAACGTTCATGTGCCGCCGCCTCCGATCAAGCTTGAAAGGGAGGCGGAAATCCTCGCCAGGGAATGCAAGGAAGAGGCGGCCGATGCCGGCGTACCCATCGAAGACATCGAGGAAGAGGTTGGCGACCTCAAGGATCTGCTCGTCGCCAAGCTCGAAGACGCAGCCGAGAACGAGGCCAGGCAACTCAACGGCCACGGCCAAAAGATTTCTAAGTCGGCGGCCGAGCAAAAGCCGGCCCTGTAAGGCCGGTCCGAGCGCAGGCAAGGCATCACGAGGTGCGCCGCTTCGGCCTATTGTCCGATCAGCGTCAGCCCGAACAGGATCATCAGCCAAAACCCGGCAGCAGCGACCGCAAGACGCGGCAGGACGCCGTCGCTGGCCAGATGCATGAACAGGATGGCGATGACGGCGGTCTTGGCCGCGGCGATCACCAGATTGAGTGCCGAATTGAAGCCGCCGAGCGCGAGGAAGGACGAGCCGACGGTCAGGGCTAGCAAGGCTAAAAGCCCGATATAAGCAAGCGTGAGTTTGCGGAACTCGCTCATCTGTTGATCAGATAGAGGACGGGGAACAGGAAGACCCAGACGATATCGACGAAATGCCAATAGAGGCCGATTGCCTGCACGCGCCGGAACCGGCTGGCCTCGATCGTGCGTGGCCACAGCGCGAGGATGCCGCCGATGACGATTACGCCGCAAATCAGATGCAAGGCGTGCAGTGACGTCATCGCGAAATAGAGGCCGAAGAAGAATTCGGCATGAACAGGATCCGGGCCCTTATAGATGAAAGGTGCGCCGAGCACCGGCGCCAGCCCTTCGCTGAATTCCCTGGCGTACTCCGTCGCCTTGATCGCCAGGAAGACGACGCCGAGCAGCGCCGTCGCAGCCAATGCCCAGCCAGCGGCGCGCCATCGCCGCGCGGCCGTGTACATATGGGCGAGCGCCATAGCGAAACTGCTGGTGATCAGGACGACGGTGTTGGCCGTGCCCAACGGCAGCGACAGATGCTTCGCAGCGCCGGCGAAGGCGTCGCCATAACTCAACCGGGCAAACATGAAGACGAGCAGGATGGCGCCGAACAGCATCACCTCGGAGCCGATTAACACCCACATGGCAAAGCTGTCGGCTGCCGTTTCGCGAGCCGGCCGGTCGAAGGCGATACTTGTCGTTGGTGACTTCAAACCAGATCCTCCACCGGGTCCGACCGTTTCTCGGTCAGGCCTTTCATCGGATAGTCGTAGGCTGGTCTGGTGACGGTCGGCATGCGATCGAAATTATGCGCGGGCGGCGGCGAGCTTGTTTGCCATTCCAACCCGGTCGCTCGCCACGGATTGGCCGGCGCCTGCGCGCCTCGAAACAGCGACCATGCCAAGTAGAGGAGCGGCATCAGATAGCCAATCGCCAGCACCACGGCGCCAGCCGACGACAGGATGTGCCAGAAAGCGAATTCCGGCGGATAGGTATGGTAGCGCCGCGGCATGCCCAGAAAGCCGAGCACATATTGCGGAAAAAAGGTCAGGTTGAAGCCGATGAAGGTGACAGCCGCGGCTATACGGCCCCAAACCTCCGAATACATTCGGCCGGTGAGTTTCGGCCACCAGAAATGCAGCCCTGCCATGTAGGCGGTCACCATGCCGCCTACCATGATGTAGTGGAAATGGGCGACGACGAAATAGGTGTCGTGAACGTGGACGTCGATGGCGAGCGCGGCAAGGAAAAGGCCGGCCAGCCCGCCGAAGGTGAACAATGCCAGGAAGAACAGCGCATAAAGCATCGGCGTCTCGAAGCTGATTTCGCCCTTGCGCAGCGTCAGGCTCCAGTTGAAGACCTTTATCGCCGATGGGATCGCGACGCAGAAGGACAGGAACGAAAACACCACGCCGGCATAGGCCGACTGCCCGCTGACGAACATGTGGTGGCCCCAGACGAGAAAGCCGAAGACGGCGATCGCCATCGAAGCCAGGGCGACGGCCTTGTAGCCGAACAGCGGCCGGCGGCTAAAGCAAGGCAGCACTTCCGAGACCACTCCCATGCCTGGCAGGATCATGATGTAGACGGCGGGGTGCGAGTAGAACCAGAACAGATGCTGGAACAGCAGCGGATCGCCGCCGAGGTCGGGATTGAAGATGCCGATGCCGAAGACGCGCTCCAGCACGATGAGGATCAGCGATGCTGCAAGCACCGGCGTCGCCAGCACCATCACCAGGCTGGTGGCGTACAGCGTCCAGACGAAGATCGGCAGCCGGAACCAGGTGAGGCCAGGCGCTCGCAAGGTGTGGACGGTGACGATGAAATTGATACCGGTCATGATCGTCGAAAAGCCGACGATGAAAACGCCGAATGCCGCGGTCGAGACAAATCCGTTGGCATAGAGCGTCGACAGCGGCGTGTAGAAGGTCCAGCCGGTGTCGACGCCGCCCAAAACCACCGAGGCGAGCGCGAACAGGCTGCCGAACATGAAGACGTACCAGCTTGCCAGGTTGAGCCGGGGAAAGGCGAGGTCGCGCGCGCCGATCATCAGCGGCAGCAGGAAATTGCCGAGCGTTGCCGGGATCGACGGCACCAGGAAGAACCACACCATGATGATGCCGTGCAGCGAAAACAGCCGGTTGTAGACATCGTCGGAGACCAGGTCGCCGGCCGGCGTCGCAAGCTCGATGCGCATCAGCACGGCAAAGGTTCCGCCGAGGAAGAAGAAGGCCGTCAGCGAGACGAAATAGAGCCACGCCACCCGTTTGTGGTCTGTTGTCAGCAGCCAGGAGCGCGGCCCGGCACCTTCTGCGAGATAGCTTGCCGACGCCAAATCGCTGCTCATTGCGGCGCCTCGTTTTTTGCCGCCGGGAACGAGGGAGATTGGAGCGATAGGGATTTGAGATAGGCCATCAGCATCTGCAGTTCGGCTTCGTCAACGAGACCGTCGAAGCTCGGCATCACCGGCTGGTAGCCGGCGGCGATTTCCTTGTTCGGGACAAGGATCGAATCGCGCAGATAGCGTTCGTCGGCGATGACCGTCTGCCGGTTGGCCAACGCCACCGGCTGGCCGAAAACCCCATCGAGGCCGGGCGCCCGCACCTTGCTGAAATTGCCGTGACAGCCGGAGCAGCCGAGCGCGCGGAACAGTTTCCCGCCGCTCGTGGCAAGGCTTTCGCCTTCACCTTGACTGCCGAGCCATGATGCATATTGCTCCGGCGCCAGCACGGTCACCCAGCCGCCCATCTCGGAATGCTGCGTGCCGCAATATTCGGCGCAGAACAGGTGATAACGCCCCGGCTGCGTGGCGATGAACCAGACATTGGCCGTGCGTCCGGGAACGGCATCCTGCTTGACCCGAAAGGCTGGCACGTAGAAGGAGTGGATGACGTCCTGTGATGCCAGCGACACCACCACCGCCTTGCCGACCGGCACGTGCAACTCGTTGATCTCGCGCTGGCCGCCGGGATGGCGGAATTCCCACATCCATTGCTTGCCGAGGCCGGCGATCTCGACGGCGTCCGGTGGCGGACGGTCGCGCCGGACAAAAAGGACTGCGCCCCAGCCGAAGAAGATGAAGGCCATCACCAGGCTGGCAATGGTCCACGCCATCTCCAGCGGCAGGCTGCGGGCACGCGCCCCGGTACGGTCGGCTGCGGAGCCGATACGATATTTGACGGCGTAGCCGACAACGAGAACGGTCAGGAACAGGCCGAGCGCGACTGCGAAAGCCAGCAATGTGTAGAACAAGGCATCGACGCTGCCCGCGATGGACGAGGCTTCCTGCGGGAAAAACCGGATGCCGAAGCTCACGCCCGCCTCCCGCGCGCCAGCAATATGGCCGTCGCCAACCCCACCACCATCACGATGCTGGCGAGCTTCAACGCAGCCCAGATCGCCGGCGTATATCGCCCCTTGGACGCATCGAAGCCGGCGCAGAGCAGGAAGACATGATCGGCGATCGAGCCGAGCCTGCCGGAAGATGCCTCGACAAGGGCAAGCTCAAGATCGCGCGGCGTGAAGCTCAGCGCCGGCAGCACCTGCGCTATCCGGCCTTTTGGCGTCAGCGCGATGACCGCGATCGGATGGGCGAATTGGTCGATCCTGGCGCGGGTGTCGAAACTGATGCCGGCTTCCGCGGCAAGGGCGCCGCCGGCGCCGTCGGCACTGGTCAGGAACCGCCACGCCGACAGGTTCCTCGCGTCGGCCGCCGCGGCGACCGTGGCTTGCGCATCGCCCGCATCTTCGGGCGTGTCGGCGGCATCGATCGAGACGAACAAAGCGCGATAGGTGTCGGGGTCGAGCGAGGTCTTTTTCAAATCCGAGGCGACCGCCTGTTGGGTCACACCACAAAGGTTCGGGCATTTGTCGTAGCCGAAAATCAGTAGCGCCGGCCGGCCGGCAAGCATTTGGCCGATCGTGCGCTGCTCGCCGGACGCATCGCGAAACACCCGGTCGAGGCTGAGCTGCGCGCCGATCTCGGGATCGAAGGCCGGGCGTGCGAAGGCCATGGCCGGCAGTGCCGCGAGAAGGGAAAAAGCGGCTAGCCAGGCCTTCACGGCCGGCCTCCCTGGCCTGGCGCGGTCCGGCAGCGAGCGGCCTGTGGCGCGCGTGGTATCTCGGCCTCGACCAATCGGCAGTCGGCGCCGGCGGCCGGCGCCGGCTGCCCCCAGTTCGGCAAACCATGGCTGACGATCGCCCACATGGCGTCCTCGATCGGAATGCGGGCAATGCCGGCGGTGCGGTCGACCCAGCCGACCTTGTTCAGCTCCTGCTCCTCCGCCTTGCGGAAGGCAGCGAGGTCGTCTTCTGGAAAGCGCTGCAAGGCTGGACTGGCCCGGTTGCCGACCGATGATGGCCCCGGCAGCGGCCCGAACGGCCTGGTGTCGAAGACGAGCCCGAGGACGATGACTGTTGCGGCCAGGAGCAGCAGCAGGCCGGCCGCGAAGGCAAGCAGCGCGCCCGGCCAGACGTCGCGCGTTTCGGGATGGCGGGCTGCCCTAGCCATGGACCGGCCTCCGGCACCAGAGGGCGATCCGGTCCGGCCGGCCAAGCACGAAAAGCAGCAGCGCAAGCCAGAGGCCGCCAGCTCCTGCCAGCGCGGCAAGATCGTACCAGAATGCGATCCCATTGCCGTCCGCCAACGGCGGTCTGATCCGCCAAAGGACATCGACGTAGTGGCCAGCCAGCACGATGCCGCAGATCGACAGCAGGCCGGCATGGCTGCGCTTCAGATCCCGGCTGAGCAGCCCGGCAAAGGGGACCGCGAATTGCAGCGCAATCAGCAGCCAGAGCAGATACTGCCAGCCATTGCTGCTGCGGATGAGGTACCAACGGATCTCGTTTGGCAGGTCGCCGCCCCAGGTCACCAGCCATTGCATGAACGACAGGTAGGTCCACAGCAGCACGAAGCCGAACAGCATGTTGGCCAAATCCTCGCTGAGCGCGACATCCTCCTCGCCGCCCGCCATGACCTCGATCGAGCGGTTAACACACAGTACCGTCATCGCCAGGGCGTAAGCGCCGACGACTTCGGCCGACGCTTCCAGCAACGCATAGATGGTCGAGGAGAACTCCGGCTCCAGCGAGAGCATCCAGTCGATGGCAAAAATCGTCACAGCCAGCCCATGCGCAATCAATCCAGCGGCATAGGCCTTGCCGCGGCCGGCGCTGCCACGACCGCTATCGGTCGTTGTCCAGTCAAGCACGCGCCACGCCAGCACCAGCCAGATCGCGGCGCAGGCGGCAAAGCGCAGCAAAAAGAACGGAACGTTCAGATAAGAGAATTTCTGGCGCACCGTCTCGGGCAATGCAGCCGCGTCGGCACTCGCCCAGGTAAAGACCAGGTCGAGCCTGAGCAGAACCGGCAGCAGCAGAAGCAGCGCCAGCGGCAGCGTCGCGACGAGAGCGCGCAGCGGCTGGCGGATTGCCTCGCCCCAGCGGCCGCCGGTCAGCCCATGCACCATCAGGATGGTCAGCGCGCCGAGCGGCAGGCCGAGCAGGAAGAGCGCCGCAGGCAGCCAGCCGGCCAACATGGCTCTGAAGTCGAAGGCCAATCCCGTGGCGCAAAGCACAAGTCCGACGGCGACCACGGCAAGCGCCGGCAAAATCAAACGTTCGGTGGCAAGCCGCATCATCGCCCGCATCATCGATCCGGCTCCGCATTGAGCTCGGCACGGAGGCTTTCCGGCAGCTCGGCAATTGGTGCATCGCGCGAATATTGCAGGGCGCGGATATAGGCGACGATCGCCCAGCGGTCGGCAGGCGGGACACGCGCCGCGTAGGAATACATGGCGCCATAGCCGTTGCTGATGACGTCGTAGAAATGCCTGTCGCTCGCCTTGCGCAACGCGTGCTGGTGATAGGTCGGCGGCGCCGGAAAGCCCCGCTCGACGATCATGCCGTGGCCGTCGCCGGCGCGGCCGTGGCAAGGCGAACAGAAGATGTCGAAGCGTTGCTGGCCTCGCCGCAGCAGCATCATCGTGACCGGATAGGGAAAAGTGTCGGGTACCGGCGAAAGATCGGCATCGCGTGCGACCGTGTCCTCGACCGGCGCCCGCGCCGACATGCCGTCGGCGAACTGGTTGCTGCTTTCGAGCGGATCGTAGCGCGGCTGGTCCTCCATGTCCTGCCGGCAGCCGGCGACCAGCAAGGCTGCCGACAGCAGGATCGTGCGCATGTTCACGCCTCCACCTCCTCGACGGTTTCGGCGCCGAGCCGTGTCAGCTGGCCCTTGGTCACGCCCTTGCGGAACTTCGGATCGGCGGCCTCGACGAGCAGATAGAACTTGCCGCCGCGCGCATAGGTGAAGCTCGTGGCGTTGAAGACCGGGTGGTAATATTCGGGCAGGCGATTGGCGGCCAGCATGCCGAAGAATGCGGCCAGCGCAGCGCCAAGTATCGCGGCCTCGAAGGCGATGACGAGAAAGGCCGGCCAGGAATGCAGCGGCCGGCCGCCGACATTGAGCGGAAAATCGATCTCGACCGAATAGAGGATCAGGCCATAGACAAACACCGCGCCGACGATGGCGCCGCCAAGGATGGTCCATGGCAAGCGCGTCTTGCGCATGCCGAGCATGTCGGCCAGCCCATGCACATGGAACGGCGAGAACGCGTCCATGCGCCGGTAGCCGCGCGCCCGCATGGTGCGGACCGCCTCGGTCAGCGCTTCGGGATCGGCGAAAGCCGCAATGACGCCGTAAAGGCTCATCTTGCGCCGCCCCTCTCCCCGGCCAGCTCCTCGACCTCGAAAATGGTGATGGCCGGCAGGACGCGGATGAACAGGAAGACCAATGCGAAGAAGGTGCCGATCGAGCCGAACAGGATGCCGAAGTCGAGCCATCTCAGTGATTGTTCGCCCCAGGACGACGGCAGGTAATCGCGGCTTGGCCCGGTGACGACGATGACGTAGCGCTCGATCCACATGCCGACATTGATGATCAGGGCAATGGCGAACAGCACTGGCATGTTGAGGCGCACCCGCCGGAACCAGAGCAATTGCAAAACAGCGCCGTTGCAGGCGAGCATGGTCCAGAACAGCGGCGCATAGGGTCCGAAGGCGCGCTGCCACATCATCGTGCGCTCATAGGTTTCGCCCGAATACCAGGCGAAGAAAGCCTCGGAGGCATAGCCGTAGATGACGATCATGCCGGCGGCGATCATCAGCTTGGCGGCATTGTCCATGTGCCGCAGCGTGATCAGATCCTGGACCGAAAACGCCCAGCGCAGCGGGATGGCGATGGTAAGCACCATGGCGAAGCCGGACAGCAGCGCGCCGGCAACGAAATAGGGAGGAAAGATAGTCGAATGGAAGCCCGGCGTGATGGCGAAGGTGAAGTCGAGCGAGACGATCGAATGCACCGAGACGACCAGCGGCGTGGCCAGTGCCGCCATCAGGAAATAGACCGTCTGGTAGCGCGCCCAATGAAAGGCCGAACCGCGCCAGCCGAGCGCCAGTATCCCGTAGAACAGCTGCGCCGGGCGCGATTTCGCCCGGTCGCGCAGGACGGCGAGATCGGGCAGCAGGCCCATATACCAGAACATCAGCGAAACGCTGGCATAGGTGGCGATCGCCGCGAAATCCCAGACCAGTGGGCTGCGCCATTGCGGCCAATGCATATGCGTGTTGGGTAGCGGCAGCAGCCAGTAGAAGAACCACGGGCGGCCGAGATGCAGGATCGGGAAAAGCCCCGCCATTGCCACGGCAAACAGCGTCATCGCCTCGGCAAAGCGGTTGATCGAGGCGCGCCATGGTTGGCGCAGAAGCAGAAGCACCGCCGAGATCAGCGTGCCGGCATGGCCGATGCCAATCCACCAGACGAAATTGCCAATCATCGTGCCCCAGACAACCGGAATGTTGACGCCATAGGCGCCAACGCCGACCGAGATCAGATAGGTAATCGAATAGAGAAAGATGAGGACGAAGACGAAGCAGGCGAAAAACGCGGTCCAGAAATAGCGCGGCAGCCTGCCGTCGAGGACGATCGCACTGATACGGCCGCTGATCTCCGGAAGGTCGTGCCGGCCGCGCAGAACGGGCAGTGCGCCCGGTTTTCCAGCAATAGCCTCAGCCATCGGCTTTCCCGCCTGGCGAGAGACGGCCGTTGATATTCCTGATCTTGCCGAGATAGGTGGTGCGGGGTCGCGTGTTGAGGTCCTCGAGCAAGGCGTAGTGTTGCGGCGCTGCTTTTTCCTGCACGACAGCGGCGCCCTTGCTGTTGAGGTCCCCGAAAACGATCGCCTGTGTCGGGCAGGCCTGCTGACAGGCGGTCACCACTTCGCCGTCGGCGATGTGGCGGTTTTCGATCTGCGCCTTGATGCGTTTTTCGGAAATGCGCTGGACGCAGTAGGTGCATTTTTCCATCACACCGCGCGAACGGACGCTGACGTCTGGATTGTGCGCGGCCTGTTCCGGTCCGGCCGCATCCTTGTCGAATTCCTGGAAGTCCAGGAAGTTGAAGCGCCGCACCTTGTAGGGGCAGTTCTGCGAGCAGTAGCGCGTGCCGATGCAGCGGTTGTAGACCTGCGCGTTCAGCCCGTCATGGGTGTGGGTGGTGGCGTTGACCGGACAGACGACCTCGCACGGCGCCTTCTCGCAATGCATGCAAGGCACCGGCTGGAAAAAGACGTCGGGATCGTCGAGCGGGCCGGAGTAGTAGCGGTCGATCCGCAGCCAATGCATCTCATGGCCGAGTGCCGACTCGTCCGGCCCGACGGTGGCGATGTTGTTTTCCGCCTGGCAGGCAGAAACGCAAGCCATGCAGCCGATGCATGCCGACTGGTCGATCGACATGCCCCAGGCTTCCTGGCTGTATTGCCAGTCGGGATAGAGCGATCCGGTTGGCGCGGGCGGGGCGCCGTCGCGCACGAAGTGTGGATTTTTGCGGAAGGCCTCGAGCGAGGCATGGCGAACGATCGCCCTGCCCTCCATCGCCTGATGGTGTTGCGTGGTGATGACCCGCGCACTGCCGTCCCGCGGCGCGACCGTGGCGCCATAGACGATCCAGGGAGCCTCGAGGCTTCGCAGCCTGTACGCGTCGTGGCCGTCGGCGAGTGCTGCCACCGAACCGAGCTTCCGGCCGAAGCCCAGAGCAAGTGTCACGGTCTCGTCGGGATGGCCAGGCATGATCCAGACCGGCGCATCGATGTCCGTGCCGTTCGAGGCGATATTGACGACCCGGGCGTTTTCCACCTGAAGCCGCCCCGCCGTCGCTGGCGATATCAGCGCTGCATTGCCCCAGACGATCTTGCTCAGTGGCCGCGGCAATTCCTGCAGCCAGGACGAGTTGGCATTGCGTCCGTCGCGCAGCCAGGGATCGGCGACGAAACGGATTTCGACGCCTTTGGCCGCTTCGACGCGCGGGTTCAGGCCGCGCAAATCCGCCGGCATCGCAACATCGACTGGAGTGCTGGCACTTCCGGATACAAAGCCGTCGCGAAGCGCCTTTCGCCACGCGGGATCGTCCAGTGCTTGCGCCCAAGTCGTTTGTGCCCATGTCCGGCGGACGAGCGGCAGCGCAGAAACAGCGAATTCACCGCCAAGCACGGCCAGGATTTCATGCACCGCCCGCCCCTGGTAAAGCGGCCTGATCAGCGGCTGCACGATCGACGCGGTTCCGTCATGGGCGCGCAGGTCACTCCAGCTTTCGAGATCATGCGCAGCAGGGACATGCCAGTGTGCGGCGAAGGCGGTTTCGTCGCGGTAGAGACCCCAGTGGACAAGAAGCTTCAGCTGCGAAAACACGTCGCGGACATCGAACCCCGCAGGTGCGGTGTGGAGAGGATTGGCGCCGAGTATGACAACGGTGTCGATATCTCGCGCGGCGATCGCCTGGCAAAGTGCAGCGAGGTCGCCCTCGATGGGCATCGCGTCGGGCGGCTCGATCAGTTCCACGGTGTTGCCAAGCGCACCAAGCCGCGCATTCATGGCAAGAGCCGCGGCATGGACGAACGGTGTTTGATGGACGCCCGGCACGATCAGCGCCGAGCGGCCGGCCGCCTTCAGATCGTCCGCAGTGGCAGCCAGCCAGGCCGGGTCCAGTGCCAAGGCGCTTGGCGCCGCTTCGCCGCCAAGCACCGCGCTCAGCGCCGCGGCGACGGCTTCGACCTCGCTCGGCCGCACCGGCCTGCGGTGATCGGCGGCAGCGCCGGTGATCGTCGGCGTCGATTCCACCGCATAGACCCGGCTCATCGTATCGTCCGCCCGGCGCACGCGACGCCGCGCGGCAAAGTCACGGGCGTAAGCGAGACGGCCGGGGCCCTCGCCCAGGAAATCCGCGTCGAGACTGACAATCGCGTCGGCGCGATCGAACCGGTAGACCGGTGCAAGCGCCCTGCCGAAAAGGGTCTGCGTGGCTTCGGCGCCGGACGGCGTTGCCAGGGGATCGTGCTGGAACAGCCTCAGCCTGGGGTAGCGCGCGCGCAGCGCCTCGAGCTGCGCCTTCATGGTGGGCGAGGTCGTCGCCTCGATCAGCAGCGCCGCGCCGGCACCGCCTGAGCCGGCCAGCCGCGAGGTGAGCTCGGCCATGTCGGCAAGGAAGTCGCCATAGGCCGCCGGTTCGCCGTGTTTCAGCGGCATGCGCGAGCGATCGGGGTCGAAAAGCGACAGCACCGCCGCCTGCATGATGGCGTCCGTCGCACCGCGCGAGGCCGGATGGTCGGGATTGCCTTCCACCTTGGTCGGCCGGCCCTCATGGCTTTCGACCACCGCACCGATACCGTAGCCATCGCTCGAAAGCGTGGTCGCGTAATAAAGCGGCTTGCCGGGAACGATGTTTTCCGGCTGGCGGATATAAGGCAGGATGTCTTCGGCCCGGCTGCAGGCGGCAAGCCCGGCCAGCGTCAGCGATGCACCCATCAGCTTCAGCAGCGTGCGCCGGTCGAGCCGCGGGATGCGCTCGGCGATCGAGGGAAATTCGGCATCGACGAAGCGGCGGAATTCCGGCGTATCGGCGAGCTCGTCGAGGCTTCGCCACAGCTCCGGGCCGGGCGAAAGCCGTTCGCGCAGGCCGGCCATGTCTGGAGCCGCGATCGGTTTGTCAGCGGTGGCAGACATAACAGTCGGTCATGGTCTCGGGGTGGATATCGAGAAGGCTGATGAGTGACCGGCGGATTTCGGCGATGCCGGCCGGTGGCTTCCAGTGCATCAGGAACACGTCCTGCGGCGGACGCAAATTAGGCTCGGGATCGCGATGGCATGCCAGGCACCATTCCATCGATAGTGCGTGCGCCCGCCGCATCAGCGGCATGTCGTCGACCTCGCCATGGCACGTCTCGCAGGCGACGCCTTTAGCGATATGGATCGAATGATTGAAATAGACGAAGTCGGGGACACTGTTCACCCGCTGCCACTGCAATGGCTGCCCGGAAGCAAGGCTTGCCCGTATCGGCGCCAGCATGTCCACGTTGGTGAACAGCTGCGAATGGCAGGTCATGCACACCTCGGTCGCCGGCAGACCCGCCGATGACGAAGTCTCGGCGCCGCTATGGCAATAACGGCAATCGAGGCCGAGCTCGCCGACATGGTGCCTGTGGCTGAACGGCACTGGTTGCGCCAACGGCCGGCCAACGCCGGTGACGAAGTCCGAACGCAAGACGGCGGTACCGCCGAGAGCCGCAAAGATCGCCATGAAACACGCGCCCCACAGAGCGAAGCGTGAAATGCCGTTGGCACTCCTTGAAAAGACCTGCGGCATCCACTCGCCGATTTCGCATCCAGCAAACCGTATTCACCCCCCAAAGTGCCTAACTAAGGCTGCGTGGGTAAGTTCCGGCTGGAGCAGCGGAGATCACAGAATGGTTACCTCGCCCTGGCCCATCAGGTCGGGGTGACCGGAAACCATCGAACCCTCCATACGTTCGGATGAGGTCACGTTCTGTTTCACCCGGATAAGCATCATGACCATCCCCCACCCCATCCCATTCGCCGCCGGTCCGGCGTTGCCTTCTGGTGGACGATGTTCGTCGGCGCGCTGCTGACGATCCTCGGCCTGCCGATCGGAGGGGGCGGTGCCTGGCTGATCGCGCTGGGCGGATCCTGGTACTATCTGCCCGCCGGGATCGCCCTGCTGGCCGCCGGCAGCCTGCTGCTTGCCGGCAATGCCGCCGGTGTATGGCTTTATGTCCTGACCTGGCTGGCGACACTTGCACCCGGCGGACACCATTTCATGGAGACCAGGATCGGCGACGACGTCATTGCCGACGTCATTGCCTACGCATTGCCTAAAAGCTGACGCCAGACGATGACGGCTTCGCGGGACGCTTCCATCCTGATCGTCGGCGCCGGCCCGACCGGGCTGACGGCGGCAGTCGAACTGGCAAGGCGCGGCATTGCACCTCGCATCATCGACCGCAAGGAAGGCCCGACGCCGCTCGCCAAGGCGGTCGGCATCAGTTCGCACAGCCTCGACATCCTTGAACCGTCCAAAGTCGCTGCCCGATTGCTCGCCGAAGGATTGAAAATTCGCCGAGCCCGTTTCTACTTCGAAGGACGAGCGCTCGGCGAGATCGATTTCTCGATCCTGCCGCACCGCCATAATTTTCTGCTGTCGCTGCCGCAGCGCGACACCGAATCGCTGATGACCGATACGCTCAAGGGATTTGGCATCGACGTCGAATGGCGAAGCACATTTGTCGGCATGGCCGAGCATAAAGGCCGGGCCGAGGTGCGGATCGAGGCGCCAGACGGCCGTGACGAGGCAAGTTTCGACCTTATCTTCGGAGCCGACGGTGCGCAAAGCACGGTGCGTGATGCCATGAGCATCGGCTTCGATGGCTACACGCATCGGCGGCAATGGAGCATTGCCGACGCCGACATCGACGATTGGCCCTATGAGCCGATGGCCGCCCACGCATTTCTTCACAGGAACGGCGACGTCGGTTTCATCATCCCGATCGGCGAGAAGCGCTATCGCGCGGTCTCCAACACCGAGGATGCGCTGGCCCGCATCCCCGGCAATTACCGGATCACGCGGTTGTTGGGGACCGACCGCTTCCATATTCCGGTACGACAGGCGCCGCGTTATCAAACCGCATGCGTCTTCCTGGGAGGCGATGCCGCGCATGTGAATTCGCCGTTGGGCGCGCGCGGCATGAATCTCGGCATCGAGGACGCCGCGTCATTCGCCAGGCGTTTCGTCGACGGCACGCTTGCCGGCTACACAAGCGAACGCCACCCGGTGGGGCAACGGTGGATCACGCTCAGCGAGCGCATCCTCTCGCTGGCCCAATCGGACAACGGCATCATGCAAGGCGTCAGGAACGCGGCCTTCAGCGTCGTCGGCCATCTGCCGCTGCTGCAACGGCCGCTGCTGGAGCGTGTCGCCGGGCTCAAGGAATGACGTGGTCGCATCAACCTTTTCGCTGGACATGCGTTGTTGGGTTTCAAGCCAGGGAGATGACCATGCAGATAAAATCGGAAATCGCCGGCGAGGCCGCCAAGCAGCGGCATATCCAGCGCCGTATCGACGAGAAGGACAAGTCCAAATCCAATGGCAAGCAAAAAGGCGCCATGCAGGCCGGCGCCCGCAAATATCCGGAGCCGCCCTTCCCCGAGCAGCACCAGCCGAAGCCGGGCCATGAATGGGCGATCGAGCCGGCGCCGCTTTACGATGCGCCATTTTATATCGGATCGAAAAAGCTCGACGGCAAAGTGGCCGTCATTACCGGCGGCGATTCAGGCATCGGCCGTGCGGTGGCCGTGCTCTATGCGCGTGAAGGCGCCGATGTGGCGATCGTCTATCTCTCGGAGGATAGGGACGCCAAAGATACCAAAAGGGCCGTCGAAGCGGAAGGCCGGCGCTGCATCCTGATCAAGGCCGACGTCAGCGAACGCAACCACTGCCACAACGCGGTGGCTGAGATCGTGCAGGAGTTTGGGCGGATCGACGTGCTGGTCAACAACGCCGCTTTCCAGATCCACTCCAGCGATTTCAGCGAGCTGACCGAGGAGCATTTCGACACGACGCTGAAGACCAACCTCTACGGCTATTTCCACATGGCGCAGGAGGCCGTGCCGCACATGAAACCCGGTTCGGCGATCATCAATACCGGTTCAGTGACCGGCATCGAGGGCTCGAAGCAACTGGTCGATTACTCCATGACCAAGGGCGGCATTCATGCCTTCACCCGCGCGCTCTCAGGCAACCTTGTCGACAAGGGCATAAGGGTCAACGCCGTGGCGCCAGGCCCGGTTTGGACGCCGCTCAACCCCTCGGACAAGGAAGCCGGCGATGTTTCGAAATTTGGCGCCGATACGCCGATGAAACGGCCGGCCCAGCCGGAGGAGATCGCGCCGGCCTACGTGTTCCTCGCCTCGCCACACTGCTCGAGCTACATCACCGGCGAGATATTGCCGATCGTGGGCGGCTACTGACGGCATGTATTTCATTGCCCTGGCCACTGACTATGACGGCACGCTGGCGCATGAAGGGGTCGTTGCCGAGAAGACGCTTGCGGCGCTTGAACGCTTCAAGAAGAGCGGCCGCAAACTCATTCTCGTCACCGGGCGCGAGCTGCCCGACCTGAAACGCGTCTTTCCCGAAGTCGCGATCTTCGACAAGGTGGTCGCGGAAAACGGGGCGCTGATCTACACGCCGGCCAGCGAGGAGGAGCGGACGATATCCCCGCCGCCCGCCCCCGAGTTCATCGCCAAACTCAGGAAACGCGGTGTCAAACCGCTTTCGGTCGGACGCTCGATCGTCGCAACCTGGGAACCGCATCAGGCTACCGCGCTCGAGGTCATCAAGAAATTGGGGCTGGAGCTGGAAATCATCTTCAACAAGGGCGCGGTGATGATCCTGCCCAGTGGCATCAACAAGGCGACCGGGCTGACAGCCGCGCTTCAGGACCTCAGATTGTCGCCGCACAACGTCGTCGGTGTCGGCGACGCCGAAAACGACCACGCCTTCCTGCGCGCCTGCGGCTTCAGCGTGGCCGTCGACAACGCACTGCCGGCAGTCAAGGATACGGCGGATCTCGTGACACGCGGCGCGCGCGGAAAAGGCGTCGAGGAACTGATCGCCAAGGTGGTCGAGCGCGATCGCGAGCTTGTGCCGAACCGCGACGGCATTCTGCTTGGCTCGGAGGATGGCAAGGAGGTGTATCTGTCGCCAACCGATACGGTGCTGATCGCCGGCAGCTCCGGCATCGGCAAATCGACCCTGGCGACTGCACTGACGGAGCGCTTCGTCGAGAGAAAGTTCCAGTTCTGCATCTTCGATCCGGAAGGCGACTATGACGGTCTCGAAGGCGCCGTCCGGCTGGGCGACGGCTCGAACGCGCCGACGAAGACGCAGTTGCTCGATCTCCTGGAGAAGCCGGACAACAATCTGGTCGTCAATGGCCTGGCGCTGCGCGTTAACGAGCGGCCGGACTTCTTTGCCGACCTGCTGCCGGGCCTTGGCGGTGTTCGCTTCCGCACGGCACGACCACACTGGCTGATCATCGACGAGGCGCATCACCTCTTGCCGAAGCGGCGCGACGACACGCCAATGGTGCTGGCCATGGAATTGCCGGGCACGATCCTGATCACGGTTCATCCGGACGCGATCTCAACCGAGGCATTGCGGCTGGTCACCGCCGTCATCGCACTCGGCCCCAAGGCGAAAAAGGTCATCAAGACGTTCTGTCACGAGACCGGCACCGAACCGCCAAAGGACAAGGACCTGAACTCTCCAAAAGACGAGCGCGTGCTGTTCTGGCGGCCGCAGGCGCGCAAGAAACCTGCCATGGTCGAGCCGATCGAACCGCGACAGTCGCTCAAGCGGCACAGCCGCAAATATGCCGAGGGCCAGCTGGACGAGAAGGGCAGCTTCTATTTCCGCGGCCCCGACAATGCGATGAACCTCCGCGCCCATAATCTGATGATTTTCGCCCAGATCGCCGAGGGCATCGACGACAGGACCTGGGAACATCATTTGCGCGCCGGCGACTATTCCGAATGGTTTCGCCACCAGATCAGGGACAAGGAACTGGCGCGCGAAACCGCCGAAGCGGAGAAAGACGGCACACTTTCGGCGCAGGAGAGCCGCAAGCACGTCCTGGACGCGGTGCGCCGCCGCTATACCGCGCCCGCGACCGCGCCGAAGGAATAGATGCAAACGGCGCCCAGCCGGTCCCAAGCCGGCTGGGTTCACCTCGTGGTCGATCTCCGTCCCACCTCGGCAGACGGCCGAGTCCCAGTCAGTTCCAACCGTCGATGGTCCATCGTGGAACCTCATCCGCCAAACGAGATTGTGTTCTATCGGGCGCCAGATCTATTCAATGCTGAATAATTGCTCGAAAGGAGACGATGGATGAGCAACGACTGGGACAAGGATGGTCCTGTCTTTTCAGCGGAACAGGCGCGGCAGGGCGAGATCATCCTGCGGACGCGGGCGCGCCGGATCATTTTCATCGCCGGCCTAGTGGGTCTCGTCTTGCTGGCATTGCTGGTGTGGTGGATTTGAATTCCTGACGGCTGGAGCGAAATCATGAAATCACAGCTTGTTGCCGAAAGCGCCGGACAGAGAACGTTCGTCGTTGTGCTTGATCCCGGCGAAGAGGCGTTTGCGCAGCTGACCTCGTTTGCGGTCGACCGTGGCGTCGGCGGCGCGTCGCTGACCGCGCTCGGCGCTTTCGAAAGCGCAACCGTCGGCTGGTTCGACCCTGGAGAAAGGACCTACCGGAAAATCCCCGTCCGGGAACAGTGTGAAGTGCTGAGCGCGATCGGCGATGTTGCCATCGGCGACGACGGCAGGCCCAGCCTGCACGTCCACGCAGTCCTTGGATTGAGTGACGGCACCACGAGGGGCGGTCATCTGCTGGACGGCATCGTGCGGCCGACGCTCGAGGTCACATTGGTGGAGACGCCTGGCCATCTGCGCCGCAGGCACCGTCCCGAACTCGGCGTCGCCCTGATCGACTTGGAGGCTTGATCCGAGCCGATCACTTCGTTGATTTGACTGCGGCCGTTTCGGGTACGACCTCCCAACCGAAGACGCTGCGGCCGCCGAGCAGATGCGATTGCTCGAACTCCCCGGCGACGATTTCCTTCAGGCTTGGGCCGGTGACATAGCGCTCGACCTGCCTCGACTGGTCGTCCAGCCGCCGCAACGCGCCGATCTCTTCGTCACGGCCGAGCCTGGCCTTCTGGACAGCCGACTTCAGCACGCCGATCGTCTCGTCATAGACCTTCAGCGGCACCGGAAACGGGTGCCTGTCCTTACCGCCATGCGCCAGCGAGAAACGGCCTGGATCGGAAAAACGGCACGGCGCGCCATGCACGACTTCGGCGACCAGCGCCAGCGCCCGCACCGTGTGCGCGCCGACATTGGGCACCAGGAGAAGCCCGGCGAAATCCGTCGGACCGCGCTCGGCCGCCGCGGCGATGTTGCCGTGCAGGCGGCGCATGACGACATCGCTTTCGCGCACATCGTGGTGCGCCGGCATCACCAGATGCGGCAGCAGCTTTTGTGCCGGCTCCGGCGCTGGCGCCGAACCCCGCTCCAAAGCGGCAAGCTCCCTCACGATGCGATCCGGTCCAAGGTCGTGCAGAAGGTCCAGTTGTCCCTGGCGCGACGCTTCAGCGCGCCGGTCGGTCAGGTTGACGATCTCGCCCTGGTTGGCGCCCTCGATGGCAGCATGCGGCTGGTCGACAAAGCTCTTCAGGCCTTCGGACAGCCAGTGATAGCGGCGCGCCACCTTGCTGTCGCCGTTCATGCCCTGCTGCACCACCACCCACTTGCCGTCGTCGGTGACGATAAAGCCGTGCAGATAGAGATCGAAACCGTCCTGGACCGCGGCGCTGTCCACCTTGGCGACAAGCCGGCTGGCAGTCGCGAGGCCTTGCCCGTCGAGGCCGACACGCTCGCCGATCAGGGCAAGCTCGTGCGGGGTCTTGCGCGAATGCGCGCCGCGGCCGCCGCAAACGTGGATGCCGAGTTCGCCGGAAAGCGGCGACAGACCGCGCTTCAAGGCACCGACGACGCTGGTGGTGATGCCGGAAGAGTGCCAGTCCATCCCCATCACGGCGCCAAAGGACTGGAACCAGAACGGATGCGCCAGCCGGCGCAGCAACTCATCGCGGCCGTAATGGTGGATGATCGCCTCGCACATGACCGCGCCAAGCCGCGTCATGCGGTCGCCGAGCCATTTCGGCACGCGTCCGCCGTGAAGTGGGAGATCAGCACTTCCCGATCGCTGTGCCACGCTCTTTTGCTTGCTCCTTGAGTCCTGCCTCGACAGATAGGTATCGAAAGGGGTGTGGAGAAGCTATGGCCTGATTCAGGCCGCGATCGTTGCAAGCCGCTAGAGCAATTCCAGGAAAAGTGTGAAACGGTTTTCCGTCCGGGATTGCGCAGAAACAAAGAGATAGAGCGTTTCGGCGTTTCCGTGAAACGATGAACCGCTCTAGCGGGCAGGTTCGCTGAGGAGATCAAACTTCTGGATCTCGCAATGCTCGCCCACCGATGCCAGCAGATCCATTGGCGGTGCGCCAGTGTCCGGCCGCCTCCAACTGATCTCGAACGAGAACACAGGGTCCTTGAGATCTGGGCGCCTCTCTATTGCGACGAGGCGTGCCTGGTAGCCAAGCGGCCCGATGAGCGCATCGAGCTCCTGTCGAGCCGCGGCCTTCCACGTCAGTGCCAACTGGGCATGGTGTTCGCGCGACATTCGAAGGTCCACCCATTTCAGGACCAGCAAGGTGGCCAGCGTCAGCGCCGTGCCGGCCGCGCCCAAGCCGTATTGGCCACCACCGAAAGCCAATCCGATCGCCGTCATCACCCACAACGTGGCCGCCGTGGTGACGCCGCTGACAAGATTGCCGCGGCGAAGAATGGCGCCACCGCCGATAAAGCCGACGCCGGTCAACACGCCCAGCGGAAAGCGCAAGACGTCCATCGATGCAAACGAATCCGGGTGCTTGCCAACGGTCTCGAGCAGAATACTGGCCTGGATCATTGTGATGGCGGCGGCCAATCCGACCAGCACGGTGGTGCGTAGCCCCGCCGCGTGCCCGCGCGCCTCGCGGTTGAGGCCTATCAACAGGCCGGCGAGGGCGGTCAGAAGCAGTCGTGCCGCGATGTCCTGCCAGACCGGAACAACGAGGAGCATCGCGGTCACCCGTCAGGCCAAGCGCTGCTGGCCAAGAATAGCGCCAGGGTCAAAGCGAACAAGGGCGAGAGCGTCTTCATCGCAAATTCTTTTCGTCGATAAGCAACAAACGATGCGCTTGGATTTTGGTTGCGCCGCCGACGATCCACCCCGGCGATGGGCCGCGGCGGAACAAAACCTTCGGCCTGCGGGTTGGTGGGTTCACGCCAACGAAGGATTTGCAGTCATGGTCCGCTTGCTGCTTGCCGGAGCCGTCGCTTATCTGGCCTATCGCATCACCAAGGAGATCGGTGGGTCCGACGAGGTCGATCCGCGGTCGCCTTCACCCGACCAAACCGGCCGCAAGGTGCCGAGGCGGGAAAGCGGGGCGCAGGGGAATGGCCGACGGCGGTAGCGAATGCCTCAGCGGCGGCGCGGACCAGCCATGACCGCATTTCCGTTGCCGCTCGACCTTCGTCCGATGGAAGCCAAAGCCGCCGACGCAATTCCTGGCGGCGACGGGCTTTGGCAGTACGAACCGAAATGGGACGGGTTTCGCTGCCTCGTGTTCAAGGGCGACGATGCCGTCGATCTGCGTGCAAAATCGGGCAAGCCGCTTGGCCGCTATTTTCCCGAACTGGTCGCGGTGCTGCGCGATGTGAGGTCGCGGCGGTTTGTTGCCGACAGCGAAATCGTCATCGAGGTCGACGGATCGTCCTCGTTCGAGGCCCTGCAAATGCGCCTTCATCCCGCCGAAAGCAGGATCCGCAAGTTGAGCCTCGAGACGCCTGCCATGCTGGTCCTGTTCGACATGCTGGCCGAACCCGGCGGCGGGATCATCATCGAAGAGCCTCTCACCACCAGGAGGCAGGCGATTGAGGCCTTTGTCGCGTCGGCGGCACGGCCCGAACTGCACCTGTCCAAATATACGCATGACGCCGCTGCCGCCGAGCGCTGGCTGCAAGGCGCCGGCCATGGCTCGACCGACGGTGTCGTTGCAAAACTGATCGCCGGGCCATACCGGCCCGGCGAGCGCGCCATGGTCAAGGTCAAGCGGCTGCGCACTGCGGATTGTGTGGTCGGCGGCTTTCGCTATCTCGCCGGCAGCAACGAAGTCGGATCCCTGCTGCTCGGCCTCTACAACAACGAAGGCAGGCTGGACCATGTCGGGTTCACCTCGACCATCGGCAAGGACGACCGCGCGACGCTGACCAGGCGGCTGGAAAAACTGCGGGCCAAACCGGGTTTCACCGGCAAGGCGCCGGGCGGACCAAGCCGCTGGAGCACGGAGCGCAGCGGACAATGGGAACCGATAAAGCCTGAACTGGTGGTCGAGGTTCGGTTCGACCATGTGACAGGCGACCGGTTCCGGCACGGAACCAAGCTGTTGCGCTGGCGGCCGGACAAAGAGCCCCGGCAATGCACGTTCGAGCAGATCGAGTGAATCCGCTCCGAGGCACCGCTTCAAGGCTCTAGCTGCCCGCCCTACCGTTCATGAGGGACCAATGCAGAATTCACCGGTTTCCCGCGGCCAACCGAGCCTTGGCAACCATTTCCGAGGCTCGGTTGCGGTTTTGAAATCAAGCGGCTTCTTGCATTGCGCGTTCGTTGACACCGCTTTCGCCGAGCTTGGAAAGCGCTTCGTCGGTCGCGACCTCTTCCTTGAGAGTTGCCCTGAGCAGCTCGACAACGTCGCTCTTGCCGAGTTCTTCCGCCCACGCGATCAAAGTGCCGTAGCGAGCGATCTCGTAATGTTCGACGGCCTGCGCCGCGCCGACAAGCCCGGCGTCGAGCGCGGGAGCACCGTTATACTCCTCGAGCACTTCCGAGCCCTCTTCGATAATGCCGTCAATCGCCGGGCAGGTCTTGCCACGGGCCGGCTTGCCGAACTTCTCGAACACCTCCTCCAGGCGGTCGACATGTCCTTCGGTTTCCATGCGGTGTTTCTCGAAGGCGGCGGTCACTTCTTCCGACTCCGCGCCCTTGGCCATTTTAGGCAGCGCTTTCAGTATCTTCTTCTCGGCGTAGTAGAGGTCTTTGAGCCCGTCGAGGAACAGATCCTCAAGGCCCTTGCTTGCCGCCTTCGCGGCCTTTTTCGTGGTCGCCATGATCCTCTCCCGAATGGTTGGTGCCGCCTCGCAAAGTAGAGGCGTCCCATAACCCTCCGACGGGAAACAAGTTCCCTGACGGTCCGGGAGCTTTGAAAATTTTTCCGACCCGCCGTGTAGTGTCGCAAGGGGCTTCGACCTGCGGCAGCAATCGGCCAGGAAAGCGCCGTCAGCGCTCGCCGATATGCTCGACCAGGCGGGTATATTCGGCCTCGGCCAGGCCGTAGCCGCCATCCGCCAGTGCGACGAGACCATCGCGATCGCGAATGATAATTTCGCCGCGGCGGGACCGGATGAGCCCTCGCCCCTCGAGCAGCTGCAGCGCGACCGTGACACCCGGACGCCTTACGCCAAGCATGATCGACAGGAATTCGTGAGTGATCGTCAGCCGGCCGCCGTCCACCCGATCGTCACACATGAGCAGCCAGCGCGCCAGCCGGTCTTCAAGTTTCGATCGCGCGTTGACCAGCGCCGTATAGCCGGTCTGGACATGCAGGTATTGCACGTAGCGCAGCAAGAACAGCCGCAGCGTCGGGCTTTGCGTCAGCGCCGCCTTGAACGGCTCGGCGTCGATCCTGGCGGCTTCTCCCGCCAGCTGCACATAGCAATCATGGACCGTACGGTCGTCGCCCATTATCAGGGCCGAGCCGGTCATACCTTCCAAGCCGACAAGGCCAACTTCCGCATCGCTGCCGTTCGGCATTTTCGCAACCACCGAACCGATGCCGTCCTCGAGGAAATAAATGGCCTCGATCGGCGATCCGGACACTTCGAGCGATTGCCGTAACTCCAGTGAACAGCGCTCGATGTGCGGCTCGAGAGATGCGAAATCGCCGGCGCTCATCCGGCGCAACAGCTTGTTTCTGTATAGATTTCTATTGGAAATTGCTGGATCAGACATAGCTGGCCCCAAAACAGGGCAAGAGCTTTTTTATCTCCCAGCCGTCCGCGCCCGGTATAACCTGCGGACGATAACGCTCATATAAGCACTGAAAGGTATGGAGCCTACTAAATAAAAAAATGAATCGATGCACGACAGTTTCTCCTGCCGCTTGCCTACGAAAACATCCGACTGAACGTTAGAGTTGGAAACGTACCAAAGACGGTTTGGTACGAAAACGACAATTGAGGTCACCGGACGCGAAAGAGCCCGTCGCGAGGGATGCAACGGGCTCCATTCGGGCGTCGTGGGCTACGCCCAATGATCCAAATGAGGGGTGGGTTGGATCGCAGCAACAATGCAGGTGCAAGGCAGTCGTTCCCAAACTGTCTGTTTGGTAATTTCCGTACATTGAGTTTGGACGAGAGCGGCGCTAATTGAATTGGAGTCGTCCACACAGACATGGCGAGTGGACGCTTGAAAGACGCTTCGCGCTTTCGCCCTTTTTCAAGGGAGGATGGCATGTCGATGCAAGGTGCAGCAACTCCAGCCGAACTGAGCGTGCTGAAAAAAGCGCTCGACGACTGCTGCCGTGAGTTGGGCGTTGCGGACGACAGTCCTGTCCGCGAGCGGTTGGCCGCCCGTATCATGTCACTGTTCAACGAGGGTGTGCTCAGCGCCGATCTGAAAGAAGCGCTGGCCGCCGATCGCCAACACTAAGCTGCTGCTATGGTGGTGTCCTCGGTGCCGAAAGGTTCGGCACCGGGTCGCCCTTTTTAGCCAGGGATCCTGGTTGGCCAAGGATCTTGGAAATCTTGTCTCTTCACGACAAAACGCCCGGCGCTTGTTGCCAAGCGGCAGGCGTTTTTGTCGCGAGCGTGACACTAAGGCGCGTCGCGTTCGACTGGCCTCATGCGATGCGCTTTAGGTTCCTGTTTTATGCATGTCGCTATCACAAAACCGCTGCACACTTTTGCGCGACATGCATTAAATGCGTCCAAGCAGGACCAGGATAATGACGATAAGCAACACCAGGCCGAGGCCGCCACCACCGTAATAGCCGGTGCCGTAGAACGGTCCGCCGCCCAAGCCGCTGAAGCCGCCAAGCAAGGCAAGGACCAAGATTATGATGAGAATGGTTCCAAGGCCCATGATGTCTGCTCTCCTTGTTTGCGCTGCCGCCATTCGCATCAGCGCGTCGCATTGTACAAAGGTATGAACTCGCAAGAAGCATTCCTGTTCCGGCGGAACGGTAAGGCGTACGCTCATGCGGCGAGCAAAATGCCGGGCTGTGCCGTTAGAAAAGTCCACAGAAGCATGCCCGCGGAGAATGACATGGCGACCGCCTTGAACACCTGAGAACATGCTGAATTTCATGGGGAATTTGTCGGAACCTTCGCTCGCCCGAACGGTTGTTTTCGTAGTCGCAACGCGACGACCCTCGTAAAAAGGAGAAGCATCATGCTCACGAAAATTCTCGCAGCTTCGGCGCTTACGATCGGTCTGGCTACGTCAGCGATGGCGCAGAACGTCGGCGACCCTTCCGGAGCCGCTGCCGACGGTAGCGGGCGGACGATCGTAGTCCCGGATAATGGCGGCCCTGACACCGGCACGGATTCGACCATCACCAATAGCATTCGCGATTTCTCAACGACGAATTCGAATGCCGACCGGAATTGCCCGCCGGGCCCGCAAGGGGCTCTGCCCGATGCGACCGGCAAGGCTCCGGGCACGATGGCGCCGACGGTGAACGACAACCACTGCGGCAAGTAAGCGCCCGGTCATCACAGCCTGACGAGGCCGCGGAGCTTAAGCTCCGCGGCCGGCTGGTTTTGCCGTAAAATCAGCCTAGCGGCCGCGGTGGTCGAAGCTGACCGCGATATCCCGACCGTCCAGCGCCCGAACGATGAAGCCAACCAGCTCCTCGTCGGTTTGCCGGAACCAGGGAAAGCGTTTGCGCAAATCGGCTATGACGACGGTGGTCGAGAGAATGTCGCCGGAATGATAGTCGGCCATGATGGTATGAACGGCAGCGTCGGTGTCAATACCGATTCCTAGCGGCGACTTGATCTGCCCCACGGAAGCCTCCACCCATCTCTCCCAGCCAACGATAGCAAGACTGCCGCAAAGCGAAAGAGCTTGTACGATTCCGTACGATCTCGTGGCTTGCGTTGCACTTTGCAGGACGCAGCCGGCGTCTTTTGTTTTGCGTTTCCAAACCATTGTCTGGCGTGGTTTGGGCCCGGTCGGCCCCCCCCCCCACCCCCACCACCCCCGCGGGCCGGGGGGCAAAAGCAGGGATGCCATCCACCAACGCCAA
>NZ_JAMYRO010000040.1:0-48844 GCF_040321495.1 Mesorhizobium sp. M0408 | reverse complement strand
ACCCCCCCCCCCCCGCCCACCCGGCGCATACCCAGCTCCCCCCCCCCCGCCCCCGCCCCCGCCCACCGGCGCCGGTGGGGCATCCCCCGCGCCCGCCGGCCCGCCCCCCCCGGTCTCGGATTCCTCTTCCAGCACCAGCCAGCCATTGAAGCGTGGCGCTGCACTGGCGATGTCGATCACCGCCGCGGTATCGCAGACGCCCTTGCCGAGCATCGCCCATGTGCCGCTGGCATCGACATCCTTCAGGTGCACGTAGCGGATGCGGTCGCGATAGGTGGTGAGCGTGTCGGCCATGTTCCGATGGCCGCGCAAGATGTGACCGGTATCCGGCACCCAGCCGACGAGCGACGGATCGACCAGCCCGAAGATCCGGTCGTAGTCAGCGCGATCGAAGAGCAGCGTGTTGTGGTGCGAACTCGGATGCACCGCGACCTGGACGCCCGCCTTGCGCCCTAGCTCCCCCGCCTTGTTGTAGACCTCCGCGGCGATGGCGAATTTGTCGTCGCGCGGGCCGTCGGAGACGACTGTCGCCGAGCCCATCGACACCAGCGTGTCCGGAAAGGCAGCAGCGAAGTCGATCCATCGCTTCGCGGTCTCGAGGTCGTTGCCGATCTTCTCCTTGAGCGTGAAGCCGCTCTTGGAACCGAAGGCGAAGGAGACGAGCGTCAGCCCTGACGCCTTCAGCGCGGTCGCGAACTCCGCCGGCTTGTCGGCATATCGGCCGATCATCGTGTCGTTGATCTCGATGCCGGCATAGCCGCCATCGGCGATCGCCTTCAAGAGATCGTCCGGGCCGCCGGCAAAGCGCTCTCCGAGCATTTCCCAGGTAAAGGTCTGGCAACCGACTTTCAGGTCTTTCACGATCGTCCTTTCATTCCTTGATGCCGCCCCGCGTTAGCCTTGCGGTCCTGCCGTTCGTTGAAGGCCTTGATTAGGTCGCCAAAGGTTTCCTTGCCGAAGAAGGCGGCGCTGGCAAGCTGATTTCGGAACGTGATTGCGCCCGCGCCGGTCGAATGCCGAGACCCGTGTCGAGCGCTGCGGCGCCCAGCATGCCGGCGCCGATGAGAAATTGCCGGCGATCGGCGATGGTGACGTGACCCACAGGCTTCGTAGCGGCGGTCGGCCGTTTTTCATGTCAGTCATTTCCTCCCCTGAAGGCTGCGGCCCCCAATGTTGCGCCGGCATTTTCGCATGTTCTGCAAAAATTTTACGCGCGTCAATATTTAAAGTGCTGTATAGCGGGCTGTGATTGCGGCTCGCCACCGATTCAGCAGGCCCGCCGAAGTGTCATCGCGTTGGGAGGCAGACTCGAAAATGCAAGCAAAATCACAGATTAAGCTCGGTATCGGCGTTGTCGGATGCGGCAACATCTCGATGACTTATCTGCGCAACGCGGCGCTCTTCGGCGGCCTCGAGTTGCGTGCATGCGCCGACATTTCCACCGAACTGGCGGCACTGCGCGGCAGCGAATACGGCATCCGGGCAGTCAGCGTCGACACGCTTCTAGCCGATCCGGACATCGACCTTGTCCTCAACCTGACCGTCCCGGCGGCGCATTTCGACATCTCGTTTTCGGCGCTTTCGGCGGGCAAGCATGTTTTCACCGAAAAGCCGCTGTCAACCTCGGCTAGGGACGGCCGCCGGCTTGTCGCCGAGGCGGCGAAGCGCAATCTGCTCCTAGGCTCGGCCCCCGACACTTTTCTCGGCGCAGCCGGACGGCGGGCGCGCCGCCTGATGGACGAGGGCGCGATCGGCCGCGCCGTCACCGGCACCGCCTTCATGATGGGGCGCGGCATGGAGCACTGGCATCCCAATCCGCAATTTTACTATCAGCCGGGCGCCGGCCCAATCTTCGACATGGGCCCCTATTACCTGACCATGCTGGTCAACCTGCTTGGGCCGGTGGCACGCGTGATGGCGATGGCGACTCGGGGACAGGAAGTGCGCCTTATCACTGCCGAAGGTCCCTACAGGAACACCAGTTTCAAGGTCGGCACGCCGACCAACATCCTATCGCTGCTGGAGTTCCGATCGGGCGCCACCGTCACCTTCGGAGCCTCCTGGGATGTCTTCAGACACTCCAATCACCCTATCGAACTGCACGGCACGGAAGGCTCACTGCGCCTGCCCGATCCTGACACGTTCGGCGGCACCGTATCGCTTTCGGAACGCGGCGCCGACTGGGCCGACTTCCATAGCGAGAGCGAGCTCTACGGGGGGCGCAACTGGCCTTACGCCGCGCCCGACCGCGCCAACTACCGCATGCTTGGCGTCGCCGATCTGTCGCATGCGCTGAGGACGGGCAGAAAACCCCGCGCCTCGGGCGATCTCGCTTTGCATGTGCTGGAGATCATGGAGGCGATCCTCGCTTCGGGAGAAAGCCGCGAGTCCGTCGCCGCCAACGGGGCGGTCGACCAGCCGCCGCTTCTTGGCGAGGACGAGGCGACGAGCCTGCTTGCCTGAGGCGTAGGATCAGTCGATGGCTACGTTGCTTTCATCATTTCTCGATCCGGAAGCCCGGCATGTGCTCGACCTCGGCCGACAGGCTCCTGCGCGGCCGTTCGACGCCGGCACGCCTGAAGAGGCGCGGCGCGCCTATGAGGAGAGCTTTCCCACACTGCAGGGTGAACGCGAGCCGGTCGCCTCACTGAACGAACGCTTCATCGACGGGCCTAGCGGCCCGTTGACGCTCAGGATCTATCACGGGCGACGGGCGGCCTTGGCCAGTGCCCCAGCGTTGCTTTATCTGCATGGCGGCGGCTGGGTGATCGGCAATCTCGATTCCCATGACGAGATCTGCCGCTGGTTTGCCAACATGGCGGCCTGTGTGGTCGTCTGTCCCGACTATCGGCTGGCGCCGGAACACAAATTCCCGGCCGCCATCGAGGATTGTCGCGCAGCATTTGCCTTCATGCAAAGTGCGGCCGACGATCTCGGCATCGACGCGGAGCGGATCGCTGTCGCCGGCGACAGTGCCGGTGGCAATCTCGCTGCGGTGCTGTGCCTGATGGTGCGTAGGAGCAAGAATCCGCCGACCGTGCAATTGCTGTTCTATCCGAACACGGATGCCTCGCAGACAGCGGACAGCTATCGCCGTTTTGCTGAGGGCTATGGTCTCACCGCGGCAACGATGGCCTGGTTCCGCGACCACTATGTCAACCATGCCGGGGATATCGACGACTGGCGCGTGTCGCCGCTGAAGGTCGCCAGCCTTGCCGGCGCAGCACCAGCCTTTGTCGCGATCGCCGGTCATGACATTCTCGTTGACGAGGGTGAGGCTTACGCAAAGCGTCTGCAAGATGACGGCGTGCCTGTCGTGCTGAGGCGCTGGCCTGGCCAGATCCACGGCTTTGTCTCGATGGGCCGCCATGGTCCGGCCTCGCGGCAAGCCGTCGGCGCGGCGGTTGCCGCGTGGCGCGGCTTCGATGGAAAGCTCAGGCCGATTGACGCATAACCAGCGTCGCGTCGAGATTGACCTTAGCGGCAACCTCAGCTCCATCCTCGTTCAGCAGGGCCAGCAGCGTCTCGACGCTATATCCCGCCATGGCGGCGAAGTCCTGCGCCATGGTGGTGAGGCCTGGACATGTGTAGCGGCTCAGCGGGTGATCGTCATGAGCTGCGACACGCAGGTCGCAGTCGGCCTTGCGACCGACCTTGAGGCCTTGCGCGTAGGCGGCCGCCATCACGCCGAAGGCGAGACGGTCGTTGTTGCACAGAATGGTCTTGCCCGACAGGCCGCCATTGCCGAGCATTTTTTCCATTTGCTCGTAGCCGATCCGTTCGAAATCCCATGTGTACTCGTCGGTGTTGCCGATGACGACAGGCTCATGCCCGAGCCGCTTCATAGAAGCGATATAGCTTTTCAGTCGTTCTGGCGAGTTGTGGTTGACGTGCGGGATATCGAAATAGACCGGGGCATCGCCGGACCGGCACAGATACTCGACGATGGTCGAGACGCTCTGGGCATTGTTGTTGCCGACGAACGGCGTTCCGCCTTCGAGATAGGTGTCGAAATAGACCACCGGTATGGCCTGCGTCAGCTTCTCCAGCGTGCGGTGGTCCGAGCGCAGGCCGAGCGGCGCGATGAGTGCACCGGAGACCTTCAGCGACAGGATGGTTCGCGTTGCCTCCACTTCGAGCTCGCGCGAGCCGTGCGAGGAGATCACGATCGGCCAGTAGCCTTCGTCGCGCAGCCTTAGTTCGATGCGGCTGACCATCTCCGAATAAAAGGGGTCGGCCACTGTCGGCACCATGATGCCGATGCTGCGGGTCCGCTTGCGGTTCAGGTTGCGTGCAAACAGATTGGGCTGGTAGTCGGACGAGCGCAGCGCCTCTTCGATACGCTGCCGTGTCGCTGGCTTGACGCTGGTCGGATCGTCGAAATATTTCGACAGCGTCGGCCTGGAGACGCCGCAAGAGCGGGCAAAATCATCCATCGTCTTGTGCGTCGTCGGCAATTCAAACGCCTCGCGTTCTGGACATCCAATCACTGGGTTGCCCTAGCGCTGCCCCAGGGTACCCGCATACGCTGCCGTGCAACGGCAAGGCAAAATTTTACAGAGAGCTTCAGCAGTTTCAACGCGTATCGCTGAATTTTTTCACGCGTAAATTTATTAGTTGACGCGAAAAGTACAAGCCATATTGACTCCGAATATCGGTTGCCGCCAGGCAGAATTGCACGCGACTGAGAGGGGTCGTTCGAGTCGGGCCCTGGGGAGAAACGCCGGGAGGTTCCGCGAGGTGAAGAAGCTGGTCTCAGCCGGCGAGATCGAGCTTCGGCGATTGACGCAGCGTCGGCACCGAGATGCTGAGGGCAGCAACAGCGCGCTTTCCAGTCTAGCGCGATATGAAGATCCTTAATGTGCTAAATTTGTCTTCGTACTCCGAAACGTCGGTTGCCAATGGGACACGCTGCCAATTCTGGGCACCACAATCCGGAAGGCACCTACACATAGCGCACTTCGACTCCCAGCTTGTCCAATCGACTGCGAATCCCATAGGGCATAGCGGTGTCGGTGATGATCAGATCGACACGTGACAACGAAAATGCCTTAGATGAGGCGCCAATATCCCATTTGCTTGAATCCGCCACAAGGATCACGCGCCTGGCCATACGAACCAGATTGCGTTTTGTGCGCGCAATGTCTTCTGAGACATCGACGACATCGAATGACTGATCGATCGCATGCGCGCTGAGGAACGCTTGGTGGGCCACAAGGCCGCCCACAGCCCTATCAAAATCCGACACGATCGTGCTGACCGTCGAGGGATAGACCCGACCGCCTATCATATGCACGTCCAGCCCAGGGCGATACATCAGATGCTGTGCAATGTTCATCGCGGTTGTGGCTACTACCACATTGTTGACCGGGGGCATCTGCATTGCGACCTGCAGCAACGTCGAGCCGCTGTCGAACACCACGGACTGGTTGTCTATGATCTGGCGCGCCGCCATCTGCGCGATACGCCGTTTGGCATCGAAATTGCGAGACATCCGCTCTTCGAAGGCCGCCGCTGGCGAATCAGCGGGCAAGGCGATCGCACCGCCATGCGTTTTGATCAACTGCTTTTTTGCATCCAGAATTTCCAGGTCGGACCTGATGGTCACCTCGGAGACGCCGAAGTTTTCCGCCAGTTGGCTGGTACGCGCCTGGCCGGTCCGCTGAAGCGCGAGCATGATCTGATGTCGCCGTTGTTCCGCAAGCATGTGTAACCCCGAATTGCTGTTTGGATAACTGCA
Organism: Mesorhizobium sp. M0408; assembly: GCF_040321495.1. NCBI lineage: Bacteria > Pseudomonadati > Pseudomonadota > Alphaproteobacteria > Hyphomicrobiales > Phyllobacteriaceae > Mesorhizobium > Mesorhizobium sp. M0408. The sequence goes on along the minus strand of NZ_JAMYRO010000040.1, from coordinate 43,104 downwards.
CGCCAACCTTTCGAAAATCGAATAGGAAACCGGCCTGCGTTTGAGAATTCGAGGGATACCGCCTCACCGCAGCGAACGCTAGCCGTTGCAGTTGCAACCTATATCGAAACGAAAGAAATCGAAATATTGAATATTGTTTTGCTTTCGAGTTAGGGTCCTCAACGTCAGATCAACAATTGCGAAGGGACTGCACTGATATGGGCCTTGGAACTAAAATTCGCTTGTCGCGGCTGTTCTCGCATCGATCTGGGAACCTGTTCGGTGGTGCCGTCGACCATTTCGTAGGGTACGGCAACGTCCGCGAGGGAGGCCTTGCGGATCTGCCCGGCGCGCTCAAGCGGGTGATGGCCGGAGAGCCAGATTACATCAGCATTCAACCTGGTGCGGCGCGTCATTTGTGGCCGGCTTACGCCGGCAAGGCAGCGCTGGTCATTCAGGCGGGATGCTTTACGCCCGACGATCGGATCAGTCAGTTGATCGCGACGCCCGAAGATGCAGTGCGCTATGGTGCCGATGCGCTGGCGGTCGCCATTCCGGTGCGGGGCGATACCGAGGGTCACTACATTCGTTGGCTTACCGATACGGTCAACGCGGCTGCTCGTTTCGAAATGCCGGTCGTTGCACATGTTTATCCCCGCGACTATTCAAACGGCTGCAAGATCGTCTTCACCCCCGACGAAATCGCCTACGCAGTGCGGATTGGTTTTGAGACCGGTGTTGACGTGATCAAGGTCGGATACACCGGGGACTTCGACTCATTCAAGGAAACCGTGGCAACTTGCCCGGTTCCCATCGTTATCGCCGGCGGTCCGAAGACCGAGGATCTTCTGGGCGCTCTCACCCAGACGTCTGAAGCCCTGCGCGCCGGTGCGAAGGGTGCCGTCGTGGGGCGCAATCTGTGGGGGCACGGTGACACCACGATGGCAGCGCGTGCATTCAAGTGCGTCATTCACGATGGGATGGCACCGCAAGACGCTTTGGCGGCTGCGGGCACGTGAGCTGTGACCGGCAATCTGCAGGTTTTGGGCTTCGGAGCCTTGGCGATTGACGACATCATCTATGTCGACAGCCCGCTGGGTGCTGGCAAAGGGAAGGTGACAAATCGCACGAAGGACCACGGCGGCAATGTGGCGACGGCACTCGTTGCTGTCGCCAAGCTGGGGGGGCGTGCCGGTTTCATCGGCTGGCTGAGTGATCAGCCACTTACGGATGTCGGCGCCCACGAGCTTGAACGACACGGCGTCGACATATCTTTCGCGCCACGTCGTGCCGATGCCAAGCCGATCCGGTCGGTTATTACGGTCGCGCCCGATGGTGACAGGTTCATCGCCTATGATGATGATGTGCCGCACGGGACCTCCGATGCGCTGGCCGATAGCGTCCTTGCGCAAGCCCAGGTGCTGCTGATCGACGGTTACGCCACGCACGCTGACATGATTGTTGCTCGTGCCCGTAAGCTGGGTCTGGCGGTGGTGGCCGATATTGAGTGGACTGTCGGACCTGCGACCGAACGATTGATCCGCCTGTCAAATCACCTGGTATTGCCTCTGAAATTTGCCCAAACCTATACTGGCGAGGCCAAGGCGACAGCGATCCTGCGCAAGCTGTGGTCAGATGACCGCTCCGCGGTCGTGTTAACCGAAGGCGATCGAGGAGCCTATATCCGGCAAAAGGACGATGTCGTTTTGTGGCACGTTCCGGCCTACAAGGTCAGGGCAGTGGACACGACCGGCGCGGGGGATTGTTTTCATGGCGCCTATGCCTTCGCCCTTACGCAGGGAAAGCAGCCTGTCGCCTGCGCTGTTTATGCAACTGCCGCGGCCGCGATCTCAGTGACGGGCCGGGGTGGCCGCATGGCTCTGCCGGATCACAACGCCTGTGTCGCGTGGATGGCGAAAGAAAATGCACCTGTGCCCATACCGATTACGTCGCCAGACTGAGAATTCATCACTCGGATATTGCCGCTGCTGGTGGGACGTCCGAGGCGCGCGGTTAACCGCGCAGATAGCAATGCCGGTTCGATCTGCAGTCGCGCCGCGCGGAGGCTATTCGATGTTTAGGTAGCGCTGACAATAGGGAGGATGTGACGTGGCTGTTGTTGTGTTGGACAAAATTTGCAAGACCTACGGGACGAAATTCCAAGCCATCAAGGATCTTAGCCTGACGATAAACGACGGCGAGTTCCTCATTCTCGTTGGCCCTTCGGGATGCGGAAAATCGACAGCCTTGCGCATGATCGCGGGGCTGGAGGAGATCAGCAGCGGAACCCTGACCATTGGTGGAGAGAATGTTGAGGATCTAGCGCCGAAGGACCGGGATATTGCGATGGTCTTTCAGAACTATGCCCTTTATCCGCATATGACAGTGTTCGACAACATAGGCTTCTCGATGAAGCTTGCGGGGAAGAGCAAGGCCGAGCGGACGAAGCGCGTCCATGAAATAGCAAAGACCCTGCAGCTGCACACGCTGCTCGACAGTAAGCCGGCCGCGCTGTCTGGCGGACAACGCCAGAGGGTCGCCATGGGGCGCGCGATGGTGCGCGAACCGGCAGCCTTTCTCATGGATGAACCCTTGTCAAACCTCGATGCCAAGCTGCGCGTGCATATGCGCGCGGAAATTGTCAGCCTGCAAAGACAGCTGGGGGTGACCACGATTTATGTAACACACGATCAGACCGAAGCCTTGACCATGGGCGACCGGGTTGCGGTCTTGAAAGGCGGTGTCCTTCAGCAGGTCGACACGCCAAAGACGCTGTATAATCGACCAGTCAATGCCTTCGTCGCGGGTTTCATCGGCTCGCCGTCGATGAACCTGTTCGAAGGCCGTTTGCACAATGGCAGGATCAACCTGCCGACCTTTTCGATACCGGTGCCGACGAGTGCGTTTGAGCGCTCTCCTGGTCTGAGCGCCTTCGAAGGCAAGACGCTCATTTTCGGCATACGCCCCGAAGATCTTTACGACAGCAGTCTGGAATCGGGATCGCGACATGCCACTCTACCGGCCATCGTGAAGACGACAGAGGAATTGGGATCCGAGCTTATCGTTCATTTGAAGGTCGACGCGGTTCGAATCGATTCTGGCGACCCAGATGCTGTTGAAGATCTAAGCGGCGCAGCAAATGTCGTAGCGAGGTTTGAAGCCGTCAGCGCGGTCCGGCCGGGCGCGTTGATTGATCTGGCGATCGATGCGGCCAAGTTGCACTTCTTCGATCCCCAGACGCACCTCACAATCTAGCGTGATCCGCGATGGTTGACCCGGCTAAAGGGACGGAGACGCAAATGTCGCTTCTGTCTTCTGGCGTAGGTGACGGCAGACGCTGGCTTCGCTCTCCTGGGCAATCCGACCAGTTCTCGCTCGCCCATCACAGCTCGGGCCGTCTTCGTTGGCAAATGGTGAGACTTGCTCGACATCGGTTCAGCGCGCGACAGCCGATTTTTCCACCGGAGGTGGAGATCGTCTTGTGCCCGGCGGCACCCTGTCATCGACAACCAAAACGATCGCCTGAACGCCTCTGAATTGCGACGTCTACGCGAGCGCGCGACCCCACCGAATGGCGTTTTTTCTCTTCGAATATACGACTTTCATTTGTTTTCTTTTTAGGGGAGTGGCTTTCATTTGTTTACGAAAATAGAGAAAGAAGCGGCACAAGCAATGTGCACAAGGGAAAAACTAACCCCAGAGAACTTAAGAAAACCATATACCAATCAATGGCTTACATTCAGTCATAACGTCCCGGCATCCTACCCATTTTTCACGATTGCAGTTCTTGATTGACACAAAGACCCGGAAAAGAACCTAGTTTGATCGCGATCGGGAGGATCGAGCCAAACGTCGCTCCTAGGAGGAAAACATGAACGTCAGAAGATATATTGCTGCGGCCACGTCCGCTGTGGCTGTCTGGGCACTGTCTGCTACCTGCGCCTTTGCTGAGACCAATCTCGAATTCATCCAATGGTGGGAGCCGGAAATGCCCGCCGGTGCTCTGCGTAGCATCATGGACGACTTCGAAGCCAAAAACCCTGGTATCAAGGTGACGCTCGTCAGCGGTCCCTATTCCGCCACCCATGATCAGATCGTAGTCGGCGCCGCGTCGGGGACGCTCAGCGACGTCGTCGGCCTGGACGGAGCATGGGTCAATGGCCTTGCAAAGCAGGGCGCAATCGCTTCCATGGACAGCCTGATGGCTGACGCCAAATATGATCAGAGCCAGATCGCTGACATCATCAAGGTCAACGGCCAAAGCGTCATGTTCCCGCTCGCCTCGTTCGTATACCCGGTCTTCGTCAACCTCGATCTGGCCAAGGCTGCTGGTGTCGACAAGATGCCGGCCAACCGCACAGAATTCGCCGCTGCCGCGAAGAAGATGACCAATGCGGACAAGAACGAGTACGGGTGGGTGCTGCCGCTATCGCTGCAAAACCCCGGCGGCATCCAGAACGACGTGATGTCTTGGGTCTGGGCTTCCGGAGCATCGATGCTCAAGGACGGCAAGCCCGACGTGGAAAATGAGGCCGTGGTCGGTACACTCGAATACGTCAAGTCGCTACAGGACGCCGGCGTCATATCGCCAGGCATCTTTGCCAAGAAGGAACAGGACAAGGTCGAAGAGTTCGTCAACGGCCGTGTCGGAATGATGATCGACTCGCTGGCTCATATCAATCTTATCCGCCAGCGTAACCCCAATCTCAAGTTCGGTATCTCTGCGCTTCCTGCGGTCGACGGCTATACGGGTAAGCGCGGACTGCCCTATGCCTCTTGGGGCATCGGCATTAGCAACAGCACCGAGCATAAGGCAGAAGCCTGGAAGCTTGTTGAATATCTGATGAGCCCGGAAGTGAACGGCCGCCTGGTATCGCTCGCAAATGCCTTTCCGGGCAACGTGCAAGCGAAGCCTGACTTCTCGAAATCGGACCCGCTGTTCGAGGAAGCCTTCAAGATCTTCCAAAGCGGTCACTTGGCCAATGAATTCGTGGGCTTGCCGGTGGCCGAAGACCTGATGCGCGACATGAACGTCGAAGTGCAAAAGATGTTCGACGGCCAGCAAACCGCAAAGGAGGCCGCTGCCAACACGCAAAAGCAGTGGTTGCTTGACTTCGCCAAGTAGGCGCTGCTTCAGACAATTCGGCAGCGCGATAACATCTATCGCGCTGCCGCTGCATCGGAACCGGACCATACGGTCGATGACCAAGCGGATTGTACCTCATGAGCCTCGCCAACGAAGGTTTGATCGTCACGCGAACGAAAATGCGCAAGCGTGGCATGCTTTCTTACAAGACGAGAAAGCGGCTCACTCCGCTGTTTTATGTGGCACCCGCCACGTTTTTGTTTTGTCTGCTAATGCTGTTTCCCATGATCACGGTCCTGCGCTATTCGTTGATGGACGGCGCAATCATGAAAAAGGACGCTGCTTTCATAGGGTTGCAGAACTACGAGACGATCTTCACAGATCCAGTCTTCTGGCAGTCGGTCGGGCAGACCCTCTATTTCACGGTGATGAGCGTCATTTTCCACCTTCTAATCGGCCTGGCCTTCGCCCTATTGCTGAACACCCAACGCGTCCCTCCGATGATTAGAAGCATCCTGCGTGTTCTCTACATTTTGCCATGGCTCTTTACGGCAGTCATCATCGCGATCATCTGGCGGCTGCTTTTGGATCCCAATGGCGTGGTCAACAGCATTTTGATGACGCTCCATATCGTCAACTTCAAGGTCGAGTGGTTCTCCTCGACGAAAACCGCGATCCATGCGTTGACGTTTGCGAACATCTGGGCGGGATACCCTCTATATATGGTCAGCTTGCTCGCCGGTCTCCAGGGCATCCCCAAGGACCTTTACGAAGCCGCCGGCATCGATGGCGCCAATGAGTTCCAAAAGTTTCGGTACATCACGATCCCGCAGCTGATGCCGATCATCATCAGCATCGCCCTGCTGGATTTCATCTGGACGATGCAAGTCTTCCCCCTGGTCTGGATGACAACGGGCGGTGGACCGATCCATTCGACCGAGGTGCTGAGCACGTATACCTATAAGCTTGCGTTTTCGAGTTACGAATTTTCACAGGCTTCGGCGAGCGCGATCTTCATCTTGATCATCTCGATGGGCGCGACTTACTTCTACATCAAACACCAGAAGGCCAGGTGACCGGCAATGGCAAAGCGCTCCTTCAAAAACACCGTTTTGCCGACCGTACTGACATATCTCGGGCTCGCGGCCGGTCTGGTCTTTGCAGGCTTTCCAATCCTGTGGATGTTTTTCACTTCGTTGAAATCGAACACCGAGATCTTTGCCCTGCCGCCGAGACTGCTGCCCGACCATTTCACGAACGTGGCCTATCTTTCGATCTTCAATGATCCGACCAAGGTGCGCTTCTTTCTCAACAGCTATCTGGTCGCGGGAGTGGTAACCCTTCTGACGTTACTGATCGCCATTCTGACGGCCTATGGCTTCAGCCGCTATTCATTCCGGCTTAAGAATACGCTTAACGTCTTCATCATCAGCACACAGACCGTACCGCCGATCACGCTTCTGATTCCCTATTTCGGCATGGTCGTCGCCTTCGGCATTTTCAACACCTATTTCGCGCTGATTCTAACCTACATGGTATTCACCCTGCCTTACGCAATCCTTCTGATGACCGGCTATCTCAATACCCTGCCAAAGGAACTCGATGAGGCAGTGCTGGTCGATGGGGGGTCAAGTTGGACAGCGCTATGGCGTGTGATTATCCCTCTTTCAGTCCCCGGCGTCGTCGCGACCGCGGTCTATACGTTTCTGTTGGCGTGGAACGAGTTCCTTTTTGCGCTTACTTTGACGAAGTCGACGGACATGCGGACCGTTCCGATCGGTATCGAGTTGCTTATGGGCCAACATGCGTTCGAATGGAACGAGATGATGGCGATGAGCGTGCTGGGATCACTCCCGCTTCTGATCCTGTATCTGATTGCACAACGTTACTTCCTCGCGGGCCTGGCCGCCGGGTCGGTGAAGAGCTGAGCAAACTGACTGCCAGTTCGCTGTTCGCTGCTGAACACATCAACCCATTCCGGCCCCGAAGGTCCGGTCTTTGACAGCGCCAGCGCTATGCCAAATCCTGCACGTCGAGGGTCGTGCAGGCCGAAGGCGGCGACTGATCGCGCTCGACATCTCTCCCGCGGTTTCCCAACTGTTTCGCCCCGATGGCCCGGCGCTGACGCCGCTGCCGTCGACCTGAGTGGCGCACTCGGAAGTTGAATCCGACTGCTGACCAAGCCGGCTTCTAGCCTGGCCTCGGCATCCCCTGCCTTGTCGATTTCGCCATCTGATGCCGCGATCGCTCGACACCGGTCTGCTGCAATGCAGCACATCAAAACCCGCGGCACACCATTTTAAATCTTGACGCGTGTCAAATTTTTATAAAACATGCGGAAACGCGGACAAGGCATCGATCAGCGCGGCTGGAAGTGACGAAAGCCGGCGTCGGCGGTCCTGTGACGCGGACATACGGGCCGCTCTATGGCGATGCCTTCTCCAATGAGCTCGAAAGCTTCCATCGCCACATCATGGACGGCACCAAACCTCTGACCGATCTCGCGGACTCTCGTCGCGACTTGGCGCTGATGGCGGAGATCATTGATCGCATGAAACAGACTACGGGGATTATGCGCTGAAGCTGCCCTTTTAGGGTAGATCCTACGAGGAGATTGCATTGGCTCCCGGCTGGCGGGTCTACGCTTTCCGGCTCGCGGTCTATCCGCCAACCATCAGCTTGACGACTTCGTCATGGTTGGTTTCCGATATCTTGCGCTCGCCGGCCTGGACGCCGCGCCGCAGCACGATGATGCGGTCGGACACGGCGAAAATATCCAGCAAATTGTGCGAGATGAAGATTACGCCCCTGCCCTGGGCCTTGAGTTGGTGGATGAGCGAAATGACCTTGCGCTGTTCGGGCACGCCGAGGGCCGCGGTCGGTTCGTCCATGATCAGGATCTGCGCGTCCCAATAGACGGCCCGGCCGATGGCAACAGCCTGCCGTTGACCGCCGGAGAAATTGCTGACCGGGGCATCGAGCCGGCTGACATGGAAGTCCAATCGCCCCATGGTCTTCTTGGCGGCGACGGCCATGGCCTTGCGATCGAGCACCGGCAAGAAACCGAAGGCCTTGCGCATGGGTTCACGGCCAAGGAAGATATTGGCGCCGATGGACAAATTGTCGGCGAGAGCGAGATCCTGATAGATGGTTTCGATGCCTTTTTCGCGCGCCTCATGCGGCGTCGCAAATGTCACCGGCTGACCCCTCAGCAGAATTTCACCGCCCGTCGGCTGAAAGACGCCCGATATCGCCTTGATCAGCGTGGTCTTGCCGGCGCCGTTGTCGCCCGCCAGGGCCACCACTTCGCCCGGCCGCACGACCATGGAGAAATCGTTGAGCGCCCGGACGGCGCCGAAGTGCTTGGAAAGATTCCGGACTTCCAGGAGGGGGGTGGTCTGGCCTGGGCTATTCATCCTGACGGGCTCCACTGAACCGGCGCTGCGCCTGGTCGATGAGAACGGAAATGATGATGACGACGCCGACGGCGATGAACTGCCAGAACGGCTCGACATTGACGAAAACCAGCCCGTACTGAATGACCGCGATCACCAGCGCACCGGCGACCGTCCCGAAGATCGTGCCCGATCCACCGAACAGGCTGGCGCCGCCGATCACGACTGCTGCGACGCTGTCGAGCAGCAACGGCTCGCCGGCCTGGGCCGCGCCCGCGGTGAAGCGCGCTGCATAGAGGGCGCCACCGAGGCCTGCGCACATCGCCGAAAGCACATAGAGGCGCAGGATATGGCCTCTGATGTCGATGCCGGCACGACGAGCCGCCTGCACATTGGCGCCGATGGCGTAGTTATGCTGGCCGAACCGGGTCTGGCTCAGGATGTAGTGCATCGCGACGACGAAAACGGCTGCAATGATGACGAGATAAGGCACACCGTAGAACCTGCCGTTGCCGAGCAGCGCGAACCAGGAATTCTGGACCGGCACCGTCGTGCCGCCGGCGAGCAGGAAAGCAGCGCCGCGCGCCACGCCAAACATGCCAAGCGTGCCGATGAAGGGCGGAATTCTGAGGCGCGAGATCAGCAAGCCGTTGATCATGCCAGGGACTCCCGCGACGATCACGGCCGCCAGAATGCCCACCATCATGGCCAGAGGCACCGGCATGGCGGCGCCAGCCAGATTCGTGGCATGGGCCGCAACAACAGCAGCAAGGCCCATGATGAAGCCCAGCGAGAGGTCGATGCCTCCCGAAATGATGACGAATGTCTGTCCGGTCGCAAGCAGCAACGGCGCCACGGCAAATATCGCAATGGATTGCACGTTGAACGGATTGAGCACGAAGGTCGCGCCGAAGGAGGCCCTCGACCAAACCTCGAAACAGATGATCAGGCCGGCGAGAAACAGCCAGGCGCGCCCTTCGGCGATGCGTCCGAGCCAGGTCCTGGCCGGATCACCATGGTCGGCCTGAGGGGCGACATGGGTTTCGCTCTGCTCGGTTGGTGATGTTGAAGTCATTGACACATCCGATCCGCAGCGCGGCCTCCGTCAACAGGGTCCCAGAGACCCGGCGCTGGTCTCCTCCCGGCAAGCCGGAAGGGGACCAAGCTGGTTGGAATCATTCGGAATAGAGGTACCTCATTCGGAATAGAGGTACTTCGAGATGTTCGGGTCCGCGATGTTTGACTTGTCCATGATCGTAAAGCCGGTGCCGATCGCAACCGGGATCGACTGGCCGGTCAGGTGGGCATAGGCAGAAACGACACCAAAATAGCCGATCTCGGCCGGATGCTGGGCAATCGCAACGTCCACCAAGCCGGTGTTGATGTTGTCGACGATGCTGACCGGTGCGTCGAACGCGACGACCTTGATGGTCCCGCTTTGCCCTGCCTGCTTGACGCCGTTCGCCGCGCCGATCGCCGAGAACAGATTTGCACCGAACACACCAACGAGATCGGAGTTGCGCGCGAACGTCGCTTGGAGCTGCGAGGCAGCCTTGTTGGCGTCGTCGTCGTTGAACTGCGTCTCGAGCACGGTGATGTCCGGATGCTTCGCCATCTCCTTCTTGAAGCCCTCTTCACGCTGATCGGTGGTCGAAATGCCGGGCTTAACGTTGGAAACATAGACCTTGCCTTTGCCGCCTATGGCCTTGACCAATGCCCGCGCGGCGATCTCGCCGCCCAGAATGTTGTCCGAAGCAATATAGGACAGCGGGAAATCCGCCTCACCGGCACCGGTCTGGTAGACGCCGCTGCCGATGAAAGTGTCGACGGTGATCACCGGGATGCCGGCATCATTGGCCTTGCGGAGCGGCTCGACCAATTGAACCTTGTCGGTTGGCGCGATCAGGATCGCGTCTGGCTTCTTGGCGATGACCGCGTCAAGCACGGGGACTTGCGTTACCGGATTGAAATCCGAAGCGCCCTGGAACACCAGGGTCACGCCAAGGGCATCGGCCGCCGCCTGAGCGCCTTTGCGCATGGTGATGTAGAAGCCGTCGGTGGTAAGGCCCGGAACGAGAGCAATGGTGAACTTCTTGTCCTGCGCCAAAGCGGGCGTGATCAGCGCCGTTGCGCAGATGGCGAGAGCCGCCAGGGCGGCAACAATCTTCTTCATAACATCCTCCTCATAATGTTGGCAGATTTGCCGTTGCGATTGATATCGGGAATGGCCGTCAATCTGTTCAGGCTACGAATCGTAAATGCGCTGACGGCCGGAAAACGGGTTTCGCCTGCTTGCTGTTACGGGCAGCTCCTCCCAGGCGCCCAGTCATTAGATCAGCCAGTCGAAACCGACCAGCCCTGCTGCCCGCAGTCCCGTTTCCTCGCATCCGCAAGGTCCAGAGAACTGCGCCGCTCGGCGCGCATGCGCGCCTAGCGGCAGGTTGTAACACTTTGCTGAAAGAAATTGCAACCGGTACTTCCCTGGCCGGAACGCTTTTCAAACCGGACAACATCTGTCTGCTCCGCAGGGCCCGCACGGCTATTGCCCCCAAGTCCCTGACGAGACAACAGGTGATTTCGGGGCCCCAGGCTCCCGGACCGCGTGGCGTCGATCGGTTCAGGATTGATCAGGCGCGCCGATGTCGCGCATCATGGTGTCCGCCTTCTATCGAGGCACGAGAGCCACGAGGATGGCTTGCGCCGTTTTCGTGTCCGTTATCAGGGCATTGATGAGTCTCGCGCGGACGGCACCGATGATGGCCGTCGCCTTCTCCGGCGAGGCGGCAACGCCGATGACCAAGGGGACGGTTCGAAGCTGGGCCGGCGACATTGCGATCATCCGGCCCTCCCCTTCCCACGGGATAAGGGTGCCTTCGGCGTCGAAGTAATGGCGGATGACGTCTCCAGCCGCATGAAACAGGGCCTGTTCGCTCAGTGTGGCCGCGCTCGCCTCGGGCGGATTGATGGCATGGGGCAGGCCGATGCCGACGATCGCAACGTCGGTCCGGTCCCAAAGCGCGACGCTGTCGCGGATGGCCGCATCGCCAAGGAAGACCTGACGCAATTCGGTGGACGGCAGATAGGGCGCATGGATGAAATGCGGCGTCCCGCCGAACTCTTCGGCGGCCAGCCGTACAAACTCGTTGATCTGGAAATGCGCCGCCTGCTGCTGCATGCCGCCGGTGGCAGCGACGGTAAGGACCCCGGGAATGCGCGGCAGGCCTGCCCGGATCACCTCGCGGATGGCTCGCCCCCAGCCGACGGCAACCACCGAGCCGGCCGTCAGTTCCGCTTGCTTGAGCAAGGCGCCGAGCGGTGCGGCGAGCGCCGTCAGCGCTCCGGCTGCCGGCGTTTCGACAACCGCGGCGTCGCGCAGCCCCAACCCGTCAATCAACTGCCTGGTGATGTCCTCGGGCGTCACAAGATCGAGAACCTCGATCCGCACGATGCCCTCTGCTCTCGCCCGCTGCAGCAAACGCGATATGGTGGCGGTGGAGACACCGAGCCGGCGCGCAATGTCGACCTGCGACATCTCCGCCTCGTAGTGCATTTTGGCGACCGTATGCAGCATCGTCCGCGATGCGGCCGCATCTTGTGTGGGAGGGACAGACAGCTTGCAATTCCTTTCAGCAATGTGTTACAGACCCATCAACCGATGGGAGTTATCGCGCAAATCCGGCAGACTCGCAACTTGGGTTCGTTTCCACCGAACGTTGCTGCCAAGCCAGATTTCTCGGTTCGATAGCGCATCAAAGCGGCAAACCTTCCTGCCGGCAGGCAGGTAAAAACTGAACATTTCTTGTTCCACGGATCTGCGCCCTGGTGAATGGGCGCCAACATCGGACAAAAGACCATGACAAAGATGACGACGGCGGAGTTACGCGGCTATCAGCAGATATGCGGCAAGGACGGGGCCATGATGGCCATCGCCTGTGACCAGCGCGGCGGCATGCGGACCTTGCTGGCGTCGGACCCTGCCGAACAGGCCAAAATCACCAACGACATGCTCGGCGACACCAAGGAGGACATCACGCGATACCTCGCCAGTCAGGCATCCTGCGTGCTGCTCGACCCGCTCTGCGCGGTGCCGCGGGTTGTCGATGAAGGGGTGCTGAACCGGGATACGGCTCTGCTCATCGGCCTCGATGCCTCGGGCTTCGACGTCTCGCCCGCCGGCTACCGGCTGTCGCGCCTCGTTCCCGACATCGACGCGCGCCGCGTCCGCGAACTCGGTGGCACCGGCGGCAAGATCATGGTCTATCTCAGGGCCGACAGACCGGAGGCGAACGAGTATAACGTCGCCATTCTGCGCCAGTGCATCGCCGACTTCGGGCAAGAGGACCTGCTGCTCATCGTCGAATTCCTGACCTATCAACTCGAAGGCGAAAGCCTTGAAGACTATACGGCCAAGATCCCCTGGCTTGTCGAAGAGGGCACTCGGATTTCGCTGGAATGCGGGGCAAAGGTGCTCAAGCTTCCTTATCCCGGAACGCCGGAAGCCTGCGCCAGGATCAGCAGCATGGCTGGCGAGGTGCCATGGGCGGTCCTCTCCGCCGGCGTCAACCACGCAACGTTCCTGGGCCAGGTCGAGATCGCGATGAAGAACGGCGCGTCAGGCGTGATCGCCGGCCGGTCGCTGTGGAAGGACTGCATCTCGCTGGACCGTGACATTCAGCGGGAAAGGCTTAAGACCATCGCAGTGTCGAGATTGCACGAGCTTCAGGCCGTGATCGGAAACTACCGGCAGAAAGCCGCTTAGTCATTCGCCGTTCACACCGGGCACACACGGGACGTCATGCCTCATAGTTCGATGGCCATCGGGATCGATATCGGCGGCACCAATCTGCGCGCCGCCCGCATTTCCGGCACAGGCGAAATCCTTGACCGCATGTCCGAAAAGAGCGCGCCGGACCCGGCGCTCATGCTCTCCCGGATCGCCGAGATGGTGCGCCGGCTCGATTCTCCGGAGGTTGCCGCCATCGGCATCGGCGTCCCGGGACGCGTCGATGCGCGGCGTCGCGCCGTCTTGTCCGGAGGCTATGTCAACCTCGCCTCGGTCTCCCCGGCGCAACGGCTGGAAAACCTGGCGGGCAAGCCCGTCGTGATCGACAATGATTGCAACATGGCACTGGTCGCCGAGATGGCTCGAGGCGCCGCCATGGGTCACGAAAACATCGTCATGTTCACCATCGGGACCGGCATTGGTGGTGCCGTGGCTCAAGACCGGCAGATCGTCCGCGGCAAGGGGACGGCGGGGCAGCTCGGCCATATCACTGTCGACATATCAGGCGAAGCCTGCGTCTGCGGCCGGCGCGGCTGCGTTGAAACCACCAGCTCCGGTACAGCACTTGGCCGTCACATCTCACGCGCAGGCCTCGGTCCGGATATCTCGGTCGATCAGCTTTTCGCCCGGGATGCGAGCGGCGACACGCCGGTGCGCGGGATACTGGAAGCCTGGGCCAGACCGTTGCGTGCGGCAATCGATACAGCGGTGGCGATGTTCGCCCCCGATCTGGTGCTGCTCGGCGGCGGACTTGGCCAGGCGGCCCATCAGGCGCTTGCCAAGGCTCCGGCCTTGGCTCCCTGGTACCAATGCCCTGTTGAACCGGCGCAACTCGGCGACGACGCCGGCGTCATCGGCGCCGGTCTGCAAGCGCTGGCAGGGCAGGCGGCGGTTACGGCCTCGCCGGTGACCTCGCCATCCGCTGGACTCAACCCGGGCCGGCGTGCCGTGCCCGGCCAGCGCGCCGTGCTCGTCAACGGCATCCCCGCCAGCGGCAAAAGCACGGTCTCGCGCGGTATCGCCGACCGCCTAGGGTGGCCATTGCTTACGCTCGATACCATTAAGAACCCGTTCCTCGAAGTGCTCGGCGGCGGCGATCGTGAATTCAACCGCTCGCTCGGTCGCGCCAGTTATGAAGCCATCTGGTCGGTCGTCGGCGAAGCTCCCGCGGGCACAACAGTTGTCGTCGATGCCTGGTTCGGCTTCCAGCCGCGCCAGGTGCTCGAGGATCACCTGCGAAGGGCTGGTGTCGAGCGGACCGCCGAAATCTGGTGTCATGCACCCGGCGAGGTTCTTGCCGAGCGCTATCGCGCACGGCTCGACCAGCGTCCCGCTGGCCACCCCGGGGCGGCCTATGTCCCCGAGCTGATCGAGCTGGCCAAGCGCGCCGAGCCGCTGCGGCGTGGACCGCTCTTTGATGTCGATACGACAAAACCAATCGCTTTCGATGCCATCACGCAATGGCTGCGGGCGACGATTGACACATAGGCAGGCGAAGCTTGCGCGCCTGAAATGATGATCCGCGCGCGACTTATCCGCGGCGTGATTCACTCGTGCTCTTGATTTTGATGCCGGGAGCGGAAGCTCGCGCTGGATCGAGGTGACATGGATGACCACGCCCGAGCCTTGCTCCATCATCATCGGCAACAGGGCAGATCAAGCAGGGTTCATCGGCTTCGCGCGAGGATGATTTGGAACAACGGGAAGACCAAAGACGTTCGTGCATATTGCATCCGCCAGCCACAGGTCTAACGCTTGCTATTCTCAGTAGTTCGAGGCGTACCATGTTTCGCAACTCGGGCATCATTTCTCTGCCTCGCCCGCTTGAGCGTCGTGTGGACACTCTTGCCCAGTCGTTCATGCGCCAGCGGCTCGGATCTCAGATGGACTTCTCGACTCCGGAAGGCGAGCCGGCGCTGTTACCACCCAATTCCGTAACCTGGCGCATTTTCAAGAACCCTGTTGCGCTGTTCATCGGCGGGGTAACGGCGGTGCTGCTCGAATTGGCAGAGCCGCGGGTTCGCGACGCCATTTGGCAGCACAGCAGCTTCCGCTCCCTCGCGCTCCGACGATTGCAGCGTACGGGCCTCGCTGCTTTGGTCACGGTCTACGGCCCCCGATCCAAGGCTAAGGCCATGATTGAAGATGTGGTCAGGATGCATGGGCGCGTTTCGGGTCGAACCAGCGAAGGCGAGCCATACCACGCCACCGACCCGGAGCTGCTGGACTGGGTGCAAGCGACGGCCGCGTTTGGTTTCATGGAGGCCTATCACACCTATGTGCATCGTCTGCATTTTTTCGAACGGGACGCGATGTTTGCTGAGGCTCGCCCCGTGGCGCTTCTCTATGGTGCGGTCGGCGCGCCCACGTCTCAGGCCGAGCTTTACGCGCTGTTCGACGTGATGAGGCAAAGACTCGTCGCGTCGCCGATCGTCTCGGAGTTCCTGCAGATCATGGAAGAAGTTCCCGCCTTGCCGGGAGTTGCTCGACCCCTTCAGCGGCCGCTTCTGAAGGCGGCCGTCGAGATCCTACCCCAATGGGTCCGCAAGCGGTTGGAACTCGGCGACCGCTGGACCTTGAAGCCGTGGGAGCGTGCTGTTGTGAAGACGACGGCTGCAATTTGCGACAGCACCGCGCTTCATTCATCACCAGCCGTCCAGTCGTGCCGCCGCCTCGGCCTTTCCGAGAGCTATCTCTATCGCCGAACGGCATCCGAAAACTTACACAGAACCGGACAGTGTTCCTTGACCTAAATGTCAGGCCCGCGTCGTGCAGACGTTCAGCTTCTAGTTAACGCGTCTTGAAGGCACGAACTCGATAGCCCACTGGACGGTGGGGCGTGACGGAGGCCCGCCAAGCAGATGCGAACAAACTACCGGACGGCTGCCGGCAACAGTGAAGCCGTCGTACCGTCAAAACCGGCATGGGCCGGCTCGTGGCCGGAGCCGCCGCCCGAGATGACCGTGTAGCCCTTCTCGGTGACTGTCAAAGTCACGATCCTGATCCGCGGGTCAAAGAGCGCCTCCAGCAGCTGAGCGGGGCCCTCCGGTGCGACAAGAATATGGCCGATAGAACCGACTATCCGAAGGCTCGTCTGTTCATCTTGACGACTGACAACTGTGTACAAACCATCTTGGGGAGCAAGCGCGTCCCGCGTGTCCGAACTCCGGGGGAGGCTGCAATGATGCCCCAATCGAGTTGTCCCGCGGCCAAGCAATCACCGTATAGATTGCCTGATGGGCCCTGTGGAAGTTGCCGATACCGAGATGCACGATTCCGGGCGTCACACTCCGTCGATCGTACCGATGAATTTGGACACCGGCTGATGCGAGCGCCAAATTGGCGTAAGAACGACGATTTTCCATTGTATGCAGCTCAATCGAAATGGAGACCACCGTTCATGTCGATAACCTCACCCGTGATGAACCCGGCTAGAGGTGACGCGAGGAATGAAACGGTGTGGGCGACTTCTTGAGGTTCGCAAAATCGCCCGACCGGGATTTGAGCAAGCTGGGCCGCGCGCTGTTCGTCGTTGAGCTGTTCGGAAACCATCGGCGACATTACGTAGGCGGGGGCAATTGCATTCGAGGTTACGCCCTGGCCAGCGGTCTCGCGGGCAATCGAAAAGGTCAACCCTATCATCGCGCTTTTCGAAACTGAATACGCCGTCCCTGCGGTCAAGCCTCCGCTTTTGGCGGCATAGGAGGAGATATTGACCACCCGACCCCACCGCTTCGACCGCATCCCTGGAAGAAATATCTGGGCGAGAAGGAATGCGGCTTCTACGTTGACTATGTTGACCCTTCGCCATTCCTCGATCGAGGTATCTGCCATTTTGTGGTTCGACAGAATGCCAGCATTGTTGACCAAAATGTCGACCGAACCGAAGTGCTGAAGAACCTTCTCCGCCGCCGCGCGCGTTGAACTCTCAACTGCCAGATCAACACCGACGGCAACGGCGCCATGCCCTATCCGCGACGCCAGCGCCTCTGCGGCCTTGGGGAGCAGATCCAGGACTGCTACTTGAGCGCCGGCGCGCGCCAGTTCCACTGCGATTGCGGAGCCGATAGCGCCTGCGCCTCCAGTTACGACAGCGGTTTTTCCTTCTAGCGATTGCAAGCGGGAATTCTCCATTGCTTGGTCAGACCGCGGCATGACGTGTCTCCGACGCATGCGCGTCGAAAAGGACAAAGATTTTATCGAGATGGGCGACCAATGCGGCTTCCGCACCGGGTCCGTCATTGGCATCCAGCGCATCCAGAATTGCCAAATGCTCCTGCAGCACAACCGCAAACCGTGCGGCATTGCCGGAGAAACGAATAAAGCGAGTCAGCTTGGCTTTAGCAGCGTGGATGGTCGTCCAAACTCCCGGTCGCTGCGCGAAAGACGCAAACAATTGGTGAAAATTCTCGTCATTGTCGTGAAATCCGTCAATATCGCCCTCAGCGATACTCCGTTCTTGAGCCGCCACCAGTGAACGCATTTCAGCGCTCATCGCTGGCGTCCAACGCGGCGCAACTTCGCGAAGAAGGCAAGTTTCCAGAGAACGGCGGACAAAATGGCTGTCTTGGATGCTGACGATATCAATTTGCGAAACAAAACTGCCGAGCTGCGGAAAGACACTTACAAGTCCGTCTTCGGCCAATCTTTGGATCGCTGCCCTCACAGGTGTGCGAGACACATTGAACTGGCGACACACCGCGTTTTCACTAATCGATTCGCCCGGCAAGAGCTTCGCACGCACGATTGCCTCGCGCAGGACGGAGTAAATTTGCTCACTCGCCGAACTGCGCCGGTTCAAAAACACGTCTAGTTCAGCCAATCCGGAAGACATGGCTTTCGCTCCATTCTGGTCGAAACGCGATATCGCGTTCCGCTCGCCTTCTTGCACAATGTCCTCCGAGAAATGCCATCAACAAAAAAGCAGTTGCACCTTGTATACAAGTGTACTAGAACTTCTGCGGTGAATGCAAGGCATTTGCGCTGGCGGTCTCGACAATTTTAAGCGGGAAGGCGGCGCTCTCAACGGGAGGAGTTTTGATGTCGAACTATTTGCGTCGCGTGCTCGCGATTGGACTGGTATCCGCAATAGGCGTGGGGTCCGCCTTCGCCGCTGGAGATTCAAAAATTGCGCTGGTTCCCGGAGGTCCGCACCCCTACTTCGCGGCGTGGGAGCAAGCTGGTAAGGATGCTGCCAAGGATTTTGGCCTGGCCGCAGCAGACTATAAGGTGCCGCAAAAGTGGGAACTCAGCCAGCAGAACCAGCTGCTCGAGAGCCTTTTGACCCAGGGTTATAACGGCTTTCTGATTTTCCCAGGTGACCCCGTCGGATCGGTCAGTACCGTCGACGAGCTCGTGTCCAATGGCGCGCCTGTCATCGGCGGCGCAGGGTGCTTCAAGGATCCTTCTTCAGCAACCTTCTGCCTCGGCACCGACACTGGCAATTCAGCATACATTGGAACCAAGGAGCTTTTGAAAACACTGACGGGCACCAAGAAGCGCATTGCTCATTTCACCGGCTTCCTTGTTGATCCGAATACCCAGCTTCGCATCGACGCCGTCAAAAAAGCGGCGGAGGAAGAAGGCGCAACGGTCGTCCAGGTCATCGCTGACATTGATGCGCCCGAGCCAGCCGAGGAAAAGATTAATGCCTACCTGGCAGCTCACGCCAACGACGTCGATGGCATCATCACGACCGCTTGGGTCCCTGCGGTTGTAGCCTCGAACGCAGTCCGAAAGATCGGCGACAAGCGGATCAAGATGGTAGCCATTGATCACGATCAAGTTGTGTTGAAGGCCATCAAGGATGGCTTTGTGAATGGCACAATGCTGCAGAATCCGTATGGCCAAGGCTATATCGGCACTTTCGTTCTCGACAAGCTTCGTTCGGGTTGCGCGGTCAAGACCGATGCGCCTTTTAAGAAGAATGCCCTCACTGACAAGTTCATCGACTCGGGAACCGTCTATGTCGCGGCCGACAAAATCGACACTTATGTTGACGCCATGCGCGACACGACCAAGAAGCTCTTTGAAACCTTCCAGGCGACTTATCTGACCTGCAAGTAACGAGACTTCCGCCAATGCCGCCGGGCTGCGTTCAAGCAGACCCGGCGGTCGTCCAACCAAATTGCACGGTGTCTGTCGTGACCCAGAGCCAGGCCTGATAAGATGGCAGCCTAGCCATTGAAGGTGCGAAACCATGTCTTATTCAGATGTGCCGGCGAAGGGTCCCAGTGGCGACATCGTCGGCAAGCCGCGCAGGAATGCCACCGAGACGCGATTCTATCTGACCAATGAGTTTGGGCTCATTGCCCTCATTGTGGTCTTTGCGCTGGGCTTCAAATTCACAACAGAGGGTTTCTTTTCGGCCTTCAATTTGTTCACCCTCGGTCGTATCGCAGCCGTCAACATCATGATCGGCTTGGCCATGATGGTCGTCGTTATAACTGGGGGGTTGAACCTTGCTGTAGGGGCGATCGGCGTTTGTGCCGCAATGACTTGCGGCTATCTCATTGAGGTCGTCGGGCTTCCGTGGCCACTCGCAATTCTCTCAGCCGTGGCCCTTGGCGCCTTGCTGGGCTTTATCAACGGATGGACTTCCGTTCGCACCGGATTGCACAGCTTCATCATCACGCTCGCGACAATGAGCATTTTCTTCGGCGTAATGATCTTCCTGACGCGTGCAGAATCCTATCGCGCTCTGCCACCCGTCTTTGCAGCGTTCGGACGCATCAAGCTGTTGGGTTTTTTCTCTCCGCTCCTCCTGGTTAGCCTCATGGCTGCATTGGTTCTAGGATATCTTTATAATTTGACAGCGGTTGGGCGGGAGATGCTGGCTGCTGGCGCCAAGCCCGAAGCGGCGGAGATGTCCGGCATAAATGTCGGGCGCATCTTCATATACTGCCACATGCTGTCTGGCGCGCTCGCCGCCTGCGCGGCTCTGATGCTAGTCGCACGCAATGGAGCGGCGATCCCATCAATGGCGGGACAACTCGGACAGGACTGGCTGCTCATCGCGTTCCTTGGTCCTGTGTTGGGGGGAACACTTTTGGCGGGCGGCAAGGCATCGGTGCTGGGGACGTGCCTAGGTGCGTTTCTGGTGACGATGCTGACTAGTGGTTTGCTTCTATTACAGCTGGGCGATTTCTGGATTCAGAGCTTTTTGGGTCTGCTTTTGCTGGCTGCGGTATTGATGGACAAAACACGCCGAACCTTTCTGGCCCGGAGGAACATGGCATGAACGGCTCCTTCGCCAACGCCGTGCGGAGCGACTGGTTTGGGCCGCTGCTGGTTACGATCGTCGCCGTTGCGATCGTGGGGGGCTTCAACCCATCATTCCTATCGCCATTGAATATTCAGGTGCTGCTGCTCGCAATTGCAGTAAATGGCCTGATCGCGTTTTCGCAAATGCTCATCATCGCTATCGGTCAGATGAATTTGTCTGTCGGGGCTATCGGCGGTCTTTGCGCTATTGTTTTCGCCGGCATGATGGACGCGTGGCACGTGCCCGCATCCCTTGCCGCCTTAACCGCGCTGTCGCTCGGGGTCATATGCGGCGTAATAAACGGATTTCTGATCGCCCGAACTGGCATTTCGGCGTTCGTAATTACCCTCGCCAGCCTGTCCGTTTACAAGGGCATCAATTTGGGCATCACACATGCCCAACCCTTTTATGATATCTCAGACGGCGTGAAATCCATCGGACAGGGCGCGATCTTCGGGATCATTCCTTGGTTGATGCTCCCGACCATGGCTGTCGGGCTAGCCTTGTGGTTCATGCTTAATCGGCAACCCATAGGGCGGTTTATTTTGGCAGTCGGCGGCAATCAACATGCCGCAGAATTGTCGGGAATATCGATTGCAAATACAGTTGTCATCGCGCACGCCCTTTCGGGGTTTCTTGCAGCGCTTGCCGGTCTTCTCCTTGTTGCCCGTTTACAAATGGGTCAACCGACGATCGGCGACGACTGGCTAATTTTGTCTTTTGCCGCGCCCGTGATCGGCGGCGCGGTCTTGGCCGGCGGACACATCAGCGTGCCCGCTACGCTGCTCGGGGTGGTGATCGTTGCAATAATCACACAAGCCCTAGTGCTTTTCGACATCGACCCGTTCCTCGTGCAGGTCGTGCTGGGCGCAATGATCTTGGCGGCAGTCGGCGCCAATCGTTTTCGCGAAAGTCGTTTGTCACGAAATCTCAAGAGGCTCTGAAATGGCGAGCGAGATAGCGTTCCAGGCTCTGGGCATTGAGAAGTCCTTTCCAGGCGTAAAGGCCCTAAAGGGCGTTTCCCTGACACTTAAAACTCATTCCATACATGCTTTGCTCGGCGAAAACGGCGCAGGGAAGTCAACGCTTATCAAGATCATTACCGGTGTTCACCACCCCGATGCCGGCCGCCTCATCCTGGAGGGCCAAGAGGTTCATTTCGGCTCGCCGCGCGAGGCCATCGCTCATCGTGTTGGCGTCGTACATCAAGAACGGAATCTTATCCCGAGGTTTTCTGTTGCGGAAAATATCCATCTCGAGCAACTTGGGGCTTCGTTGCTAAAGCCGGTGGACTATGCCGACTTGAACAAGCAGGCCGCGCGTTGGCTTGAGGCCCTCGGCCTAGACATCGACCCAAGAACCCCGGTATCGCGCCTTAGCGTCGCCAAGATGCAGCTGGTCGAAATCGCCAAGGCCTTGTCTCTGCGCTCGCGAGTGCTTCTCCTGGATGAACCAACCGCATCACTTACCTCGAGTGAAACTGATCTATTATTCTCGTTTTTGCGAAAGCTGCGAGACCAAGGCGCCAGCCTGCTATTTGTCAGCCATAAGCTGGAAGAAGCGCAGGAGCTTTGCGACAGCGTCACAGTGCTGAGGGATGGGTCGAATGCCTGTGAAAGCCGGCCAATGGAGGGCCTGGGGCGGCAAGACATTGTCCGATTGATGATCGGCCGGGCCGAGGGTGAAGGCGGCTGGCGGGAGCGCAACTCGACTGGGGCTCCTCCGGCCATCGAGCTCAAGAACATTGAAACATCTTTAGGCCATTCGGACGTCAATCTGCATGTCCGACAAGGCGAGATTGTGGGCCTCTATGGCCTCGTGGGCGCCGGAAGGACCGAGCTTGCAAAATGCATCCTGGGTCAGTTTCCGCTGACGGCTGGTACCGTCGAGATCGACGGGAAGCCGGTTAAGATCAGGTCGGTCGGCGAAGCCATCCACACGCATCGTGTGGGATACGTCAGCGAAGATCGAAAGGGCGAAGGTCTGGTCTTGATGCATTCGGTGCTGTCAAATGCTGGAATTGCAGTGTGGCGCCCCCTTTCGGCACTTCTCGGATTCCTCACCGACCGCCTCGTGCGACACAAGGTAACGCCATACATCGAGAAGCTTGAGGTGAAAACACCCAGCCTCGCGCAGACGGTGGCCAACCTTTCGGGTGGCAATCAGCAGAAAATCAGCGTCGCCAAATGGCTGGCAGCAGGCGTCAAGATCTTGCTGGTTGACGAGCCGTCAGTCGGCATCGACATCAAGACCAAGGCTTACCTGCACGATTTGCTGCGAGAACTTGCCGACAACGGCACTGCCATTTTGCTGATCACGAGCGACATGCCCGAAATGATCCTGCTCGCTGACAGGATTCTGGTCATGAACGACTACCGGCTTCAGGGCCAGTTAATCAATGACGGATCCTATGCCGGCATGAGCGAGGGCATCATGAATCTGATCCATAGGGCTGAGGCCGCCTAAGCTCCTCACACTTTCAGGACTTTTCACCATCGGCCAAGAGGATCCCGTGGACAGGCGTGAGTTCGATCTCGAACAGATCATGGAGCCACTGCTGGCCGCCAGGCGGAAGCTGCGCGAGGAATTTGCGCACCTGCACAGACAAGTGCTGGCGATCGCCAGGGGCGATGCTACCTGCCGGCGCTTGATGACGGTCCCTGGTGTCGGCTCCATAGTGGCGCTCGCGTACACCGCGACGATCGACATTCCACAACGGTTCAGAAACTCCAAGGCGGTAGGGCCGATCCTGGGGCTGACACCGAAGCTCGACGAGTCCGGCGAAAGCAAGCGCGTTGGAGGCATCTCACTCTGCGGGGACGGCATGATGCGAACATTGCTCTATGAAGCAGCCCAAGTCATGCTGACGCACGTGAAGAAATGGTCATGGCTGAAGGCCTGGGCGATGAACGTCGCCAAGCGGCGCGGCTTGCGCAGGGCGATAGTCGCGCTCGCACGTCGCCTGGCGGTCGTCATGCACCGCATGTGGCTGGACAACAGCGAGTTCCGCTGGACGCGGGAAACCATGGCGTCAGCCGTGTGACAAAAGGCCGGGAAGAAGAGGTAGAGAGTTCCGCCCAGCGCGGAAGCACGTCCTTCGCGGGACGAAGGATGAGGTGAGTTCGCGATCATGGGCGCACCGGTCATGTCATGCTGGCCAGGACGCGAATCAGATTGTTCCGCCTTATTCTCTGAATCCCATCAAGGGAGGGCCAATGGGCCGATCCCGGAGAGAAGCACGAACCCGCGAATGATGTCAGAAGCTGGTAAGGCAGAAAATGACAAAAGCGCTTGACCCCAAGCCGCCGAATAGAGAAGCCATGACCCGAGCTCCTAACAGCTTGGCTGTGGTTAGGTCGGGCTAAGCGTGTCAGCGCTCAGCTCGGCCGGCTTAGGGAAGCTCATCATACAAATTGATTGACCGTCAATCGGATTGTAGCCCATGGAAAGTGCGCTAACGATAGAGCAGTGTCGCGGCGCTCGGGCGATGCTTGGGTGGAGCCAAGACGAACTAGCTAAAGCCGCAAATGTGGCTCGGCAGACGATTGCGGATTTTGAGCGTGGGGCGCGCATTCCGATCGCCAACAACCTCATAAGTATAAGGCATGCGTTCGAGAGGGCCGGAATCGAGTTCTTATCCGAGAATGGTATCCGTTTAAGACCCCGCATCTGACAACTGTTTGGCAATAGGCTTGGCTAAGCGTTGCCGGGAATTGTTAAGAGCCAAGAGTGCCCCGCCGATGAGCGCGCTCACATCCCGATTCCGCGTTTTCTGCCGAAGCTCCAGTCGATGCCGCCGCTGTTTTGCACGAAGCCGGTAATGTGCTGGCCGATGCGCTTGTCGAGCATCGGCTGCCAGGGCACGAGCCGAAAGCCGAGACCATTGTCCAGCATGGCGAAGCGCCCGCTCGCAAGACTGACGGGGCCAAGCAGCGTGCCGCCGACATGATTGCCGGGCTGGACGGGCGCGAAGGTAAGGCCGCGCGCAGCGGCCATTTCCTTGCCGACCCGCGTAACCTCCTGGCGCTCCAGCGTGGCTACAAGGTCGCGCGAGAAGGTGATTGTCCCGCTCGTCGCGTCGCGTGCGGCATGGCCCAGCCTGACGAGTTGGGCAGCCCGTTTGTCGAGCGCGTTGTCCACGTCAAGGCCGAAGCCTGACCGGACCATCGGCACAGGGTTTCTGGCCGTAAGCTCCCGGTCGAGCCAGGTGGCGCCGTCGCTGCCGATCTGCGCGTCGAGATCGAGCGTCGAAAGCACGCGGACGGAGAAGTCTTTTGCGCGGTTCTGGCCATCGTAGGCGATGCCGCGCTCGGGCAAGTTTTCCGGAATGCGCCAGTGGTCTTCGTCGATGCGCTCGACATGGCCGGCCCGGCGCAGCGCTTCGAGACGGCGGACATGGAAGCGGACGAAGGCGTCCGGGTCCTTGCCCTGCTGCAAAAATGTTTCCCGGATCGCCTCCAGGTGCCTGCTCGGCCGATAGATGCCATCCTCGCCGGCTGCGACGCCGATGTTGCGGTCGGCGGCACGCGGCTCCTCCTTCGGCGGGATCGGATCAAGCGCTACGATATGGCCGCGCTGGATGTCTTCGAGCTTTGCCGCATCGGCGGTCTCGACATAGTGCGTTCGCCCGTCGACGCCATCGATGACGAGCGACAGCTTATCGCTCATCTCGTCGCCGGCAAGACCCTTGGCGAGCACACGGCCGACGACCGGCTCGGTGATGGTCTGGCGGTGCATGACATATTGCGCCGCGCCCCGTTCATCGGCGAGGCCGTGCTCCTCGAGTGCCCGGTGCATGGTCTTGATGATGTCGTTGCGCTCGCCAAGCGCGCGCAGCGTGCTTTCGGCTTTGTCGGAGATCAACCACCGGCCGGGCTCGATCTCGCTCGCCAGGCCGAAGTGCCGCAGTCTCTTTGCCCGATCGATCAGCAGGTAGCGGTTGCTGGAAATGGTGTAGCTGTCGCTGGCATTGGGACGGAGGTCGACAAGATCGTGCTCGTGCTGTTCGGCGATCAGCATGCGGTCGAGCCGGGTCAGCCGTTCGGCACCCACTTCGTTGGCCAGCTTGCGGGCGACCTCGACCTCGCTTTGCAGGCCGAGTTCCGTTCGACCAGCTCGCTTGCCCGGTGACGAATGCCATGGGCGATGTAGTCGCCGGCGATGTTCAGGATCTTGCTGTCATCGGTGACGCCGCGCACCAGGATATGGGTGTGCGGATGACCGGTGTTGTGGTGGTCGACGGCGATCCAGTCGAGGCGCGTGTTGAGGTCGGTCTCCATCTGCCGCATGAGATCGCGGGTGAAGGACCGCAGGTCTTCCATCTCCGCGGCATCCTCCGGCGCGACGATGAAGCGGAACTGATGCCGGTCGCCCCGCCCGCGTTCGACGAAGGCCTTGCCGTCGGCCTCGTCCTCGACGGCCGAGTACACCCTGCCCTTCTCGCCGTCTCTGGTGACGCCGTCGCGCTGAAGATAGCGCAGATGCGCATCGACGGCCTTGCTGGTCGTCACGAACTTTTGGCCGCGCCCGGTGGTCCCCTTGCCTCGTCCTGGCAACTTGACGACGCGCGCCTTCACGACGACGCGGCGGGAGCGAAAGCGGACGCCATTGCCGTCCTGCTTCCAACCGCCACCATCCCTTGGCAACTCTGCTGCCAGCTTGCCGCCGCGGCCGCGGGCGTTGAAGCGGCCACTCCCCTTTCCGGCACCGCTGCTTGCACCGAGGCGATAGGGATTGCCGCCCTGCTTGCGGATGGCAATCTCGACCTGGCGCACAAAGGGCAGCGTGCGAGAATTGACCGGCGCGCCGCTACGCCGCGTCCGGCCGGTGCGAACCTGGAATTGGTCGCTGTCACGATCTGCCATGACGGCAGCATCGGGCGTCGGGATTCGCTCTTCAAGACGGCCGGAACGCTGAGCGTGCTATGGAGCGCAAAGACTTGCTGTGGCGTATAAACGGCGGATCGCACATCGCCCGGGCACCGCACCTTTACTTTTCAGATCAGCAGGATAGCGGACCAACCGGCACCCGCCACACCTCGCGTGGTGCCTCCCGGTGTCCGCATGTGCCGGAAAAAACAATGTGCAGACACACACTTACGAGCGAAGCGAGGGCGAGCGCCAGCTCGCTTTATCTTGCTGTCCCCCACCACCCTCGCTGTCCCCCACCACCCTCGGTAACCGTCCGGATCCTGCACATCTTTCGGGTCGTGCAATCTCGCAACATGTGACGTTCCTTGCTATTGAGAGATTTCCGGCGGTGCCTCAACGTTCCTGGGACAAGGCCAACAACCCGTGCTGGTCGACGCATGACGCGACCTGGTATCGGGCCGTTTTGAGGCGGAGGAATATTGCCGCCGGCGCAAGCTTTCGACGAAGACTTTTGAGCTGTGAGTGCGCCATCTGGTGAGCCCGGAAGATCGGCGCAAACGTGCGGAATATCTGCGGAAATTGCGCCAGGAAAAGCCGGAAAAGCGGGGCAAGAAAGGGCCGCCGAAGCGACGCAAGAGCCCGCGCCGCTACCGCTACAGCGTGCGTACGGACACCGGTCCGATTGCCCTGCAGGCGTTCTGGGGCAAGCATGTGGAGGCGATGAACTGGAGCGGGTTGGGGCTTGCCGAATATGCCGCGGCGCTCGGACTTTCGCCCCATGCGCTGCGCAAATGGCGCGCTCGTCCCCGAGGAATTCGAGGCCGAAGTGGACTGGCGATCTCTGTTGCATCCGAGTGCGCGGGCTCAATTCAGCAGCGCTGCTAATTGCGTACGGCGCCAATGTCACTTGACACCGCCGTTGACGGGCGGTCGAACCGGCGCCGCTTCAGCGACGCACAGAAGCAGGCGATCGTGCAGGAGACGGAGAAGCCCGGCGTCAGTGTGGCGGAGGTTTGCCGCCGCCATGGGATGGCCACCAGCATGCCTTCGGCCGGCGTGTCCAGTTCGGCGTGACCGCTCGCAAGGCGCCGCAATTGGCAACGGTTGCACTCATCCATGGGACGGAAACCGAACCGCCGGTACTGACTGCCCTGCGCAATCTCGTACGACCGCCGGACGGCGTGATGACAGCCCAACTGGACGACGGGCGGCGCGTCTTTGCATCCGTCGGCACAATGCAGATGCAGTCCAGCAGCATCTCGCGGCGAGGAAGAACGCATCATGATCGTCGTTCCGACGGGGGTGAAGGTGCATCTGGCGCTCGGTCATACCGACATGCGCAAGGGGCTCGATGGGCTCGCGGCGCCGTGGTGTCAAACGAGTTGTCAGCTGCGGGGTGGCAAGCGCTTCAAAAGCAGCACGCCGTTCATCAGATATTCGTTGAGCCAGTAGGCGGCAGCCGTTCGGGCGCATGCCGGCTGCCATGTCAGCAACATCCATCCTGCCGATCGGCGCGAGGCGGTGCAGCCCACCTGAATGAGTCCCACAAGAGGTACACGCGAGGGCCAATTCATGCCGGGGCGAGACCAGGACCGCGGCACAGAGTGTCGCGACGACAATTGTTCATGGCTCAATCCTGCGACGCAGGAGCCATGATTCATGGCGCTGGCTTGCGTTGGGCTGTGCGCTTGGCGCGCGGAGAAGCGAGGGGGAAAGCCTTCCTGCTTCCCCGACGCGATCGGCAACTTGTCTGCAGCCGGACCGAACGATCGCAGCGACACTTGCCTGCTTGATATTTACACGGAATGAGGTTTGTTGGCGGAGTAACGAATTATTTGCCTGGATTGGCGAATAGACAGACCATCCGTTTTCAAAGCGCGCTTTGGACAAGAGGAAATTCGATGACCGTTTCTCCAGACCCAAGCGACCAGGCTGATCTCGTATCAATCACCGCTGACATCGTTTCCGCCTACGTTTCGAACAATCCGTTGCCGGTCGGCGAGTTGTCGAAGCTGATCGGGGATGTCTATGTCGCTTTGCAAGGGATCGGCACACCTGTGGCTCCGACCGCAGCCAAACTGGAGCCGGCGGTGTCGATCAAGAAGTCAGTGTCACCTGATTTCATCATATGCCTGGAAGACGGGAAAAAGTTCAAATCCTTGAAGCGGCATATCGGAACGCACTACAATCTGAGTCCGGACGAATACCGCCAGAAATGGAACCTGCCCTCCGACTATCCTATGGTTGCGCCGAACTACGCGGCGACTCGCTCGGCCCTGGCAAAATCAATAGGATTGGGCCGCAAGGCGGCAGCGCCAGCGACAGCTGCGGCGGAAAAACCAAAACGAGCTGCTCGCGCGCCAGCGGCGGCAGCAATTGCCACGGCAATCAAATCGCCGGTGAAGAAGGCGCGCAAAACACCCGTCAAAGCATAGCGTGCTGCACCAGATAGAGGTGCAGTGGCGAACCTGAACATGGCGAAGCCCCGCCTTGCGCGGGGCTTCGTGTTAGCTCGGATCACTCGGCGGCGCGGCGGGACCAGATGAGCGAGAACTCGCCCCCGGGGTCGGTTTCGACCAGGCTCGCATAGATCGGAGCGGGGAAGCTGGGATCGTCGAGCTTGACTGAGTGATAGTCGCGGCCCTCGCGCGAGGTCTTCTTCCATGCCGCCCCGAACTCGATGGCGCCGGCGAAGATGCGGAAGTCCGGACCTTTTTCATTGTCGCCGTCGACCGGGGTGAACGACACTGTCTTGACGTTGAGGTTGAGGGTTTTGACTGAGCCGGAGAAGCCGTTCGCGGTGCGGGAGAATGTGCCGATCGTCGCCATTGTGGTGGTTCCTTCTGTTTCTCGGGCCGCGCCCATTGCGGCCTCACATGAGGGACCACTCGTCAAGCTGTGGCTCTGAGCTGCTGAGTGGTCGTTTCTGGAGGACGCTCCGCTCGGTGCGAGGCGTCCTGTCAAGGGTGCTCAATCGCCGTTGCGGCGGTTCGGACGTGACCAGATGAGGCTGTAGCCCTGGCCATCCTCGCCCACGACGAGGTTGGCGTAGATCGGAGCGGTGAAGCTCGGGTCGTCGAGCTTGAGACCCAGTTAGCTGCGACCCTCGTTGGACTGCTTGGACCAGGCCGCCCCGATTTCGATGCGGCCGACGAAGACCCGGTGGCTGGGAGCGTTTTCGCCGCTGGCGCGCGTATCGGGTACGATACGGACCTTCTTGGCCTGGAGGGAGAGGGTGACGATCTCGCCGCTGAACTCGTTGTTGTCCGATTGCTGGAAGTTGCCGATGGTAGCCATTGTCGTTCTCCTGACTGGTTGCCGAAGCCGCCCTGTGCGGCCTCGATAGCGGTCGTGAGGCGACGATCGGGCCGACTGCATCCTGTGGACCGCAGCGCCAGCGGAGGACGGCGGCAGCCGAGCTTGTTGTCCCGCGAGGAATGCGGCAAAGCCGCAGGGGAAGAAGGTCGGGGAAGCCGTTGCAGGCAGAGGCCCGACCGGCGCCAGACCAGCCAGTAGAGAGGCCGTATAGGGAGGATTTCAGCATCAGTCTCTCGAGAACGATGCTGGCCATCGGCCCTTCAGCCACGCATTCGGCACAAGCAGCGCGATCCCTACCGCCACATGAACCTGAGGTCTGAGCCCATTCCTGATCCGCGCGTTTGCACGTATCAACCTCACATCCGGTCGCCGCTCGAGCGGCCGCACCATAATCCCGCCTGCGGCGGCAAGGGCTCAGGAGGACGAGACCAGTCTCGATGACGGCGTTCAAAGCCATGCCGCAATGCGGTCGTCCACCTGGTTCCGGCGGGGCTGATCAGGCCCTGGCCGAACTGGAATGCGGTCAGATCGTCATGGTCTTACAAACGCTCCTTCGATCACCACGCCGGCGCGGACGTATTTCCACAAAGCCACGATCAGCTTGCGGGCCAGCGCGGTAATCATCACCTTCTTGAAGCGTCCGCCATTCTGGGCAACTCGCTCGTTGAACCAGCGGCTGAGCGCCGAGGCGGGCTGGTGCCGCAACCAGAGCCACGCCATTTCCAGCAGCGTCGATCGCAAGCGTGGGTTTCCGGACTTTCCGATCCCCTGTTCCCGGTCGATCGACCCGCTTTGCCATGGCGTCGGCGCAAGGCCGGCATAGGCCGCCAGCTGCCGGCGATTGTCGAAGCACCGAAACAAGCCCTCTCCCCACAGCACGGCCGCAAACTCTGGTCCGATACCGACGACTTTCGACAGCATAACCACTTCACGCGCCGATTGGCGTTCTTCGGCGAGCATGGCGTCCCGTTCCGCCTCGACTGCCTTGATCTGATCGAGCAACATTTCCATTCGGTCGACCTCACGCAGAACCTGGCGCTTCATATTTGCGGGCAGATCCCGTCCATCGCCGGTGTGAAGAGTTTCCAGCCGATCGCGACGATCACGCCGCAAAGGATCGTAGCCGGTGATGCCCTGCGAGAAGAGCAGACCCTTGATCCGGTTGCCGTGCCGGATGCGTTCTTCCATCAACACCTTGCGCTCCCGGACGATGCGGCGGCGATCCTCCTCATAAGGGCTCGGCACGCGTAGCATGGAGCAGACTCGCGGTTCGCCACGCTTGAACGCCAGCAGCGACGCCGAGTGGTTTTGAAAGCAAGGCAGCGCACAAAGAGCTGGACGAGATCTTTGTTTCGGTGGAGTTGAGCAAGAAGTCCTGGCTGGTCACCTCGATTCGCCGGGAGCTGGCGGGTTATCGCGCCATACCATCCCCGGCGCGGATATTGCCGGGCTTCTTGGCCGCCTCGCTCAGTTGAAGCAAAGGCTCGTAGCCGAACCGGCCGCGACTATCCGTTCGTCATCATTCAAGGGGCCGGCCTTGATGGCTTCTGGGTCCACCGAGTTCTGGAAGCAGAAGGCCACGACACTCATGTCGTTGACGCGGCATTTTGAACATCACTACGGTTCGGTCGCTCCTCCAAGCGCCCGCCGTGCGGGTGGCGGAGGAGTTGTATGGCCTCATGAGGGTTGAACGAATGTTTCGGGCAAGTTTGCAGCCAGCTCCGCCGACTGAACCAAGTCCGGAGATTCCATATCGACGCTTGGGTTGGACGCTCGCGCCAGCCGGAACCAACGGCGGCCACAAGCGGTTTACCAATCGAAGGGACTGCAATGGATGCAGGATAATGGAATTTTTGGATATGGAACTGGCGAGAGCCCGACAGCGGCTCAACGGAGCGCAGCTTTCCCTTAAACGTGCGAATGAAATGCTGGATGAAGACTGCGGCGTCGGCATCAATATCGCGCTGTGCAGCAGGATACGGGCTGCGCAACGGCGCGTGGTGGAGGCCAGATCGCGGTTGACGAAGATCGATCCCACCAGCGCTGACGGAGTTCGCACACGTTGAACCATCCGGGCCGTGAAAGCCTTCCGATCCGCCGCTGCCCCATGTCGTCACGGCTAGCGCCTCAGACCGCGCAGCAATATGTGAGGACCGGCCTCTCATTCGTCACGGCCCTCCGGCCAGCTCTTTGCGAGCGTAAGATCGGACAGCGGAACCAAAGGCGGATTCGCGAATTCTACCGCTAGACAATTGGATTGTCGCCCATGAGGCTCGCGACCCTCCACCTTGAAACTGCGAGATACGGCGATGTATATCGCGCCGCCAGGCTCGCGCGACTGACGCGGCAAATGATCCGGCACATCAAGCGCACTGACACCTCGGCTCAAAACGTCGAGCAAGCGCTGGCTAGGTTGGCCGAAGCAAACGCGCCCATGGATCGGCTCACGCTGCATCAGTAAGGCCGCCACGCTCATGCCCGCCCCCGCATCGGCACGATGTGCGGCGGGTTGTTTGTGTGGCGTTCCCTCCACATCCGTTTCGCGGTGCCGGGGATGGCGCTCATGATCTTGGCGATCGGGCGCTCGCTGCCCAGTCGAGTAGATCGAGCTGCGCTGGGTCATGATATCGCTTCTTCGTGACTCCGCTGGTCCTTAATCGGTTGTTCTTGCGAGACTTATGTAACATCGTGCCAGCGCCGTTCAGCGCATCGTTGCCGCCACGGCCTCGGATGATGTCGGCGACATTGAAAGAGCCGAGCCGTTGATGCAGCCCAGTTCGCTGCTACGGTCAATGATCCTGGTCGGCGGCAGACTTAAAAGTGCTGACGGGTGGCTAGAATGTATTACGTCCACGGATATGCCTACGAGAACGTCTTCCCCTTCCCGGGTGACTTTACGCGGCTTCCTCATCATCGTCCGACTCGTACTTTCGAGCTCGTGACGCTGGATCCCGGGTGCTGTCAGGCCGCATGCCGGCGATAGCAAAAGAACGCCCCCTCAATAGTGGGTCTTGCGATGTAGCGGTCTCCCACCCTCAAATTCCAAACAATTCTCTGTTGGAATACAGCGCGCTCTGAAGCCCAGGATGGCGCCGAAAGCTGTTTGCTGGGCCGTGCGCCAAATCAGCCGAATTGCTCTCTAGAAAGCCGTTCTTCTCCATACTTCTGTGCTACGCTATTTAGCACACAGGTTGGCGATCTCAATGAATTCAAGTGCTTGGCGCATAGCGCCTAGCATCGAGTTTGCGGCCTGCTGCGCTGGAGCGAGAGAACCCGACGACGAACGCGAACGCCCATCGACAGGTTTGAGAGATTTTGCTCTAGTGAGAGTATGATCCACGCCGCATAGACCGGTGTTATTTCCCCTGGCGATTCTTCCAAGAGATCGCGTCCTCAAGCCGGTCGTCACCCCAGAAAATCTCCTTGCCGACGACGAAAGTCGGCGAGCCGAAAATGCCGAGGCTCTTGGCTTGGTTCGTCGCGTCAACAAGCCCCGCCACGGCTTCTTCCGCGTCCGCGCGTGCCAGCACATCCTCCACATCGGCGCCGGCCTCCGTGATACTCTGGCTGATGTTCGGCTCATTTCCGGCAGGAAGTCCTTCTTCGATCCATCGCCTGTAGCTTGCCCGGACATAGGCGGGACACCAGCCTTCTGCTGCCCCCACGATTGCTACACGGTTCGCCCGTTCCAGCTCCGCTAGAGGGTACGGCGCCGGGAGCTTCGGCGAGAGCCCGCGCATTTGCGAGCGCCGCTCGATGTCCCTCCACATATAGGCGGCCTTTGCCGGCTTGTTCACAAAGGGGACGTTGTTCATCTCGATCATCACCACCCGCACATTGAAGGGTTTCCAGACGAAACGAACGCCAGTCTGCTTCTCGACCTGCTCGATGCGCATGACCGACAGGTATGTGTAGGTGCTGCCTATTGAGAACCAGAAGTCGATGATTGGCATTACCTAAAACTCCAGAGCATGACCCGCCTTGTCGCCAGCGAGGTGTGCTCCCAACGCGGCGATCCCGCTCCCGACATTAAGGCAGGCCTGGCTTCGTTGCCATTGTGGTTACCAATACGTCACCGGAAACCTGCGAGGCCAGGAAATTGCGAGCGTCGCGTATGTCCCGAGAGAACTCTGCATCTGCAAAGGGAACCAGGAGTTGCTCCAGCATCGAGCAGGGATAGAGCCCAGGGCTGGCCTCGTGTGCGAAACGCGCGAGATCTGTCGCGGCTCGAAGTTCCAACATTCGGGCGTCCTGCTGCCGCGCAACCTCCATTGCGGCGAGGAGGCTGGTTTCCACCCGGGAGAGGTCCGGCTGTGGTTGCTTCAGTGCCACCAGGCCATCGAGCCGATGAAGTTCAGCCAGCCAGAACTGCTCGCCCGACCGGCCAACGAAGGCGAAACCTTCCCGCACCGCAGCCTCTGCTGCCACCGTATTGCCGGCCTTCAGAAGGCATTCGGCAAGCTGCGCGACGAACACTGACTCGAATAGGTGAGCGTCGCGCGTTCGATTGGAATCGAGCGCCTGACGGATCGTCGCTATGTTCTCGTCGGTTGGCTCGCGCCGGGCTCGCACACATGCATGGCATAGAACGCCGTTTCGCTTCAGGTGCTCGACCTTCCGTTCGCCGCAATAGGTGACGAGCGCAACAGCATCGCTCTCGCAAGCGTCGAGATTGCCGAACAGAAATTGTGGCCACACGATCGTGTAGAAGTTGCCTGCCGCGACGGTGTGAGCGTTGCCATGATTTAACAGCTCTGACCGCACCTGTTCACTGGATTTCGCGACGCCCTCGTACTGTCCCAGCAGAGCTAACGCCATTGTCTTCCAGTACAGGACGTTCAGGCCGGGGTCGATGCCAAACCAGGAGCTCAACACCTTCTGGCGGTCGG
Source organism: Mesorhizobium sp. M0408 (assembly GCF_040321495.1). Classification (NCBI taxonomy): domain Bacteria; kingdom Pseudomonadati; phylum Pseudomonadota; class Alphaproteobacteria; order Hyphomicrobiales; family Phyllobacteriaceae; genus Mesorhizobium; species Mesorhizobium sp. M0408. The sequence continues at coordinate 8,520 of NZ_JAMYRO010000040.1, read as the reverse complement.
GGTCACGATATCTTTCAGCCGACTGCAGACTTTCCAGAGCCTCGCGAGAACGTCCGGTCAGGACCTGGGTCGTCCCGAGAAGCCGATAGGCGACCAACTTGAATGTCGGGTCGACCTGGCGGTCCGCAAACTCTACAATCTGCCGCGCTAGGGCGAACGCATCCTCCATCTTCCCCGCGAAATAGCTGCTCGCGCAAAGGCCATGCAGAACCGAGAAGCGTTGCAAGTCGGAACCGACGCCTGCGTCAAGCAGTGATTTGGCACTAGTCAACGCCGCAACTGTTTCCTGGAACGGCAGCAGCGAGTTGGCGCGGGCGACCAATAGAGCCAGTTCAAGTGGTCGACGCACCTGCTCGTCTTCGATTTGCCGGGCTGCCGTCAATCCGGCCCCGGTGTGCTGAGTGGCCTCGGCAAGAGCTGACCGCGACAGGGCCAATTCCGCAGCAGTCAGCCAATAGTGCGCCGCCGGCTCCGAGAGTCCCGCCTCAGTGTAGTGATGGGCGATCACCGCCGGCGCGGATTCGCTGCTATCAGCAAAGCGCTCGACAATTGACCGGGCGATGTCCGCATGGATGCGCTGTCTGCGGGAGCGAAGCAGCGAGTTGTGGGCTGCATCCTGCACGAGCGCGTGTTTGAAAACATAGATCGTGTCACCTATGGCGGCGCGAGAGAATACCAGCTCCGACTCGACCAGTTTGTGTAACGCCTCCTTAAGCGCGGTTCCGGTAATCGGCGAGATCGCTTCCAGCAGACGGTACGAAAATTCCCGGCCGATCGCCGCGCCAATCTGTGCGATTTCCCGGATCGACCCGAGCCTATCCAACCGCGCCATTAGGGAGTCCTGCAGCGTCGATGGAATCGCCAGTGCCGTCAACGGCGCGGCCAGCACAAAACACTGGCTTTGCTCGCGCAGTTGCCCCGATTCAAGGACCGCCTTGGTCAGCTCCTCGACGAATAAGGGAACGCCGTCAGTCTTAGAGATTATCGCGCTTTGCACTTCTGCAGGAATCTCCTTGCCGCCGGTGATGCGATCGATCATGGCTGCAGCGTGACGCCGTCCGAATCGGTTGAGCGCCAGCCCATGGCCTTGACCGACCCAGGGATTTGTAAACTCCGGGCGAGAGGTCACTATCAACAGCGCCCGCAATCCCGGTACTCGCTCGACGATGCCGCTGAAGAAATCCAGCGAGGTGGGGTCTATCCAGTGCGCGTCCTCCAGCACGGCAAACACGGGCGCCTCTCGCGTCAGCCCGGCGAACAGCTCAATCAACGCGGCAATCGTCTGCTCCTTTGCCTCGCTCGGCACTACTCCGAGGTCCTGAAAGTGTCCCTCGGTCGAGATCGACAGAAGCGAGGCGAGATAGGATGCGACGCCCCGGCCACCGAGGCCCGAGCGGGCGATTAAAGCTTCGAGCCTTTCGATTTGCGCTGTCGGCGGCTCGCCGGACCTAAGACCCAGCGAAGATGATATCTGTCGGACGACTGGATACATCGAGACGTTGCGATGGTGCGGAGAACACTGGTAACGCACAAGGCCATAAGGTTGACCCACGATCCGTTCGCGCAGTGCCTCCAACAGGCGTGACTTGCCGATGCCTGCCTCGCCGGTCAGCAACACTACTTGGCCTTCCCCCCCGCACGCGTCGCTCCAGCGGTCGGCAAGCAACGCCACTTCCTGATCACGTCCCACCAGGGGCGCGTTCGACCGGGACGCCTCGAACCGATTGACGTTCTCCGTCTCGCGGAGGACCTCCCAGGCCGAAACCGGAGCATCAAAGCCTTTGATGACGTGGACGCCCAAGGCCTTGAGCTCGAATACCTCGCCAAGTAGTAGGCGCGTCGAAGACGCGATGACGATGCGGCCTGCGTTCGCCAGACCCTGAAGCCGGGCCGCGAGATTCGGCGTATCGCCGACCACCGCATGCTCGCGCGATGCACCATGGCCGATCACGTCCCCCACCACCACCAGGCCAGTCGCAATTCCGACGCGCGCCTGGAGTGTGCCTGCTGCCGCCGTTTCAATCGTGGCAACCGCAGCTACGATCTCCAGAGCGGCACGCACGGAACGCTCCGCGTCGTCTTCATGGGCAAGCGGATAGCCGAAATAGGCCAACACGCCGTCACCCATGAACTTCGCAACAAAACCCCCGTACCGGGCGATGATGACGGAGCAAGCTTCTTGGTAAGCGCGCAGTACGTTGCGCATCTCCTCCGGATCCAGCCGTGTCGACATTTGCGTCGAGCCGACGAGATCGCAGAACATAACTGTAATCTGACGTCGCTCAGCTGTGTCGACATGCGGCGTCGTCGGCTCTATGGGCTCGGGTTCCAATTGCCGCGCACCAAGGCGTTCGATTGCCTTCAACAACCGCTTGCGATGCCCGAGAAGCACGCCGATCTTTTCCAGGTCGGCGTCCGTAAGGTCAGGCAGCACTTCGCTGTCTATCCCGTTCTCACGGAACGAAGCTTCATATTGAACAAGACCGAGGCTCTGCAGCCATTTCCCTAAATTCATGGACGTATCGCAGCCCGATTGGACCAATAGTCCTCAAACGGGAGCCGGATGTCTAGTGAAGAGAATTCCGGGTAGTGGGTCAGTTTGAAATCTGACGCTGCGCTTCTTGCCGGGGCGCCGTTCTTCGCTCAGCTCTGGGCATATTTGTCAGTTCTTCGGCATTTGGGGTGGCACAAGTTGAACGTATGGCGTCGTCGGTTCCTTATCAGGGCGAATGCGACTGGGGGCCGGCTTCCCGTGTTTGCCGAGCGACCTAATGTATTGATAGAGCGATTGCATATCGCTCTCGTCCATCGCTCGAAGATTGTACCAAGGCATCGGTGGAGATGTTCTAATGCGCTTCAGCATCCCTACAAATCCACGCTCGGTCATTACCGAAGCATCTATCCGAAGATTGGTCGCATAGGTCGTGCCCCAAGGACCGCGCCAACCGACCGAGTTGCCCATTAAAGCCTTTTCAGGATCAATCTTGCCTTCTGTTTCCCGGTAGCCTTCGGTATGGCAATCGTGACACCCGCCGATGATTGATACCTGCAACCCTCGTTCGACCGATACTTCGCCTTGAGCGAAGGCTGCAATTGGCATCGTGAGACCGGCTAATAGGAAAAACAGGCTTGTGACACGCATCCTTCCCTCCCATGCGTTCCGCTAAGCAGTATGAGCCAACGTCCGAAGGCGACGGCTAGCTTGAAAGGCTCTTTTTGTAAGGGCCGCGAATAGCCGGTTTCTCGGCTTCTCTCGCTTCGATCAGCGCAACGATGTCACCAATCTCCCAAAGCTTGTCAGTGACGCCAGTGGCCATCGCAGGCGTCATGCGCAACGTGGCATGGATGCGAACAAAATTGTAGTACATGAAATGCAACGCCACCGCATTGGCGTGAGCCTCCACCTTCTTGGAAAAGCCATTGGTCAGGCGAGTGAAGCGGCGCATGTGCATCCGCATGGTCAGGTTCTGGCGTTCCGCAAATGACGTGCTGACATGCTTGATGTCAGGATTTCCTTCGATCCGTTCTTTCCGCGCGCCAGTGCATTCGGCGGGGCTATAGCGCCCCTTGGCGCTGTCAGGCGAAGTGCCATAGAGCTTGATCAGCATGGCATAGTCGATATCGCCGCCGAACGCACCTTCAACAGCCTCTAGCGACTTGAACCCCCGACGTCAGCACCGAAACATTCTGCCGCATCTTACCCTGTCCGATTTGCACGTCGCTACTCGCCTTTCCCGAACGAGCCGGCCAAGCAGCTTCCGCACCACGCAACATCTCTTATCTTGGGCAACACGGTCTCTTCATTACCGGATGTGCGGGATGTGGATTTGTTGTGCCGAGTGCAATATGGCCCCGTTTACCGGGACCGAGGCTTGTCGAAACAGTCAACCGCCTGGATTTGATATCGTTGTGCTGTTTCAGTACCGACGTTCTCGAGGCCGCGTCTATGAAGAGTGACGCGCTTTCGTACCCGCCCCGCGGCCTCTCTCGTGAGGAAGCAGCGCGCTATGTCGGCGTCGGATCGACACTATTCGACGACATGGTTGCTGACGGCCGCATGCCGAGGCCTAAGCACGTCAACAGTCGCGCGATCTGGGATCGTGTGGCGCTCGATATCGCTTTCTCCGCCCTGCCAGACAAAGACAATGGTCTCCAACAACTATTGGAGCGGAGCAAACGAGAGCCGACAAGGAGATAAGCAACTACGCACATTGCGTATACGCTGCAGGCGTAGTACAGTCATCGCCTGAGCGGATGAGATGACGTGAACGACAATGAAAAGCTCGCGCGAGAAGTGAAAGCCTGGCGGGCGAAGGGAGGATTCACCGCCGAGAGTGCAGCCAAGGTCTTGGGAATACCGAAACGCACTTTTGAAGGCATAGAGCAAGGTCGGGGCTTCCCTTACCCGGTACTCCTGCGCGTTGCTATAGAAAGCAAGACCCTTTCGCTTCAGGCAATGCTGGAGGATTCCCCGCCTGTTGAGCAACGGCAGCGGAAAACTCAAAGGGAGATTTAATGGCCAGGCCATTCAAAGATATCCGCTACCCCGGCGTTTCGTCGCGCATCAAGAACGGAAAGCTCGTCTATCGCTATCGCGGCAAAGGAATGCCCGAAATTCGGCTTCCTGGCGGACCAGGCGATCCTGAGTTCGAAGCCGCCTATGAACAGGCAACGCAAGGCCAAGGTCAAAAGGCCGTCATCATTGACTTGCCCGGTCGGGCGTTGCCAAAGACATTTGGTCATGCTGCGCGCCGACTTGAAGCGACGATGGAATGGCTGGACTTCGACGAAGCGACGCAGCAGAAGAATGCTCGGCTTATTGAGCGCTTCCTTCAGATGCAGGTCGATCCTGCCTATCCGCTGACTTGGCGCAACACGCCGGTGGAACATCTCGATGCCGACCATCTGCGTGCGATTATCGAAAGTGTCTTTGCCACCAACCGGACGGTTGCCAAGCACCTGCTGGTGGCAATCAAGAAGCTCCTGTGGGTGGCGATCGAAGTTGAGAAATGGATCAAACCGCAGGACGATCCCTCGCTGTCGATCCGCGTCCGCATTCCAAAATCGACTGCCAATCCCGCCTGGCCGATCGCCATTCGTGAAAAGTTCGAGGCGCACCATCCAATCGGCTCAGCGCCGCGCACCTGCTATGCGCTCGGTTTCTGGCTCGGCAACCGACGCGGCGATATCGCCTCACTGGAGTGGGACGATTTGGTCTTCGAGGAGATCGAATTGTTCGATGGCTCCTTGGAAACAATCGAAGCCTTCGACTTCCGACAGCAGAAAAATCGTCATGGCGGGCGCGAGATGTTCATCCCTGTTGTGGACAAGCTGGCGCAAGCTTTAGTGCCACTAGATCGCTCTAAGGGTGGCACGGTATTGAAGAACGGCTATGGGCGTCCGTTCTCCGAAAAGAGCCTCACCGGCATGATGGCACATTGGAACAAGCAAGCCGGCATCCCGGAGGGCTACACCCTGCACGGGCTGCGCCGTACCTTCGGTACGTATCTCGCCGAATGCAACATCCAAGCGCGCGCTATCATGGAGGCGATGGGGCATTCTTCAATGACGGTAACAGACGAGTATGTGCGAGAGGCCAATAAGAAACGGATGGCTGTCGATATCGCCCGCGCCATTAACGAGCGGGAGGCCAAACGCGACGCCATGAAGCAACGGACACCGCTGCGCGTCATCAAATGAGCGGTTTCAAACCGACCACATGCAGGGTGGCCTATCGGCCGCCCTTTTTGTTGGGCCCATAACGGGCCCAAAACGTTTTGGGCCGAGGCCACTTTTTATAAACAAAATCAATGGTCATGGTGGGCCCGGAGGGACTCGAACCCCCAACCAAGCGGTTATGAGCCGCCGGCTCTAACCATTGAGCTACAGGCCCCACGGCGCTGGATTAGTGTTTTTCCCTGAACCGCACAAGGCTTTCCGAGGGCTTTCCGAGCAGGCGTTCCAAGGGGGCTGGCAGAGATCGCCCAAATCAGCCCATATTGATAACCTATTGCACGTCGCCCATTGGACGCCGGCCAACACTCGGCTGTCTTGGGATCCCAGATCGAGGAGATTTCATGACCAGACGTATTTTGCCCCTGGCGATTGCCGCCGCAATCGCATTTCCGGCGATCGCGGCCGCCGCCGATTCGCCACCGCCGCCGCGTATCGTCGTCACCGGTGAAGGCGAGGCGGCGATAGCACCCGATCTGGCTCTGCTGACGCTCAGCGTCATGCGCGAAGCCAAGACGGCACGTGCAGCGCTCGATGCCAATAACGACGCCATGGCCGCGGTGATCGCTGCCATGAAATCGTCCGGCATCAAGGAGCGCGACCTGCAGACCGCGGGCATCCAGATCAATCCACGCTATAACTACACCAACAAGACCGACGGCAGCCAGGAGGCCGAGCTTGTCGCCTATCAGGTGACCAACACGCTGTCGGTGCGCATCCGCGACATCGACAAGACCGGCGACATTCTCGACAAGGCGGTGTCGCTCGGCGTCAACCAGGGCGGCGGCATCTCCTTCTCCAACGACGATCCGGCGGCAGCCGTCACCGAGGCGCGCAAGAAGGCCGTCGCCAATGCCATGGCCAAGGCCAAGACGCTGGCCGAAGCGGCCGGCGTCGGCATCGGCCGGGTCCTGGAAATCACCGACCAGAATTTCGCACCACCGCCGATGCCGATCAACGCCAAGGCATTCGATGCCGCCGGTGCGTCGGTCCCGGTGCAAGCCGGCGAAAATTCCTATACCGCACAGGTGACGGTGACTTTCGAATTGAAATGACCATCGCTTGCAGCATGAAAAACCCCGGAGGATCGATCCTCCGGGGTTTTTTGAGCCGCGCTTTCCGTCCTGGCGGAAAGGGCTCCGCTACTCCACCGGCTGCAAGTCAACCGGCCGCAGGCCCGAAGACCTTAGCGATAGATGATCGGACAGCCGCGCTCATTGGCGAATACGATCACGACACGGTCGCCATACTGGCGGCCGGCGACCTTGACCGTGCGGCGGTTGATGTCGATGATGCGGGCGCGGTGCAGGCCCATGCGTTCGGCCTTGTCGATGGCACGCTCCGGCGAACAGGACCGGCGCCAGCCGCCATGACGGCGGTGTTCGCGATAGTAACCATCATCTTCGTCGCCGGTATAGACGCCGACGCGCGGATCCTGGTTGTTGCCGAAGCCGAGATAAATGCTGTCAGCATGAGCGGGGATGGCAGCAAGCGTGCCAAGGCCGACAAGAGCCGAAAGAGCCGCCGTCTTGATGGTGTTGAACATTGTCTTCTCTCCTTGTTGAGGGTTTCCACCCGTTTTCGTCGAACCGATGGGAGGAGAATGCACCCGCCTGTCTGAATTTTTTGCGAACCGGCCATTCATCCCCCGTTCATGCGGCAAGAATGGGCCAGCCGTTAGTCTCTCCGTTTCTGGAACCGTTCTATGCAGGGCAGATGGGGAACGTACCCTTTTGCCATGGTTCCCGGTCTTCGTTACCGCAGGAAATCCTAAGGCTCGTCCGCGAGCATATGGTCGAAATAGTCGTCCGGCTCGGCAAGGTCGGTCTCGCTGGCGCTGACCCGGCCGCGCATCGAGATGCCGGCCTCGTGCACGGTCTCGTCGCTTCCAGACACCAGCCTGTGCCACCAATAGAGGTCGCGGCCCTCGGCGACCAGCCGGTAAGCGCAGGTCTTGGGCAGCCAGCTGATGGTGCGCACATTCTGCGGCGTCAGCCCGACGCAATCCGGAACACGCGCCAGCCGGTTGGCATAGTCGGAGCAGCGGCAGCTTCCAGCGTCGAACAGCCGGCAGCCGACGCTGGTCCAGTAGATCTCTCCGGTGTCCTCGTCTTCGAGTTTGGACAGGCAGCATTTGCCACAACCGTCGCAGAGTGATTCCCACTCGGCCGGGGTCATCGCCTCGAGCGTCTTGGTCTTCCAGAACGGCTTTTCCATCGTCGGCATGTGGCCCTCGGACGCGTCAAGGTCAAGCACGGCAACCGTGCACCCTCGTCCGAACCATACGCCGGGACCATACGCCGGAACATACGCCAGGACCATACGCCAGGACCATACGAATGACATGAAGTCGCCTTCAAAACGCCGGTCAATCGCCCTGTGCCACCGCTAGAACCTACAAACAGGAACCAAACATGGTTGCTGAAAGTTTGGGCAGGGATGGGACGCCACAAGGAGTGTTTATGATGAAACGCCAACCATGGATTCTGGCAGGCACGGCGCTTGGCCTGTTGATGGCGTCCGCGCCGTTAGGCGCGTTCCCGCTGCAAGGCAATGCCGCATTCAGCCCCGTGCAACGTACCGCAGCGCCGCTCATCCCAGTGCAATCGAGTTGCGCCGAGGGCGAGTCGGCGGAGGCCTGCGCGCAAAGCCAGCAGGCAGAGCAGCCCAGAAAGAAGAAGCGCGACCAGCAGCAGCAAACGGAATCCGCTCCGGCCGAGCAGATCGCTCCAGCCGAGTCCGAGCAACCCCGCAAGAAGCGGCGCAATCAGCAGCAGCAAACAGAAT
>NZ_JAMYRO010000039.1:0-49833 GCF_040321495.1 Mesorhizobium sp. M0408 | reverse complement strand
CGCCCCCCCACTCCCACCACCCCCGTCTCGTTCGGGGCCGGGTCTTTTTTTTTTACCCTCACCATATTTACGTCCATTAACCACCCGTTTTATAATGCCCCCCGCCCCCGGGGGTTGTGCGGGCGGGCGGCGTCGATGAACACCTTTATTCGCGGAGCTTGGATAGCGGCATCGCTATCACGCTGAGAGCCTGTTATGCTGGTCCAGCGTTTGATCGCAGTCTTGATCCATGCGAGCAGCTTGTGAGGGATGCAACCGAACGAGGCGCTGCTCCCACAGTCGTCGCAGGCCCTCCATCACAGCGTCACGCTTAGCCTGATCCGGCGCAATTGTATTGAGGAGATCTCCCAACATGGCTTCGCCCTCAATCCGCATCAGCAGATTAAACAAGTCGTGTGAAATTCGCACACTGTCACTGCTGAAGTGGGTCGTGCTGATCTCGCAGTGAGTCTCCCGACGATCTGGCGCTTTGTAAGCGCGGGTTTGATGGAGGGACACATAGGGCGGCAACGAAACCGCAAGCGCAGTCCAATCCTGCAGCGTTGCAGCCCGCTTTTTTACCAGGAAGGGCCCGACCACAAGTCCATCCAGCTCTGTCGTCAGAAAGGTAGCAATCGCGTCTGCAACCGAATCCACGATCGGTTCGGCATTGTTGTTAAAGGACGTGTTGAGCAGAATTGGAGTGCCCGTGCGCTTCTTGAACGCATTGATGACCTCCCAGTACGCGGGATTGGCGTTGCGCGATACTGTTTGCAGGCGAGCGGTACCGTCGACGTGCGTGATGGCACCGAGCAAGGCGCGCTTTGAGTCACGCACGCGAACGACGAAATTCATGAATGGAAATTCGTGCCTACCGTCCGGGAGGTCGAAAAATTCGCTCGCATCCTCCTCCAGCACAGATGGCGCGAAGGGCCGATAGCCTTCGCGCTTCTTGACCATCGCATTGATCCGGTCCTTGTTTGCGACGGGCCGAGGGTCGGCAAGAATGCTGCGGTTGCCCAGCGCACGTGGCCCAAACTCCGAACGACCCTGCACCCAGCCGATCACGGCGCCGTTGGCGATCCAGTCGGCTGCACTGCTTGCCACGTCATCAGAGCGTTCAACCTCGAGATGTCCGGCCCATGCATTCAGTTCCTGTTGCACGGCGCGCTCGCTCCCGAGATCAGGACCCCAATAGACCTCCTGCAGTCGCTCACACGGCGCGGGGCGGCCCATCTCGTTAGAGACTATCAGCGCAGCTCCCAATGCGCAGCCAGCGTCGTGAGACGCGGGTTGCACGAAGATGTCTTCGAAAAGCCCTGAATACAGCAGCTTACCGTTCATCGTACAGTTGTGGGCCACCCCCCCCGCCAGGCACAACCGCTTCATGCCGGTGGCCTCACGGTGATGCCGGAGAATGTGGAACACGATCCGCTCAAGCGCTTCCTGCAGTGACGCACTCACATCTCGATGCTGCTGGGTGAAGGGCATTCCCTTTCGCCTGACCTCGATATTGCGGAGCAACGCCGGACCGATGCGGTCGAGGTGAACACGGTAGCCACCGCCGTTGGCGGAGAGCTCGTAGAACTGCTCGAAGAGCTCGCGATAGGGAGCGGGGTCGCCGTAGGGCGCGAGTCCCATTACTTTATACTCGTCGAACAAGCCGTAGCCGAGATAGCGGATCGTCTCGAGATAAAACAGCCCAAGAGAATTGTTCTCGGGGAAAGCCTCGAGTTGCGTAATTTCTGTGCCAGACCCTACCGCCAAGAGGCCCGATAGGAAATCACCAGAGCCATCAATCGCTAGAATGAGACTTTGTTCGAAGCCCGACATTGCAAAGGCGCTCACGGCGTGGGCCTGATGATGACTTACGAATGAAATACGCGAACTGTCCAACTTAGTGCCGAACTCACGCGTTAACAGATCCTGCACCAACGTTTTAGCATCCAACGGAATGGAGAGAATGTCCGGGTGGGATGCGGACATACCTTCAAGCATGGCGTTGGCATAGGGCTCGCTGGCGTAGAGCGCGACACGATCAATGTCGTTGAGCTGAACCCCCGCCGCTGACAGACAGTATTGAATCGAACGAATTGGGAGCTTGTTGGAGTGTTTCATCCGATTGAGGCGTTCCTCTTCGACGGCTGCTATCACCCGTCCGTCTCGGACGAGCACCGCGGCGCCATCGTGCATAAAGGCGTTCCGAAGCTCGAATCGGTTTTCATGGACTTGGTCAAGTCCGCCGCTAATTCCTAGACACAGCATTTCTTTCTCCACATAGTGACGGGCAAGCCAAATTGGCCTGCCTCAGACCGTTTCCAACTAAATAGGCCGCGTTGTCGCTTGCAGCTGCAACCGCCTGTCAGGCATCACCGGCATCAAAGAACGCTCATAAGGGTCCGCCTGAATCAATATGAGATGCTTCGATCGTGGCGCCTGCCGTTCCATGACGCCGAGAGCTTGGCTGGATCATCGAATCTTGACCGGCTGCTGACTTGCATGCCGGCGATGCCGTTTTCATCTGCAGCACGAACTTGTGACGCGGGCTGCCTATATCCTTGCGAAGGGGCGGCTGTTGACGAATAATGCCGCGCCGTGAACTGGCCCGATTTCATTCCCCGAAAGACCGTCGCACAGGCGAGTGACATGTGCTGCACTGTCCGCCTGCTTCCCGGTCGCACATCCGATAACGCCTTCGCTTGTGCAGGAGGCCGCATCGCGTCATTCGTCGGCCAAACATGGCACCGACTGGAAGCCCGGCAATACCGCGTAGATGTAAAGTGCGCTGATGTTGTATGGTAGCGCTGCCGGCCGGGTCTCCAATCCGCTGCCCAAACGAGCGGACTGCCTGCGGCAAAAAGCCCGCCACAAGCAGAATCGCGCTGGGCAACTGGCTCGCCTGCAAGACTTCGCAGCTCAGGAACATTGGGGACGACTAGCGTCGAACCGCCGACATGATCGGCCAGTTGCAACTCACTTCTCGGCACGACCTCCACTGCACGTCAGGGCGCATGGAAGATTTTCTCCTTTGGATGGGTGATCGGTGCGGACGTGCTTTTGTCCATGCAAGATTTCCGAAGAGTTATGAAATCGTTTGTTTCGATCAAAGTCATCCACGCTATGAATAGCTGCCGGACATGCGCTTCAAAGGGGCTTCAGGCTTCCCGGACGGCTACTCCGATTCGAAGCGCGTGGCATTCCATGCGCTCTATGACAACATTTTTCAGCAAAGGGTATGAGAGCAAACCCACACTTCTTTTTCAGAAGTCGCTTCGAAGCAGCCGAGGCCTTGATGGGCTTCTTCACCAAGTTCGGCGATGGTGCCGCAGACATTCTTCCTCTTTCCGGGCTGAACAAGCGCAGAGTTCGCGCCTTGGCAGTGTATCTGGGCGCTCCGTCTGATCTTGTTGAAAAGATCCCGACCGCCGACCTGGAGAACCTCGTCCCGGTCTCACATACGATGAGATTGACGACTTCCTCGAAGGCCAAGAGATCAACGAAGCGGCGCACAGGCGCATACTTCATGCGCATTCCAGCACAGCCCATAAGCGAGCGCTTCCCGTCACAACGATTGCCATGACGGGTTCGATATTTAGGCATCGGCAATAGCGTCTCAACATACACGATCGATGGGCTTGCCGCAGTTAGGCAGCTAGCGGCCTGAATTACCGCTGGAGCGAAGCGCTGCTCTTTCAGCCCGCATGCGGTCATGAGGTTGACAGTGTCGGCACGTATCGCCGAGGCCGGCACGCGAACTCATTCTCCCTGAATGCCTGCTCTATCGATCTTCCGCAGCGTACCCACTTGACCGGTCGCTTCGACATTCCAGGCACCTGGATTGTAGCCGATCCGTGCCGCTCTCCTTCGGCCGGTCGCAATGCTAGACGTGCGGCCGTTACGCGATGCAGAGCTTGTTGTCAGATGCGTGATGCGAAATGTGAGATGCAGCTCCAGTTTTGGCGATGGCAGGCTCGCCGCATTGTTGATAATATCCGCACAAAACAGGCGCGCAAATGACATCGGATTCAGAGAAGGCTGAGGCGGTCGAGCAGTTGCTTGATACACCTGACCTTGCAACCGCACTGGAAAGCGAACAGTTCAAGAAATTCCTCGACCAGGTGCCGATCGCCATAGCCGTTTCGGACCTTGCCGGTGAAGAGCGCGTGGTCTACGCCAATCCGGAATTCGAGAAACTGTCAGGCCTGACAGCCGCCAGGCTCACCCAAGAAAACTGGGCGGCCCTTTTAGGCACGGGCCTCCATCAGCAAAAGGACAGGCCGCTAGCCGAGGCCGTGCTCGAGGGAACCGATTTTGTCGGCACCTACAGGCTGGAACGCAACGAGGATAAGCCGACGATCGTCGACGTTTATTCCAACGAGATAGAGGACGACAACGGCAGGGTTTGCTTTCGATTGGTGGCTCTGGTCGACGTATCGGCCCATGGCGCGGCGGGAGATGAGCGCTCGGTGGAGGAGCTTGTCAGCGAGAAAGACACACTGCTGCGCGAACTGCAACACCGGGTGAAGAACAACCTACAGATGATCACCGCACTGATCCGGCTGGAAAGCCGCAACGCGACCGAGGCCGACCGGAGACGGTTTGAGCGGCTTGCCGGTCGCGTCGACGCTCTGGCGATCCTGTACCAGACGCTAACGGCCGACGAGCCGAAAGAGGAGGTCGATCTTGGCGTCTATCTCAGCCAGATCGCGTCCGCGGTGATGAGCTCGCATGCAGTCGAGGGGATCCGCCTGGATATGAAGGTGGATACATATCCCGTGTCAATAAACGTCGCCATGCCGGCGGGACTGGTCGTCAACGAATTGCTGACCAATTCACTAAAGCATGCGTTCCGGGGGCGCGATGGCGGCACGATAACACTGCACAGCGTCGTCGATGGCGACGGCTGCCGGGTTATAGTGGCGGACGACGGAATCGGCCTGCCGGAAGGCGAGGTGTGGCCCAAACCAGGCAAGCTCGGAGCGCTGATCGCGCGATCGCTGACCGAGAACGCCAAGGCGCAGCTAGCCGTCGAGTCCAGCGCCAACAAAGGGACGAAGGTGACCATCGTTTTCAAGCGGTCGGCGGCAGCAAGCTGAACGGTTGCTGTCGACTAGCAGGCTGGCGGCTGGCTTCATGTCGCGGCTTTGGGCAGGTGCCTGCAAATAGGCCCGGACGCGCTTCGCGGCCTGCTTCACATGGTCGAGGTCTTCCATTATGCTCCAGGCTTGCTGCTTCTGACTTCGGCGGCCAGTCCATCCCCACCTAGCGGAAGGCACTCCCGCCTGATTACGTTGCGGCTTGAGTCTTGACGGCGAGGGCACCTGACGCCTTCGCGCTCATCACGCGCGGGCCGGCAATTCAGCAGCGAGTCATCGCTTGGCCAATCTTGCCGAGGACGAAGGTCTAACCTACAAATAAAATTGGTCCGACTGTTCGTGGCCGGAGGTAACCGCGAATTTGCGCTATCGGGACAGGAGAGCAGTGCTGTAGGCAAACCGCGATGCGTGCATTCGTTCGATTGGTTCTACGATTATCCTGACGCCTGGGGTGACCAGTTGCACCAGTATTTCCTACTACGCGCAATCTTTGCAGGGTCATGTGCAGATCATCGCGGCCCGCCAAGACATCGGAAAACTGATCGACGATCCTTCAACCCCTGAGATATTGCGCGCCCGAATGGCATCGGCGGCCGCCATATAATAGTTTGCGGCAAAGACGGCCGCGATCGAACGGCTGAGGACGCGCTCGCCAACAGATTGCGCGACAGACGATGGGGTGGATACCGCGGATACGACGCCTGGTTCGATGCTCCGATCAACAACGCGAAGCTCGCCGCGACTTCCGTCTACAGCGATTCGGTTCAAAGGCTTGGCGCGTTGGACAAAGCTCGCCGCGCCGAAGCGCGATGCATAGAAGCCGGGATAGTCGCCCGAACACAAGTCGAACAAGCGGAGTGGTCGACCGTTTCGTCCTCCCCGGGGACGAGCCGGTTGCTCTGGCCTGGGGCGACCTGATGGGTCTTGCGGAGCACCGTCTCCAGCATGGCGATCAGGTCTTCGGGAAGTATGGCCTCATTCTGCACAGACGGTTTTGCGTGGCTGTTACGGATGCCGGCGGGCACGGTGGCGATATGGCGGTCCCTTCGATCGAGCGGCTCGCCACGCTGCGTATAATTCCACGCCAGGGAGGAGAGACGGCGCTCGATCGTCGCCATAGAGTTTGGTTTCTTGTCTCCTGTAACCTTTCTGGATGCACAGGCCGTGATGTAGAGGCCGACGGTCTGCGGATCAGGCGGCAACACCTCGAGGTGCTGCCGGCGCGCCCAGGCGCAAAAAATCCGCTCTCGACCGAGCGGCGTCAGACCGGTATTCTTATGGATGTTCATCCGGTCCCCCTGGAGTCACTGAAGCTTCGACAATCTCAGCTTTCCCGGTTCGGACCGGATGGACAACCTACTGAAAGCTCACAACTAGCTACCAATGCGATCAGCTTTCGGGCTATCGGGCGCATCCAGGGAGGATGGGTATGTTCTTGGCTAACGGGCTCAAGCTGCGGGACCGCGGGTGCACGCTGGCACTGATCTTGGCGATCATATGTGTATGTGCGCCTGCACTGGCGGCAAACGCGTCGGATCAGGCGTGCCGGTCCATCGCCAAGCTCAAAATTCCAAGCGTGATCTTTACCGAGGCTAGCCTTCAAAAGCCGCAGGAGATCCCCGCAGATCCCTTCACTGCATTCACCGGCGCCTCGCCTCAGGCGGTAAAAGTGGGCGGGCACTGCCTTGTCCGAGGTGTTATCGGGAAACGCCAGGGGGTCGATGGTCAATCATATGGCACCCGGTTTGAGGTGCGTCTTCCGACGACCTGGAACGACATGTTCCTTTTCCAGGGCGGCGGCGCAGTTGATGGCTTCCTGGCGCCGGCCGTCGGGACCATTCCTTGCCGGAACTCGACCGCGGCTCCCGGGCTCTTGCGCGGCTACGCTGTTGTAAGCATGGATGGCGGGCACCCAAGCCCCGATCCGGCTTTCGGGGTCGATCAAGCCGCACGCATTGATTTTGCGTACGCCTCCATTGGCAAAGTCACTTCGGTCTCGAAGCAGGTGATTGCCAAGTTCTATGGGGCGGCTCCGAAAAAGTCGGTGTTCATGGGATGCTCGAATGGCGGTCGTGAGGCGTTGATAGCGGCTCAGCGATATCCGCTCGAGTTCGACGGCATTGTTGCAGGTAGCCCGGGTTTTCGTCTCAGTGCCGCCAACATTGCCGAAGCCTGGGATACTCGCCAGTACATGAGCATCGCTCCCAAGGATGAGGCCGGCCATCCCATTCTATCCCGCGCCTTCTCCCAGCAGGATCTGAACATCGTCGCCAAGGCGGTTCTCGCTGCCTGTGATGCCCGCGATGGCATTGAGGATGGCGTCATCAACGCCTGGCAGCAGTGCCGGTTCGACCCAAAGGTCCTGTCCTGCCAAGGCGATAAGACGGACAGCTGCCTCACGGCTGGTCAAGTGCAGGCCATGAGCCGCGCGTTCGCGGGTCCGGAAAGCTCCGATGGCGAAAAGCTTTACAGCGATTGGCCATATGATACGGGCGTTGCGGGCGCGGACTGGAGAATGTGGAAGCTGGGCAATTCCCCCACTTCCCAGTCGGATGCAAATAACATCGTTCTGGGAGCCCGCTCGCTTCAATACTACTTCATGACGCCCCCGGCGCCGAATTTTGACCCCCTGAAGTTCGACTTCGACAAGGATCCGGCACGCGTTGCGGATACGGCCAAGCTCAATGATGCGACCGGCACGTATCTCGCCAGCTTCGCTGCCCACGGTGGAAAGCTGCTCTTGTTTCAGGGACTTTCCGATCCGGTCTTCTCAGCCAACGATCTGGTGCGCTGGTACAAGCAAGTCGTCGAGGTCACAAGCGGCGGCGATTTGGAAGCGGCTCGCCGTTTCGTGCGCATGTTCATAATCCCGGGGATGACCCACTGCGGCGATGGCCAAGCCTTCGACGACTTTGATCCTTTGGCCGCGATCGAGGGCTGGATAAACCAAGACAAGGCTCCGGATTCTCTCGCGGCTGGCAGCAAGGCATTCCCCGGCAAGCACCAGCCGATCTGCGCTTATCCCACTCAAGCTGCCTATGGCGGTAAGGGAAATCCCGATGAGATCGCGAGCTATTCGTGTCGGGGATAAGAGACCTCGTCATTTGTTCGCTTCAATCTGCGCGCATTCCCGGAACAGGTCTCCCGGACCACGGATCGGTTGGAAAAGCTAAACCCGGAATTTGTGGGCCGTGCCATAACGCAGTTGATGATCATGCCTGACTACGAAGCGTCGGCCGCCGATAGTCTGGACACAGCGCTCGCTGTGCTCGATGAGGTAATTGTTATCGCCTGAGATCTGACCGCCTCATCCCAGCGGGCAAAACGGGGGCATCAGAGCCCGGACGCCTTGGTGAGATTGACGCGGAAACGATCGCGCCGGCGCTGATACTTTCGAGTCATCTCGGCCGAGGCGTGACCGAGCTGCTGTTGCACATAGCGCTCATCGACCTCGGCCGAGGACGCGAGGCCGGCGCGCAGCGAATGGCCAGCAAACTTTTGACCGCGTTCGCCCTCCGACAGATCGCCACGCACGCCGGCTGCGAGCGCCGTGCGCTTGACCAAGCGTGCGACCTCCTGGTCGTTCAAGCGATGGACACCGACCGCTCTGCCTTGACCAGCAACGCGCCGGAACAGAGGTCCGTGCGCAATGTGCGCCAGTCTTAGCCACGTCTGCAGAGCGGCCACCGGGCAGGTGGCGTCGGAGGAGCCGCGGCCGACCTCGACCTCGCGCCAACCGGTTTTGCCGCGCAGGGTCACCAGCACGCCCTTGTCAGGAAAAAACTCAATCCAGCCCGAAGAATCCTCCGTCTGGTCGCGACCAATGTCGAGCCCGACGATTTCCGAGCGCCGCAGCCCACCGGCAAAACCCAGAAGCAGCATGGCGCGGTCGCGCAGACCACGCAGCGTGCCGCGGTCGAGGGTCTCGAGCATGGCGATCAGATCCTCGGGCAGGATCGCTTCCTTCTGCCGGGGAGGGGAGGCGTGGGTGTTGCGGATGCCGGCCATGACCGTTGCGATGTGGCGGTCCTTGCGGTCCAGCGGTTCGCCTCGCTGCGAAAAGTTCCAGGACAGTGACGAAAGGCGACGCTCGATCGTCGCCACAGAGTTTGGTTTTTTCTCCCCTGTTACCTTTCCGGACGCGCAGGCGGTGATGTAGAGCCCGAGGGTCTGTGGATCAGGTGGGAGCACTTCCAGACCCTGCCGGCGCGCCCAGGCGCAAAAATGCTTCCAGTCGGCGGCGTAGGCGCGCCGTGTATTGGCCGAGCTGGCCGCCTTGACATAGTCGCGGGCGTGGCCGGCAAGCTCTTCCAGATGGCCGGGAAGGCTACCATGTCCCCGTGAGTGCATAGGCGGCAGGGGAGGGGAGGGGGATTTTTCGCCCTCCTGTGGATGCTGTCCCATTTCCATCACGACATCGATGATGTCGGGAAGATCGTCCCCTCGGGGCGCTGCAGTTGATCCCGCACCGTCGCCAGCCATCGTTATGCTGCCTCGATATCCGTCTGGGAAAAGTCATTGCCGATAAAGAGCAAGGGCTCATCCGCCCGTTTGGCCAACGCGTAGGAAAGGCAATCGGCAAAATTCAGGGCGGCCGGGTGGCGGCCTTTGCCGTAGGTGAGCCAAGCCTGCGTTGCCACATCGACGAGATCGGCATCCACGGCGATGATGTCGGCCTCGATCTTGCGGAGCCACAGATCGATCTCGGCCAACGCATGCTCACCGCGCCGGCTGACCAGCACCATGCGCGCCTCGAGCACGCAGGTTGCAGGGACCAGGCGGATTTGGTTGGTGACGAGCGCCTTCTCAAGCCTCAAGGCTTCTGGTTCGTTGCGCAGGATCGCGACGATGGCGGAGGTGTCGATCACCATCAGTTCGGGATTCCATGCTCGTCGTACCCGATGATCTCCTCGTCGCTGCGATTATCCAGTTCCGGCAATCGTGCCACTCTTTCCCGGATCGCCCGCAACTCGCCGAGCAGGCGCTCCTGGGCCACGTCACCGTAACCCATTCGATGCAGCCGCTCGCTCAGGGCCTGGTGAATGGCTGCCGTCTTGCTGATGCCCTGGCGGCGCGCGAGTTCGTCGGCGAGAGCCACGGTGGCCGGATTTTTGATGTTTAGGGACACGAAAGACTCCAAAATTCTACCTTTCTGGCGTATTCTACCATGGTTCCCTCGCCTCGTAAACAACGAATGATAATGCAAGATTATCGTTCGTTTAACGTGGAAGACAGGCACAGCGCTTTTTGCCCATTTACGTTGCCAAAAGCGCCGCCATGATTCATCGTGCCTTCGATGATTCTTCGCCCCAAACCCTCTCGGCCTCGCGGCACGCTGCCCGGTGCCGGCGCTGCGTCGCCGGTGGCTGCGGTGCCGATGTGGCTGCGCCGAGCCGTTCTCGACGCGCAAAGCCTTGCGGGAAAAGATGTTGAAGACGTCGCGCTCACCGCCGGCGCCGCCATCTGCGCGCTCGATGCAGTGGTGCGCCGGCAGGAACGCGGGGCTGGCGCCTGGCGGCAGCGCCTGGCGCTTGTCGCTGCCGCGGTGACGGCAAAGCAGGCCGGCCGCGTCGAGGATGAAGCGGCATTGCGCGACGCCGTGCTGCTCACACGGCCGGGCGACAATGTCGGGCCCGCCGGTCATTTGCTCCTCGCCTGGCGCCGGCTGGCATCCCGGCCCGCGGAGGAGTTGCTGACCGAGCCGAGCATCGCCAGGGTTCTGGAGGATCTTGGCCACGCCCAAGACGACGAGGCGGTCAGCGACCTAGCGAACGAGCTTCGCCAGCTGGCCGCCAGTGGAAGGGCGGTGGGACTGATCACTGGCGCCATCGCGATCGCCGAACGCCGGGGCCTTGGGCGCGCCCTTGGCGCCTGGCTCGCCGACGCCTTGCTCGCGCAGCGCCTGGGCTGGACGCATGCAATCCCTTTGTTGGGCGGCGAGGCGGCCTTAGCTGTGGGCACGGGTCGGGCGCGTCGACCAGTGACTGCCGCTCTGGCTGCGGGTGCCGAAATGGAATCCGATGGGGCCAAAGGCCTGCTGGCCGCGCAGGCACGCGCCGCGCTGCGCGCCGTTGACCTTTCCGCCGACCTCGAGCGTCGCGCGGACCGGCTGCTGGCGGTCGCTCCAAAACTCCGGGCCAAAGCGGCGAACATGGTCGTCGAAAGAGTCCTGTTCGACGACGCAGTCGTGGCGTCGGCAAAGATCGCCGGCATGAGCGACCGCGGGCTCCGCCGCTTGTTCGACCGTCTGGTCGAGTTCGGTGCCGTGCGCGAGCTGTCCGGCCGCCCGACGTTCCGCATTTACGGACTGTGAAGGCGATGGTTGAAGCGCGGGCGAAACAGGGGAGGGGACGATCAGGCGACGGTGGATCAAATGACCATTTGTTCGACCGCGAGCTGGATCATCTGCCGCCGGAAGTGCGCTGGCGCGAATGGATGAACCGTGTCGAAGCGACCATCTTTGCAGCAAGCGAACCGGTGTCGCGCGAAACGCTGGCGAGGGTCGTCGGCAAGAGCTGCAGCATCGACCTCCTCATCGACGACATTCGCGAGGAACTGCGTGGCCGGCCCTACGACCTTGTCGCCGTCGCCGGCGGCTGGAAGCACCTGACCCGGCCGGCCTATGCCGATGCCATCCGCGCCGCTGTCGGTGACGGCGAGAAGGCGACCGACCTGACGCAGTCAGAGGTGCTGGTACTGATGTGCATCGCCTATTTCCAGCCGATCACCCGCGCCGAACTGTCCTCCTTCTTCGGCAAGGAAATCAGCCGCGACTTCATCGGCCATCTGCGCGGCGCCGGCATGCTCGCCTCCGGTCCGCGCAGCCCGACGCCGGGTGCGCCCTACACCTATGTCACGACGAAGGAATTCCTGCTGGAGTTCGGGCTCGACACGCTGCGTGACCTGCCGGATTTCGAGGCGCTCGAGGACGCCGGACTGCTGTCGAAGGAAAAGCTGCTGGCGGGGCACATCATCCCTGGCTTTGCCGTCCGCCCAGAGCCCGTCGGAGTCGAACTCGACGAATAGCCGCGGCGCTTTGTGTGTGAAGCTTGTCCGAAATTCGTAGCATATTTCGGACATCTTGCCCGCCACTTCGTCCGAAATCGGACGACAGATTTCGGACAAAGCCCCGGCATCAAACGCCAATATCTCGATCTGCGGTCGCCGCTGGAAACGTGGCCTGTGAGAGGCGAGCCGCCTTTAAACTGGTCGTATATCCCGATTAATAATAAGAATTTAATCAACTTCCCATAGTTTACTAGCGATAAGAGGTCATTTTCGACAGTGAAAGGTGCGCAAAGGAAAACCCCCATGAGTAAACTTAACATCGATATAGCTTGATTAACGCGAATCAGGCATCATGAAAACAATGGCTTATGCGCTCGACAGTCTGCCTCTGAACACCGATCGGGCCGGTTTCCCGCGCGACCGAGGTTTTGGTCCGCCTCGACGAGCGGCTCGCCCGCTCTCCCGTCCGCGACGGTTTTGTCGGACGCCAGCATTTTGCCGACGCGGCCGCAGCACTTTGGCTGGAGGGCGAGCTCGTCCACCTCGAGGACGTGGTGCTGCACGACGCCCATATGGACATCCGCACGCCGACCCACGAACTCACCCGCGCGCACGCGGTGCTGCGAACCCGCCGGCGGATTTTTGCGCAAAAGCCGGACTGGGCGCTCAGCCGCGACGGTTTTTTGGCCCTGACCGGCCGCGGCGGCGCGACGCCGGCATCGGGGCCAAAAAGCCGGGACGGGCAGGGGGCTGGAGCCAACTCTTTTGAAGCCGACGGTCGCGATGATGCTGAGGACGATCTGCTGGCCGAAGAATTTTCCGAGATCGATGCCGTCCTGGCACGCTCGTCGAAGATTCTGAGCGGCGCCGACATGCCTGGTCGAAAGGAGGAAACGTCACGACGTGACCGGCCGGAGCCGCAAAACGGCCTGATCTACGATTTCGACTGGAATGAAGAAGAACGCCTGGCCGAATGGCAGGACGTTATCGCCAGGCCGCGCGATCTGCCGGTCGTCCTGCGCGCGGCGTTGCTTCTCGACGCCTGGTCCGACATTGAGGTGCTGCAGCATGCCGCCTGGCTCGCCGCGCTGCTGCGCCAGGAAGGTCTTGCCGCCAACCATCTCGCCAGCCTGCATCTCGGCGCCAAAAACATTCCGCGCGAGCGGCGGCGGGCGCGCAATCGAAGCGATCGGCTTTTGGCCTTGCTCGATGCCATTCATGAGGCAGCACTCGCCGGGCTGAAGGAGCACGATTCGGCTGGTGCTGGCCAAAAGCCAGATGGAGCGAAAACTCCGCGAGCGCCGCGCCAACTCGAAATTGGCCGATGTGATCGAACTCGTGCTGTCCCGGCCACTCGTCTCGGCAGGCATGATCCAGGAGCGGCTAAAAGTGACAAAACAGGGGGCGCTCAATCTGGTCGGCGAGCTTGGCTGCGCGAGATGACGGGCAGGGGAAGGTTTCGCGCGTTGGGGATTGTGTGAATTGCGGCGGTTCGTCATAAGAGCTCTTCAACTTTGCGAACCTGCGATCTGCCATAGGAGAATGTCGTCATAGCCGCTCCAAGGCCCAGCAATCATAGTGTGACCGCGTCGCATGCTGGAGCTGTCGTCGTCTCCGCTTTCGCGCCTTGGTCGAGGAGACAGGCTTGATCGAACGTCCGCTCTCAATCGGGGCGACACTCGCCGACTTGGAGCGCAATGGAAGGCCTCCGCATAACGTCCGCCAGTTCCAAAGCGCCCTACGGGTGCTCAACCAAGCAGCGCATGGCATCGATGTCGATGCGGGAGCCGCCTCCGATGCGGCTAATGTCGCCGCCCGTTTCCTTGCTGAATTACGCCCAATGCTGCCTGGGTGCGCCGAATGAGCACCGAACCTGATCTTACCATAACCCCCGATGCTGACGCGCGCCGCCTGGCGCTCGAAGCCATCGCCACACTGGTTTACGTCAAGAAGACTGCAGCTGACCAAATCCTCCGTCGAAGCGGCGTCTCCGAGGATTTGATTCGTCGCTTCCTCACCGAGCGCGATCCCTCCACCGGCGAGAAACGCTCGAAGCGCGATGCTGGTGCCATCGTGCTTGAAGAGTTGGCGAACACCGGAGCCGATCACCCCGTGGTGCGCAACATTATAGCCATCGCAGCCGACTGGTCGGCGTTTCACCTCGCACAAAACGAGTATCAGGCCCGCGCGGTTGTTCAGAAGGCCCGCGAGATGCATGGTGTGCTCGAGGCGGCCGACGCTCGCGAGCGCAAACAAGCAGAAGCTCTCAGGGGCACTGAGGTTCAACAACGCCGTCGCGAACAGAGGGAGACGCTCGCCCGCCAAAGCTCCCTGCTGCTCGCCCAGTTCGACCAAGCCGCCTCGTCGAGCGACTACCAGCAACGCGGCTATTTCCTCGAGGACCTGTTGAACCGCGCATTCGACCTGCACGGGATACCCGTCCTTCGTGCCTTCCGTCGAAATGGCGGAGGCGAGCAGATCGACGCCGCGTTCGAACTCGACGGCTGGCACTACATCGTTGAGTGTCGGTGGCGGACGCGGCTGGCCGATATCCGCCAGCTCGATGGCCTGGCCGGTCAGGTGGCGCGTTCCGGCCGGCAAACGATGGGTCTGTTCCTATCGGTCGAGGGCTGGTCAGATCACGTCGTGCCGCTTCTCAAACAGAACCCGGACAAAGCCATCTTTCTAATGGAGGGGTTCGACCTGCGCGCCGTGCTCGATCAACGCGTCGATCTTCGCCGGCTTTTGAAGGCCAAGATCTCTGCCTTGAATCTCGAAGCCGAACCCTACTTCTCGGTAGCGAAGATCCTGTGAGCACCGACGAGACCGATGCAGAGGCAGATCACGCAATTCGCTGATAAGGATTCTGAGCATAAAGGTTGATTTTTGCATACCCTTGAGAGGATTGCGTGTCCGAAGTTGTTGACCGACTGAAGAAATTTGTCGAATACGCCAAGCCCCTGACCGATGAGAAAGGCGAATCTCAGGTCTTTTGTGATCGCTTGTTCCAGGCTTTCGGACACGACGGTTATAAGGAAGCCGGGGCCACTCTCGAATTTCGTGTTGCAAAGGCGGGGGCCAAGGGCAAGAAATTCGCTGACCTCATCTGGAAGCCTCATGTTCTGATGGAAATGAAGAGTGCGGGCGAAAAGCTTCACCTGCACTACCAGCAAGCCTTCGATTATTGGATCGCGGCTGTTCCGGATCGGCCCCGTTACGTCGTACTCTGCAACTTCAAAGAGTTCTGGATCTACGACTTCGACAAGCAACTGGGCGAACCGGTCGACAAGGTGAAGCTCGACGATCTTCCCCAGCGCTATCCCGCGCTAAACTTTCTGTATCCCCACCATCCCAAGCCAGTCTTCGGCAATGATAGGGAAACGGTCTCACGGCAGGCGGCCGACAAGATGGCTGAGCTCTTCCGCGGCTTGGTCAAGCGGCCCGGCAAACCCGTAGCGCGTCCCCAGGCCCAGCGGTTCGTCCTTCAGCTGCTTGTTGCGATGTTCGCCGAGGACATCGACCTGATGCCGGCTGCTACCATCCAGAGCATCTACGATGACTGCGTCGAACGCGGTCAATCATCCTATGATCTCTTTGGTAGCCTGTTTCGCCAGATGAACGATCCAAAAGCGGCAGAAGCGGGCCGCTTTAAGGGCGTGCGCTACTTCAATGGTGGCCTCTTTAATGCCGTTGATCCCATCGAACTGGATCGTTTTCAGCTTGATCTCATCGGACGGGAAAACGTGGGTGCGGCGACAAAGGACTGGTCGAAGGTCAATCCGGCGATCTTCGGCACGTTGTTCCAAGACAGCATGGACAAGGAACAGCGGCACGCATTTGGCGCCCACTATACGTCCGAAGCCGATATCCAGCGTATTGTTGGGCCGACGATCGTTAGACCTTGGCGCGAGCGCATCGACGCTGCCAAGACAATGAAAGAATTGCTTGCGATACGGCGAGCGCTATCCGAGTTCCGTGTGCTCGATCCCGCCTGCGGTAGCGGTAACTTCCTCTACGTTGCCTATCGTGAAATGGTCCGCCTGGATTTGCGCATCCTCCAGCGATTGAAGGATGACTTCTCATCCAGCGAGTTTGCGAAGCAGGCGAAGACGCTCAGTGTCATTTCACCCAAGCAATTTTACGGCGTCGAACTCGACGGGTTCGGTGTGGAGCTCGCCAAGGTCACGCTCATGCTTGCCAAAAAGCTTGCGTTAGATCAGGCACGCGAGACGATCGGGGCCTTACAGGGCGAACTCGAACTCGATGAACAAGCGCTGCCGCTCGATAATCTCGACGAGAATATCCGCCAAGGGGATGCGCTATTTCTCGACTGGCCGAACGTCGACGCTATCGTCGGCAACCCTCCCTACCAGAGCAAGAATAAGCTTCAGGGCGAGATGGAGGCTGGTTATTCTCATAGGCTGCGCGAACGCTATCCGGAAATCGACGGCCGCGCGGACTATTGCTGCTACTGGTTCCACCGGGCTCACGACCACCTGAAGCCCGGCCAAAGGGCCGGCCTTGTTGGCACCAATACCGTTCGGCAGAACTACAGCCGCGAAGCCAGTATTGACTATATCGTCGACAATGGCGGTACGATTACGGAAGCCATGTCGACAATGCCGTGGTCGGGGGAAGCCGTCGTACACGTTTCAATCGTGAATTGGATTAAGGGACTGCAGCCTGGGCTGAAACGGCTCTTTGCGCAGCAAGGGAACAAGGCGGGCGAGGCCGAACGGGTCCAGTCGATGGAGCATATCGGACCGTCGCTGTCATTCAATCACGACGTGTCTAAGGCTCTGCCCATCAAGGCCAATAAGGCGGAAGGCTGCTATCAAGGGCAGACCCACGGCCACAAGGGCTTCCTTCTCAAGGCTGACGTCGCGCATCTCGCGATTTCCAGCAGCAAAGATGCCGAACTTTCTAAGGTGCTGCGTCCCTTTTTCATTGCCAACGAACTCATTGGAAAGAAGGACCCACGTCCAGGTCGCTACGTCATCGATTTCAGCCGCATGGATATTCTAGAAGCGGAAAGTACGGGAATGCCCTTCCAGCGCCTGAAGGAAATCGTCCTGCCCATTCGCGTGGCCGCTGCCGCCAAAGAAGCAAAGCGAAATTCGGCCGCTCTCGCAAAGAACCCAAAAGCGCGCGTCAACAAGCATCACGCAAACTTTCTCAAGTCTTGGTGGAAGATGTCCTACGGCCGCGAGGACATGATGGAAGCGCTCGCAGGCATTCCTCGCTACATTGTGTGCGGACGTGTCACAAAGCGGCCGATCTTCGTGTTTCTCAGCAGTGGGATTAGCCCCAACGATGCGCTCCAAGTTTTCGCATATGATGATGACTATTCCTTCGGCATCCTTCAGTCCGATACGCATTGGAAGTGGTTCACCGCGCGCTGCTCGACGCTCAAATCGGACTTTCGCTACACATCGAACACCGTCTGGGATAGCTTCCCATGGCCGCAATCGCCCTCACTCAGAGCAGTCCGCCAGGTGGCCGATGCCGGCATTGAGTTGCGCTCGGTCAGGGCCGAACTTGCGCAAAAACACAAGCGGTCATTCCGGGAACTCTATCGGACGCTCGAACTGCCGGGAGCCAACCCGTTGAGGGATGCGCATGAGGCGCTTGACGATGCGGTGCGCAAAGCCTTCGCCATGCCAGCTAAGGCGGACCCGCTCGCTTTCTTGTTCGATCTGAACAAGGCGGTTGCAGCGACAGAGGCGCAAGGTGACCCTGTAGAGAAGCCAGGTCTCCCTCGTAGGGTCAACGATCACGCTGCATATGTTACCGAGGACGCGATCCGACCTTGAGGCTCCCAGCAGCTATCGCCTCAGATTCGCCTTTGGTGCCGGCAGCCTGAACGGTAAACGAGCGCGCAAAGATGCCGACTGCGCGATCCGACGAACCACAGCTATTCCCACTCCGCATCAACATGGGAAGGAGCCTATCTGAGATGGCCTGAGTGAGATTTGCAGGTTGGCTAGGTCCGCCACTACGTCCGATCCGAACGCCGAAAACAGTTCGATCAACTCATCTTGCCGGGGCTGGCCAAAGGCCAACCGATAGGTAGCCAGAGACTTTTTCAGATTCTCGTAGCGCTCCACCTCCCGACTAAACGGAGGGATCAGGACCATGCGCTCGATTTTTGCCTCACCAGGGTAGAGCCAGTAGGGCACGATATCCCCAGCACGTCCGTGTGCGCTCTCTTGATTCTGAGCGGCGTCGAAGATGCCTGACCAAGGCCGCCCATCGTCGCCTCCCAGCGCAAAACGGCCGAACTCTGCAGCGACATTGCGGCGCACAGCGTGGTTTTTGAAGCGATGGACGCGGCCTTCACGCTGTTCGATGTCGACCGGATTGCGGGGCAGGTTCCAATGTACGACCCGAGCGCAGTAGGGATGGAAGTCGAGGCCCTCCTGTCCGATCGACGTTGATGCGAGAACGAAGGGGCGAAAAGGCGATTTGAAGGCCGCCTGGACGAGAGTTGTCCGACGAACGCCCTTCTCCTCCTCTGCGTTTGCCGCAAATCGCATGGCGAAACGAGCGCGCACTTCGAAAGTCTTGTTCTGCAAGCGTGAGCGTCCGGCGGTCCAATGGTCGAGCGTAATCTGAGCCGGCCTCAACGCGACTACCTCGACCACCTTCGCTGCAATAAGGTGAGCGCGGTCGGCTGCATCGAATTGTTCGGCCCGCTCACTTTCCAAAATGAGGTGAAGGTACTCATCCAGGACGGCGGGAAGGTCGTTTCGTGCAGCATGAGAAGTAATCTGACGCCAATAGTTTATTGGCGAAGAGTCCTCCAACAATGCGCGGCTCTCGGGCTGGTTGTACAGGCTGCGGAACCCCAGAGCGATCGTGATCGCTGCCCCTGCAAGCGCCGGATCGTCCAGCGACAGCTCCGGGCAGAGGCGAGCGAGTGCCCGGAGTGCACATACGGCAGGCGAACCAAGGGCAAATTCCGCAAGCTTGTCGTATATGTCCCTTGCATCAAGATCGCTGAGATTGTCTTCGGCTTCGAGCGCGCCTCTGATCGCTTCGATGGTTCGCGCCACCGCCCCATGCTCGTCATGGGCGTCATGTTCGATGGCACCGACCTTGCCCCAGTTTATGCCTTGCCCCAATTCAACTTCCAGCGTGAGCGGAAGGAGGCGACCCGATCGCTCGGCCAGTCGAGAGAGACATTCCGGGTCAATGCGTTCAGCAAGAGCTTCACGAGCCTGACTCACCAGTTGGTCGTAGGTCGCCGCACGTCCAAACCGTCTTTCCAAAGCCAAGGGGTCCACCCAGGCGGCAAGGCTAGGTGAAGGACACAACATCGGCATCATTTCCTCGACGCCGATTGGACGGCTGGTGCGACTGACGAGGTCCGACGTCATGCTCATACGGCGGCTTGCGTCATGCGAGAGAATTGCCGCGATCGCGTCAGGGACCATCGACCAATCCGAGAAGACCAAGGTCTTTGTCGCCGGAATGGGCTCCCCAAATGATGGTCGGGACGGTGGGATCCACAGCGCGCGATCGAGCCCGTGCTGGAAAGCTGATTCAGCGAGAGCCCGCATTCTTCCATTACGAATGGGAATTGCCTCGTAGCCTTCGACCTGCTCCTTGTTGATGAAGTGGGGGGCAGCGGCTCTGATCGCTTTGCGTAGTTCCTTGGCCGGCCGCAGCTTCACCGCCTGTAGCTTTTCCCTCAGCTTGTAACCGCGCATGAAGTTGAGGAGGTACGGCGATGACTTCCAATACTCGACAATGCCTGGCGCACTCACGAGCTCGGCTACATGAGCGACGGCCTTCGCCTCCTGAAGATCTTCCGTCTCGATCGTTAGTTGAGGCTTGAACTCCCGGACCTGTGCGTTGCGGTCATCGGTGGAATCCACTCGCTCCGTCCGGGCAACGACCTGGCTCAGGATGTGTTGGACACGGTCGCGCTGGATACGTGCGACCGATCTGGTCTCTGGCATGGCCTGCAATGCACGCCGGAAGAGGGAGAGTTCCTTTTCGAGCTCCTGGACACGGGCCTCACCATCTTCCCCGCCAAACAGGAAGCGCATGGTTCGCAGGAAATCGCTGTAATGATTGCCCTCTTCGGGATCGTCACTGTTCAGTGTCAACATCCGGTATGGCGTTGCCGATAGCAGCAACAATCGGGCCGTCGATCCGTCAGGTCCGGAATAAGAAAAGAGAGCACGCGCGAGCTCTGCAGCAGCTGCCTTTTCGGGTGCGCGCTCCTCATCATGATCGTGCAGCAGTTCGGCAAATCGCTGAAACTCGTCCAAGATAATAAGATCTGGGGTCAGTGCGTCGACGCAAATCCGCGCGAGAATGCGGCGCAGTTGCCCGATCATCGTAGCCGGGCGATGATCGGGAGGGTAGTCAGGACTTTTCCTGCTTCTTGCTAGCTCCGCGGCCTCGCGGATACGCTGTATGAAATCATTGCCAATGGCATTGTTGAATTGTTGCGCGATTTCCTGGGATATCGGCTGGTTGCGTATCCAATCGGTCCAGCCGGGCCAGTTGTCTGCAGTAACTCCTCCACGGAAGATGCGCTGCACGCCGCTATGCCGAATACCGAGCCTCTTCCTCAACATCTCATAAATAAGGGCGCGCTCCTTCGCTGTACCAAGCGATGACTTGAGATCGAGCGCTGTCCCTGGCGTCAGGCTGATGAGATTGATAGGCCGTGAGGCGATTCCACCCTCCTGTCCAATCTCGAGCGGCAGCAGCGTGAGGCGGGTGTTCAGCGGTTTGGTCGCCGAACCGATCACATTGAGAGACTTTATGTTCTGTTCGGCGATTGCTTGATTGGAGCAAATGTAGATCACGTCGATCCGATCGACCTTGCCAGTCAGCTCTTCGATCGCCTTCGCAATGACGCCCCGTGCAACCATGGTTTTTCCGAGGCCAACTTCGTCGGCGACGAGAAATTGGCGTATGGCCGATGCATCCGTAAACAGACGTCGGAAAACATAGTCCACCGTGGCTCGCTGGAACGGCTTGAGGAGCTTCAAATGCTCTTCGGCGCGATAGGTCATTGGCGTGCACCCTTCGAAGCCACGAGCGGTGCAAAGCTGGACCATAGCTTGAGGAACTCCTCTGGGACGATACTTGTGCCGCCATCCGGATCTTGAAGGCGCTTGATGAGCTGGCCAATCTCGATGAGCTCACCGTTACCGAGGCTCAGCGCTCGCACCATCGGCTCGAGGAGGGAAGCACCACCTTGGCCGAGCCGTCTCAGCCATTGCCCTTCGCCCGCGGTTTCGCTTTCCAGGAAGCTGCCTTCGCCGAGGCTCCCGAGCAGCAAACTAAGATACCGCAAGAAGTTTTCAACATTGGCGATATGGGCTCGCAGGATGGCGGCATCGCGTCCATCAGGAAGGCCGATGAGCCTTGCACCCAATGTAAAGGCAAGCTCTACACCTGTTTCCTCGTCTCGCAGTCGCATCCCTACCCAACGGGTGACGTCGCCCAACGGAACGGCGCCAAGCGCCTTTCTAGGCTCCATGCCGGAAAGCAAGGGCGCCGCGTCATATCCCCCTTCATTCGCAACCGTAATCGCGCGAACGAAGCAGCTCACGCCTTCGGGGATCTCGATCGGCGGAGCCTTGCCTGCGACTTCGAGTTCGAGACCGATAGCCTCGGTCAATTGTACGCAATGAAGATCGAGGGGCAGACCGGCAATCTTGCTGCGCAATTTTTCGAGAGCCTTTTCGGCAGCCGCGGCAGCATCCTGCTCTGGCGGTTCGGCCGGTGCGTAAGGAGCTAAAAGTCGCTGAAACCCGTCCGAAAAGAGGGCTTCTTCGATCGTGCCCATACGGGTCTTGGGGCCATCGAGCGTGGCTATGATTTCGACGTTCTGTGTCCGCCCTCCGCGGATCGGTAAGAGCGCGGCAGTTGTCGCGTTGGCCGAACCAATATGGATCTGCAGACGCGAGCCTCGCTCCACGAGGTAGGCCTTGGCGTGGAGGCCATCGAGATCAGCCGAACACGCTTCGTCGCGATCCTCCTCCTCACATTCGGTAGCGCGCTCATCAAGGGTTCGAATCTCGAACATCTCGCGAACGGCGTGGTTGATACAGTCGAGTTCATTGGCTCGCGCCACAAGCTGACATGCTGAGGGGTTATCGTAACCCTCGGCCAAGTGCTTGAGAGCGTCACCGCTCACGAACGGTGACACAATGGCGAGGCGCTCGCCTTTGTGCGGGGACCAAGTTCCCACGTCCAATCCATTGACCGCGAACCTGACCTTCGTCGCCCCGGCAGGCAGATCGTCCCAGAAACAGCGTTCGAGATCTCGCAGGAGCGACGGAAGGAATTTGGGCGTCGGAGGCCGGGTGACTGAATTTGCCAAGCCGGGCACTGCTCGAAGGAGCTGCACGACGGGCTCATTTACCTTATTGATATCCTCTTTGACGGTGCCGTCGAGGCAGAGAGCCAAATCCCAGCAACGGTCATTGGTCAGGTTCCGTGAGAGAATGGCCAGGCGCATGCGACTTGGCTCTCCCTTTCGTTCCGGCTGAAACCGGATGCACCACAATTTGGGATGAAACGCGCCGCCGCCCGGTGCCGAGACCTCGGTGATTGTCTTTTCGTAGAGAGCCATCAGGCGGGCTGCGGCAGGACGCGTTTCCTTTATGCGGCCCCGGTCGCAGTAAATGGCCATCCGACCGGCCATCCGTTCGACGCTTTGCAGTAAAGCCAAGGGGCTGCGTAACATCTCGTTGCGGTTTTCGGCGTCCCGAAAAACGATGGCGATAGGGATGGCGAGGGCAGTCTCGAAGTCGAGCGAGTAGGTCGTCGCAACGGCGTGGTCGAACCGATACCTATCGGGCGAGCGCATGAGTGTGGTGTACAGTTCCCGATTTTCCGGGTCGAAGGCGGGGTCAACCGGCATCTGCAAGCTCCCCAAGATAGCTGCTGGCGATCCTCCACCTGAAATCGAGGCGCGCGTCGCCAGAGGCACCCGACCAACGCTCAAGTGGGGCGTCGTGCAGGAGCCGCGCCTTCATCCGCTTAAGTCCATGTTCCCGCTGCTT
The DNA here is from genome assembly GCF_040321495.1 of Mesorhizobium sp. M0408. Classification (NCBI taxonomy): domain Bacteria; kingdom Pseudomonadati; phylum Pseudomonadota; class Alphaproteobacteria; order Hyphomicrobiales; family Phyllobacteriaceae; genus Mesorhizobium; species Mesorhizobium sp. M0408. The sequence goes on along the minus strand of NZ_JAMYRO010000039.1, from coordinate 26,714 downwards.
GAGAAGCTCAATCGCAAGGTTATTTGCCTCAAGCTGCACGGTGCCGTTCCGCGCTATCGATACCCAGCCGCGGACAAAATCGCGCGATGCCTTGCTTAGATTGTGGCTGGTCTTCCCAATCAGGCCAAAGAGATCGTCAAGATCCCAATCGCTCAAAGCCAGGTGCCCAAGCTCCGCCTTCCAGTCTTCAAGTCGCGAGCGGTAATCCCCCACGAGCCTAGGAGCGTCTGCGTGTTTTTTTGCATTCGGCCGTTCGGCTGCGCGAAGTGCCAGCAAGAGGTTGTAGAGCAGAGTGGCGCCATACATCACACCCGAGAATCTTTCGGCGTGTCGCAGTATCGCACGATTTGAGTCTGACACGGTGTCTTCGCTCACCTGCCAGGGCCAGTCCTCGGCAAAGGACTTTGCCTTGCGTGCCAATTCATTCAGCAAGCTTGCCCTCGCATTGCTCGCGATGCGATCGCGCAGAAAGTCAGCTTCTCCTCGCGTCAGCGCGAAGGCAGTTTTATCGAAGAGATTTCCGGGCGGTTTCGGGAGGTTAGATGTCCACAGTTTGAGATCATGGTCCTTGAGGCTTTCGGGCCCGTAAGAATGGAAGGTCGCCTGGTTGCCTGGCAGCGTTCGAATTCCCAAGGTGTGCAGTCCGGCCCAGTAGACACTCGAGGGTAGCCGTTTGAGGCTTCGACCGGCGAGACGACCAATCACATCAACTGTTTCTCCGTTTCGTAGAAGTGCTTCGCTCAAATCAAATTCCAGATCGCGAGCAATGACTGTCCGTTCTGCCTGCGTCGCCCTTCGGCTTTGGGCCTCCAGATAGATCCATGGAATGAACAGCATGTAGCGCAGTCGCGTCTGGATCGTGCTGGTCCCGGGGAAGAGGAGATCGGCAAGGCCATCGCGCACCGTGCCTAGGCCAAGCTCATCGCGAGCTTCTGGCTGCTTGAACAGGTCGATCAGCGTTTGAGCGCGCCGACGCTCCTCGGGGTCGAAATCAATCCAAGCGAGATAAGACATCAATTCTGCCTGCTATTTTTTTGGCTTCATCTGCGGCCGATCCGCCTCTGCTGCCTCGCTGTCGAACTTCAAATCAGCAACCAGGGCCTCAAGTTCGGACAGATGCGCGATGAACTCCTGGGGAAGGGGGACAGCTACCGTGTCCGCCGCGGGATTGTCGTGGCTGTGAGTGTTTGCGCGGGTCATGCCTTCGTGGAATCGTATTGCCAACGCGTCCGAGAGTCGAACATAGCGCAGTAGCTGGGTTTGGATGACATCCGTTCCTCTTCGCACGATGTCCCGGAATATCACTTCCTCCACCACACGCTCGTAAGTGTCGCGTAATCGGCCATAGAGGTTCTTCACACGGTACTCGTACTCGGCCGGGCTGGTCGCAAGCAGCTTGGTCAGTTGTGCTGAGTCGTTCTTCAACAGCCCGATGCGCTTGCCGACGTTTTGCCCCTTCCACGGCATCCCTGCCGTATCCACTCTGCCAGCGGCAGTCTTGTCGCTAAAAAGTGCCACCGTGACGGGCTCGATGCCCACTTCATCAGCCGCGCGACTGAGTTCATTGAAAAACACAATATCGTGCGTAAACACGATGACCTGTCGCATGGTTGCCTCCTCAGCGATTCGCTGGGCGACCCTTGCACTTCGATCGCGATCGAGCGACGAAACGGGATCGTCAATCACGATCGGACCTGAACCGTCGGTCAAAGCAACTTCGGTCAGGAATCCGGCAAGAGCCAAGGCACGCTGCTCACCCTCGCTCAGGATATCCGAGGTAACCTTGGCCAGTTTTGTCTTGGGATCGACCTCGAATTCCGCCTTTGTCTGATTGCTCTTGCGTGCGAGGCCTACCTTGAGGTGCATGATGTCGAAGCGGGCGCGCTCGGCATCAAAACGCGTGACGACGGCTGTTGTCAGGTGGGCATCGACAAGCTCATTCGCGCGCTGCGTAATGCCACGAGTTTGGACGTCGGCGAGAGCCTTGGAGTAGGCGTCATCAACGATGAGCAAATTCCGTCGCACGGTGAGCTTCGTGTTGTTGATGGAGAGCAGCTTGCGGTCCTCAAGCTCCGTCCTTTCCGCCAGGAGTTTGATCCGCTCTTCGTTGTCTGCCGCCTGCGCTAGTCCATCCTTCTCGCCTTTCAATTTGAGCGCGAAAGCTTCCAGCTGCTCGATCGGCACGACGAGAGGAGGAATCGTCTGACTGCTCTCGCACCGCAATCGCGCGAGGGCCTCCGCTCGCCGTGCGACCGCCGATGCCTGGAGGGTTGCGAGGGCGCCAGCGAGCATCTCGTCCCTCCTTTTTACCTGCTCGAGACGGTCAGCAAAATCGGAGGCGCCAAGGAGAGCCAGGGCATGGATGCTTCCCAGGGCGTCTTCGACGGCTTTCTCGGCTTCCCGGGCGGCAGCATCGAGTGTGGCGTCCATGTATTTTTGGAAACGCTGCATGCGGGCAGCACCGTCGGGCAAAAGCGGCTGCTGGCATAGCATGCATGCAGCAGCGCCGCCGTCTGCCACCAGAACCGGGAACTCCTTATCCTTATACGCTTCTGTCACCGAGTAATTGCGAGCCGCGGCCCAAAGTGCCCGCCATGTACCGCTTCCGACACCTGGCAGAGGTTCATCGGTGAACAACTCGCCAGCGGCTACCGTCGCTGCCTGGCGTGCTGCAACTGCTGAAGCGCGGAGCTTTCGAAGCTCGTCCAGTGTTGCATCTGCGAATGCCGATCCGACAGCCCCGACCTCCAGCAGCAGCGCATCTGTCCACTTCAAAAGCGCGGTGACGTCGGCAGCGGCGGCAGCGCCTGCGGAAAGGGCGGAGGTGAGTTCAGCGAGACGCTGCTGGTCCGTCTCGGTAAACGTCGTTGCCGACTCAATCTGCGCATCGGTTGTGGACTTGTTCAGCTGCTTGTTGAAGAGCTGAGCCACGGTGCCGTGCTGGGCAGGAAACGCGAGCGCAGTCAGTTCGACCTTGTTGCCGACTTCCTTCGCCCGTTCTGCCTCCAGGTTCTCCTTCAAGGTAATGCAGACTGCGTTGAGCCGATGCGGCAGAGCCAGTCCGAAAGGAAGAAAACGGATTTGATTTCCGCCGTCGACGTAAAGCTCGGCGGAGGCCGTATCAAACACCGCAACTTGCATGAGCTGCGGCGGCGCTGCGCTGCCTGGCGACCAGGGAAGTACCACCTCGCCTTCGCCGGCATCGATCACGATGTCGGCTGTCTGAGGGCCGGGCGTGCTTCCGTAAACGTCAGCAAGAACCTTCAGCCTGGCTGGGTTCTCAAGGCGCGTCCGACAAGCGGTGCGAAAGATCCGAACAAACCCGCTTTTGCCGCTCCCGTTGCGACCGTAGACGATCGTCAAAGCCTTGGGACAGAACGTGAGAGATGCCTTGGGCACCAGCCGATTAACATTTTCGACATTGGCGATGCGCTTGAGGACGATTGGTTGATATTCTCCGTTCCCAAAGTGGGCTTTCGTAAACGGTATCGGGGCGGGCGGCGCCGAAGTGAGCGCAAAGCCGGCCGCGTATTTGACCATCGCCAGCAGAGCCACAATGTCAGCATCCGTGAGCTCATTGCTGATCGCCAGCCGCCGCAGAGCGTCCTGTTTCCAGGTCGAGAGTTTTGCCGACCAGTCGACAACATCATCAATCGGTGTCCCCGCCATTATCCTTCCCCCATAAAAAAACCCTAGCGAATTCCTGTAGGACTCTGGCTAGGAGGATCCAGCAATATGCTGTCTCGCCCTGGCGATCGCCTCGTCCAGCCGCGCGCGCGATACCGCGGCAAGGCGCTCAACTCCAAGAAGATGGGCCATGTCGCGTGCAGGATCGGGCATGTCGAGAAGTCCGGGATTGTCGATCACGACCGAGGCAAGCTCGGCCAACGGTATGTCGGCAATTGAACGTCGCGCTTCCTCGTTGACCGGCTGACGATAGGGAAGGAGATCCGAGAGCCCGCTCTTTTTCCAAATGAATTCGCCGCTGGATTCCTGCGTGCGATCCAGATCTCGCAGGTGCAGGTCGATCCTCTCGCGGATGCGGCCGCCCGTGCGCAGCCAACCGTGAACCCGTGCGATGCGCTGGGCGAGAACGTCGGAGCGCAATGGGCTCTCCGTGTCAACGACGGCTTCGATCATCCCGCGCAGCGTGGTGCCGTAGCTAAACTCGAAGAATTGCTCGGGGTCCGGCCGAAAGTCGGTTAGATCCGTCACACGATAACGGGTTTGCTCGCCCTGGTTTTGGGTTGGCTCGTCGACCATTGTTGAAAATGCTGCAACGGCCGAGGGCTCGGGTGCTGTTGCAACTCTTGCAGAAACCAGCTCAACCTCGGACGTGGTCGGGAGGGGCAGGGGCTCCTCGATTGGGGCAGGCGTCTGCGCCTCCGGTTCGCCTGTCGGCTCGAGCTGCTGACCCATTTCCCAACGCGTTGTCACCTCCCCCGTCTGCTCGCTTGAATGACGCGCCCGGCTTTCCTTAAGCAGGGTCTCCAGGCTTGCGTGTAGGCGATCCGCGCAGCTCTTTGAGTCAAACCACCAATCCGTCGACCAGACACGTTCGTTCAGGCCGGCGAGATATCCAGCGTCAAGCTCTACCTTGCGGTCACTCAGCTGGAGCCGGTCGCCTGGGATGAGGCGGTCTACCGTCCAGGTCTTCGGCCGCAGGAACGACGGTGACGACGTAAGCTCCAGCCGGCAATTCTCAAAACTGCGGGCGGTGTCGTTATCGAGCCGGATGGACCGGATAACCGGAATCGCATTCTGATAGGATGCATAAGTGAAGCTGGACGCGACCTCGGCAACTATGGTCGAGCCAGGTGGCCTACCGGCAACTTCACTATCATTTGTTACTAACTCTGAACTATCGGCAGACTGCATTGACCCCATACCCCCGCGTGGAGACTAAGCAATTTCTTGCGGATATAAAAGGCTCTTGGCTGACGGATGAGTGCAAAAGCTTCGCTTATCCACGCGATAGTTGAGGCTCGCAACAGGGAGGTCGGGCCTGTCAATGCTCCCTCACAAGAAGGTCGCACACACCATGTCCTGACTTCGAGGCCTCAATTCACAGATACTGTTGCCGAACGCCGGCGCACTTTGCTAACCGGACTGGAGACGCCTTCGCCGCTCGCTGCGACGTTTTGGGCGATTTGACTTGATGGGCAATGTTGCCTGAACGTCTGTTCGGGCCAGGAGGGCGCCCCAGATGGCATTTCGATTTGTTCATACGGCCGATATCCATCTCGATTCGCCGCTGCGCTCGCTTGCGTTGCGCAATCCCGATCTCGCAGAACTTGTAGGGGATGCCAGCCGCCAGGCGTTCACTGCAATCGTGGATCTCTGCCTGGCGGAGCGCGTCGACGCGCTTGTCATTGCCGGAGACCTCTACGACGGCGACCAGACGTCGATGAAGACAGCGCGCTTTGTGGCCACTCAGATGGCCCGCCTGCATCAAGCTGGTGTCAGGGTCTATATGATCCGCGGCAACCATGATGCCATGTCGCGCATCTCGAAGCAGCTCGTGATGCCGGACGCGGTGACCATTTTCGGAGGCCGCGCCCAATTGGTGATTCAGCCCGGCGCGGGAGTGGATGTAGCGTTCCACGGACTGAGCTTCGCCAGTACCAAGGCACCTGAAAGCTTGCTGCCAAAGTATGCCGGCCCGCAGGAAGGGATGGCAAACATAGGCATAATGCACACGAGTCTGGCCGGTGCACCCGGCCATGACGTCTATGCTCCCTGCAGCGTAGCCGATCTGCAGGGGCACGGTTTTGATTATTGGGCGCTTGGTCACATTCACGCCCGCAAGGTGTACCCTGGCGCGCATATGCTCGTTATGCCAGGAACGCCTCAGGGTAGGGACATCAACGAGGCTGGTGAAAAATCAGTCACCCTGGTGACCATTGGCGACGATCGCTCGGTCAATATCGAGGAAAAGCTTTCCAGCGTTGCGCAATTCGAGCGTGTCAGTGTCGACCTGACGGGCATTTCCGATTTGTCCGAGGTCGTCGGCCGCATCCGCTCGGTGCTTGAGCAATCGAGGGAAATGGCAAGATCCCGATATCTCATTGCCCGCCTTCGCCTGGTCGGCGCCTCTCCTCTGTCTTGGGTCATGCTCCGTGACAGGGACTTGATGCTCGCCGAGGCCGCACAGGCGGCTGAGCAGGTCGGTAGCACGTGGATCGAAAAGTTCGAGCTCGATCTCTCTGGTGCCCCTGATATCGGCAAATTGGAAAGCGTTGCCGATCCGACCTTGGAGCTCGCACAGTCCATGCGTGCCAATGCAGTTTCGGAGGTTTTCCGATCCGACGCGCGAGAGTTCGTGTTGAAGACGATTGCGGATCTACCGCCTGAAGCGCGAGGTTTTGTTGGTAAGGACGAAGCGGCGTTGGAATTGTTTCTAAACGACGCGCTTGCACGCGGCATCGACCTGGTCACCGCCAAGCTCAAGGCAGGTTGACGCGATGAGATTGCGACGCCTCGATCTAACCCGCTACGGAAAGTTCACCGACAAGGCGATCGACTTCGGACCTAAACCGGCTTCGGGTCCCGACCTGCACATAGTGTTCGGATTGAACGAGGCCGGTAAATCAACCGCACTTTCCGCGTATCTCGACTTGCTCTTCGGTATCGAAGATCGCAGCCGCTACAACTTCATGCATGAATACAGCTCCATGCGGATCGGCGGGACCTTGGAGTTCGGGGAACAGTCGCAAGCCTTCTCGCGCATCAAAAGTCGCAACAACTCACTGCATGACGACGAGGGCCGGCCGCTGAGCGAGATCGCGATTTCGGCTCATCTCGCTGGCCTGTCCCGTGATGCCTACGGCACCATGTTCTCGCTCGATGACGAGACCCTGGAAGCCGGCGGAAAAGCGATATTGGAATCGCGCGGTGATCTCGGCAAGCTTCTCTTCACCGCCAGCGCTGGCCTGGGTCATGCAACGGACGTTTTGGGCGCACTCGAGGCTGAAGCCGACGGACTCCATCGAAAACAGGCGCAGGCTACCGAAATCGCGCAGCTTAAGAGGCGGTTTGCGGATCTGAAGACACGCAAGGATACGATCGATACCCTGGCATCGACGTTCGAGACGCTTGAGGCGGACCGGGTCGAGGCAGAGGATAAGTACGACCGCAGCTTGGCTGAGCGCTCGGCTTTGTCGGCTCGTCTCGCCACAATGAATCGATATGTACGCGCGGCTCCGATCCTCGCAGAAATCAAGCGCAAGGCGGCACGGTTGGCTGAGCTGCCTAATATCCCGTCGCCACCTCGGACCTGGACCGGCAGCATCGCCGAGATGATCGATCATGACGCCAGGCTGAGAACCCGCCTCTTGGCTAATGCCGATGAGATTGATCGGGCCAACGCAAAGATCGCGGCGATTGTCGTCGACGAACCTGTGCTCGCGATCTCGGAACAGGTGCGGGGTCTGGCCGATCTCAAGGCGCGCTACGCTTCGGCGGGCATGGATCTGCCAACCCGTAAAATGGAAGCTCAGATGCTCGATCAGGTGGCGGCGGGCTGTCTCGCCGCGCTTGGAAGATCGGCTGAACAGGATCCGTCTCGGCTCTTGCTGCCAGCCTTGGTGGTCGGCACCCTTCGCAACATGGTCGAGCAACGCTCCGGGATCACCGAGAGCTTGCGCATGGCCCGCGATGAAGCCGCCGCCGCCGTTGACGGGCTCAACGCTGCGCGCAACCGGATTGGCGAGGAAAGGGGAGTGCCTGAGCCAGCCAGGGCGAGACTGACGGCGGCGCTGTCGGAGGCAAAAGCCAGTTTCTATGCAAGGGAGATAAAAGAGGCTCGCGCATTCGAGGATGACACGCAAAAAAATCTGAACGAGGCAATGCGGCGCCTTCTGCCATGGTCTGGAGACGCCGAGGCCCTCGCCAAAATACCGGTTCCGACCCCTTTGCACGTTGCGGCGTGGAAGACACTTGCGACACAGCAGGGAAGGGAAAAGGCAGTCCTCTCTGAGCGCCTCGCGGAATTCGAGCAAAGCAACACGGCTGTTTCGTCACGACTGGCAGCCATCAGCGCCTCGGTCGAACTGCCCGATGACGAGGCGGCTGCAGCCTCACGACGTGACAGAGATGAAGCCTGGCGAAGCCACAGGAGGGCCCTCGATGCCCAAACGGCAGATGTCTTTGCAGCAGCTTTGGCCAAGGACGATCATGTCAGGGCAACCCGTTTGACCTTAGCCAGCGAACTGGCGGATCTTCGGTCAGTCAAGCAAAAGGCGGCCGAAACCGATGTCGCCATCGAGCGCGCCCGCGGTCAACTCGCGAAACTGGCCGAGCGTGCTGAAATCACGTCTGCTGAAATCAAGGAGGCGGCAAGCGGATTGCTCGGTGACTACCAGGCACACCCGTTCGAACTGCTGATTGAACTGGTCGAGGCGCGCATTTCCGCTCGCGCTGACGCGCTTGCCGCCTGGGACGAGATCATGCGCGCGCGTGCAAGGATCGAACGCGCTGCTGCCGAAGGGGATCGAATATGCTTGGGGCTCGCCGCGGCACTTCAAAGTGTTGGAATGCAGCCTGAACCCAGTGAAGGCCTGGGGCCAATGGTGGTTGCAGCAGATCGCTTCCTCGACAGGCAGGCCAAGGTCGACGCCGAACGAGCCGAGGCGCTCAGGACCCTGGCTGCGAAGGAAGAGGAACTGGCCGGCAGGCGGCTCGCTGTCGAAATGGCCGAGAAACGAGAGGATGCCTGGCAGGCCGAGGTCAAGCAAACGCTCAAGAGCACTTGGCTGGAGGAAGGCATCGCCGGCGCCGGCCTCGGCAGCGTGCTTGATCAGTTGTCAGAACTGTCAAAGGCTCTGCAGGACCGTGAGGCCATGCGTATTCGCATTCGCAAGATGGAGGCGGATAGAGCTGCTTTTGGTGAAGAGATCGCCCGGCTGGTTGCGCGAGGTTCCGAAGGTCGCAGCGATGAGGTTCCGGAACAGCTGAGTATCACGCTTACTGAGCGCCTGGATCAAGCGGAGCGCGCTCGCGACACCCGGATGACCCTACTTACGGATATCCAACGACTGGAGGATGCGCGCGAAGCTCTGGAAGCCGAGCTCGCGGCACACGAGGTCCTAAAGCAGGATGTGTTAAGCGCTTTTAGAGCGACGAGCCTGCCAGAGGTCGTCGAGCGCGACGAGCTGCTGCGAGAGCGGGACCGCCTAAGAGGCAGTCTGGTCGAAACTGAGGAACAACTGTCGGTCGAACTTGCGATGGAGAGCGTTCCGCAGGCGCGCTCGTTGCTCGAAAGCCTGGATCTCGAGGCGCTTGCAATCGAAACGTCCGAAACAGAGCGACGACTCGCCGATCTTGACGGGTTAATGCAGGAGCAGCTCATTCGGCGCGCCCGGGCAACCGACAGGCTTGACGCTGTCGGCGGCGACAGCGCGGTTGCGCGAATTGACGCCGAACGCCGCACCGTCCTTCTGGAGATAGAGGAGAAGGCCGTTCGCTACATAGAGCTGAAACTTGCGGTATTGTCGGCGACGAATGCGCTCAGGGTCTATCGCGAACGCCACCGCTCCGGAATGATGACGCGCGCCTCAGATGCATTCGCACTCATCACCCGCGGACAGTACACCGGCCTTACAACCCAGCCAGTAAAGGGCGGCGAAGTGCTGATCGCCCAACAGCGGGCTGGCCAGTCGAAGGTCGCCGATGCATTGTCGAAAGGTGCGCGATTCCAGCTGTATCTCGCGCTCAGGCTTGCCGGCTATTACGAGTTTGCCAGCCTGAGACCGTCTGTCCCATTTATCGCCGACGACATCATGGAAACGTTTGACCATCTCCGTTCTGAAGAAGTTTTCCGGTTGTTTGGCGAGATGGCCAGTGTGGGCCAGGTTATCTATCTGACGCATCACCAGCACCTGTGCGACATCGCCAAGGCGGTCATTCCCACCGCCGCGATCCACAAGCTTGGATAGTTGACGGCATTGTTGCTGTTGCCCCGTTTGCTCGCATGCATTTTTTCGCCAGAACTTTGGCATGCTGGCCGGCGGGTACGACCGCGACGGGCGACAGCGCGACAGTGACGCCCTACGAAACAGCTTGCGTAGCAGTCTGCCGGGCGACGCGCGGCAGGCTGGGGCAAGTAGCCGCCGCCTCCACGCCAATGAGTGCCACAACGGCATCCAGGAACTCGAGCGGCACGCGCATCCGGCCCTTGCGCAGCGCATTGATCATCGCTTCTACGTGCGCGGCCCTGCCCAGCGTGGCTGTCCCCAGCAGCCATTGGGCCGTGCATCCTTGGACAGTATTAGGGAAATGCTTTTCGCACATGCGGCGCGCTTTCTTTTCATCAAGGACGGCCACGCCGCCGCGCTGCACGGCTATAGCGATCGTAGCGGCTTCGCCATCGTCGAGCGTCTCGCCGTAGGTGCCGTCGATCAGCGCCTCGTAAGTTGTCAGCGCCGAGCCTTCGAGTGCCATGCTTTCGACCAACCCGGCACCGACCAGCATGTCGAGTTGCGCGCCATCGTCGTGGCCGAACCGCGCGCCGACGGCGAGCTCGTGGTAGGAGTTGTCGGGCACGATAACCCGGCGCTGGGTCAGCTCGATAATGCGGTGCGCGTGACCACTCGCGTTGAGGCCGATCACAACGCTCGCGTCTGCGATGAGCACGCTGTTCGGATCAGCGAGGAATGCGGACAAGCTCATCTGCCTCGCTCTCCTCGCGCTCCGCGCCGTCCAGCACCTCTCTTATGCCGTGTAGATCGAGCTGGAGCATCCGTGCGAGCTGGCCTTCGCTGTAGAGCTCCTTCTTCCATGCCTCGCGCACAAGCAGGGCAAGACGCGGCGGCACGAGGCCCCGCGACAGCCCTTTGTAGGACGGGCGCTCAGGTATTTCGCCGAGGACCTGGGCGACATCCTTGTCGCTGATGCCGCCGTTGGAGACGAACCAGTCCCACGTTCCCTTTCGCGCAAGACCCAGCTCTTCGAGGCGCCGGACCATCGCCTCGCGCGAAACCCCGAACGCGTGAGCGAGGAGGATGACGTGGCGGCGGGTCAGGTGCGACTGGCCCGCGGTAATCTCGGCGAAACGCTGGCGGACTTCACGGCCCGACGTCAGGAAACAGCGCTGGAAGATGTTGGCGTAGCGCTCCTCGCGCGACGCAAAACTCTCGTCTTCAGTTAACACTTCAGGCTGACGCCGCGTCGATACGAAATGCGCCGTCTCGTGTGCGCCGCTTTGCGTCAGGCGCTCGTGCGGATGGCTAGCGTTGAGCAGAATGCACGCGCCCGCTCGCTCGTCATAGGCGAACAGGCCCGCGATCTTCCCAGGCAGCCGCCGGACATAAACGCGCACGCCCAACTGAAGGTCAAGGATGGACACGATGTCCGTGACGGGACCCGGACCGAGGCCAAGCCAGTCGCGCAGTTCCTGCGCGTGTTGTTCGGCCTGGGTGTAAAGATCGCCTGGAAGGATCGGGCGTTCAGGAGGGTATCGGCGCTCGCGCCTGATGCCGAGGGCGTCCTCCAGCTCTACTTCGGCCCGTACCAGGTCGTTGAGAAGCCGGGTCGCTTCTTCGACGGTCTCATCCTCGCTTTCTTGCAGTTTGCGGAAACGCGGCACCATGTCGAGATGGACAGCCTCCCGGCGCAGAATGGCGTTGGCCGACGTGCCGTAGGCAGCGGCGAGCTTTTGCAGTTCGCCCATCTGGATGCGCCTTTTGCCCTGTTCGATGGCAACGATCGTCGTACGCGCCGCCCCGATCATCTCGGCGGCGGCGGCCTGCGTGATCTTTCGTCCCTCGCGCGCGAGGCGCAGGCGCTCGCCGATCTCCGCGTCCGACAGCCGCTCGCGCGGTCCAATCATATTCATACCCGCGTCCACTGCCTCAGGAAGGAACGCGCTCCTTTATCCTGCAAAAAGTCATTCCACTCGGCGGCGTGCCGTTCGAGTACAGCCGCCAGCGCGGTTTCCACGACGGTCGCGGACATGTCCAGCGCGGGCCCGACGAGTACGGCATGGCGCCGTAGCACAGATCGGTGAAGCGGCAGAACAAGATCGGCGAGGTGGTCAAGATGCTGCGCGCCCGCTATCGCATATTCCCGCAGGGCACGGCCACGCATGCGGAAGCCAGGCTGCATCGAATCCTCGAAGGTCTCGGCATGCAAATCCCGGCAGGCATAGGCGTTGTCGTCGTCGGTTAGGCCCGCCGCATGGATACTCATCCGCCGAAGCATGCACGCCGCACAGACGCCGCACTGAATAAGTTCGCCATTAAGAGAGCAGTGCCGGGCGTTTTGCCAGCACGAGCGCGTCTCGCGCCAGTCGTCGCTGCCCGACAGTGACGCGTAGGCCTGCAACGTCTCGCCCTTCGTGGACCAGATGCGCGGGAAGACGAAGCGGATCCGGCGCTTCAGGAGCGCCGTCAGGAACCGTTCCATGCGTTTCGTAAAGAGCGGGTGGCTGCGGTAATCGGGGTAGGCTTGCGCTGAAGAGGTGACGAGCGCCGGCCCGAATATGCCCTGTCCGCTTTCCGGCAGGATTATCTCGGAAGCTTCGGCGAGATAGGCGGCAATGCCGCTGATGAGCGCGAACTTGAACCCGCGACTGCGCGCGCTGGTCTCGCCCGAGGCACTTACGTTGTAAGGCACCGCTGCAAACGGAAGCGGCTCGCCCGGTTCCGGGCGCCCGCCTGCCTTTGAGCCGATCCGCACGCGGACCAGTTTGCGACCCAGAGCCTGCGCCGTCAGTCCTGCGACGGCGCGGGAATCCATCCCGTCGCTGAACGCGATGACGGCATCGGTCGTGATGCTAAACTGGAGGCAATCCTGCGGCGGATGCGGCGTTTCTCCGTCCCTCTGGATGAACTCGAACGCCCAGTCATCACCGGTCAGGAAAGAGGCGGCATCCTGTAGGGCGTCATACACCGCACAGTCCATCCACTGCTCAGGCTCCAGCACCGGCACTCGTACCGTGAAATCGCGGCGCCAGCCCAGCTTCGGGCGTGGGAAACCGCGGTCGGCATATTCGACGGACGCCGCGACGATCATGGCGTCGTAGATGACAGGCTCCCACTGCGCGAAGGCATAGGATTCGAGGGCAGCCGTGGAGCAGGTGAAATTCTCACCTAGGTCGAACGTGGATCGGGCGCGGCGCCCCCGCCCGGAAGCGACGACGTCGATGGCGTGCACAGGCACCCGCGCTTTGTAAGCTGCGTCCGTCATAGAGGCGGTCCCTCGTCAAGGCCGGTCTGGCGCGGCAATTCCACCAAGCGCCGCGATGGCGGACGGGCAGGCGCGAGCAGCCCTTGAGCGATACCGTTACAGTCGAGCTTTCCCATCGCCTCATCGAGCCGGGTGCGGACGGTGCGGCTCGCCCGGGCTCCTGCTTCCCGTTGGTAGTGTTCGTCGATGCCGCGCAGAGGCGCGCGCGCCATATCTTCCAGCGCCGCCGTTACCGCGGCCGCCGTGCCGGCTTCGCCGGCCGCGCCTGCGGCCGCCGCTTCCACGGCGCAATCGATCAGGCTGTTGGTGGCGGCGGAACGAGGATGGCGTGCACGAAGCGCTTCGAGTTGGTCGATGCGCATGCCTGGAAACAGCGTGTCGCTGTTCATGATGTCCCGCATGGCAGTGATGGGAGCTTCCAGTATGTCTTTCTTGAGGGCATGTGCGAGCGCGCTGCACACTTGATCGGCGGTGTGGACGAGATTCGCTGCCCATTGGGCGGCGGTTTTCCAGTGGGGACGCATATTGAGGCTGCGGTGAGGACCATCACTCATGGCGATTCTCCATGTCAGGAAATTAAATCATAAATGCTGACAATGTCAAATCCGAGAACCGCGATCATTTCGGTGACCCGAGAACGCCGTCAAATTATGTCCAGAAGTCCGCTGCTGGAGCGGAATATGCAGAATGCTGTCGCAGAGAGTTTCAAATCATGTTGAATATTCCGCGTTAAGGGCGGATAATGACACATGGTTCACGATCAGCGGTCTGCCCTCTCCACGTATGTTGCCGGCCTGCTCTCCGCAGGCCGGGTCGTCTTTACAAATGAAGAAGTCACGCAGGCGTTGGGCGTAGAGCGCGGCGCGTTCCTCGATGCCGCCGAGCGACTCCAGCGCCGCAAGGCGCTTCTCAGCCCCCGGCAGGGTTTCTACATCGCCGTGCCCCCGCAGTTCGCATCGTGGGGTGCACCGCCGCCGCCATGGTACATCGACCCCCTGATGCGCTATGAACGGCAACACTATTACGTGGGGCTGCTCAAGGCGGCGGAGCTTCATGGCGCTACCCACCAAGCCGTGATGGAGTTCCAAGTCGTCACCGCGAAGCGACTGCCCAAGATCAGGGCAGGCCGCAACCTGATCGTCTTCTACTATCGCAAGGACATGGCCGCGGTGATGGCCGGCGTCGAGGAGCGGAAGACGGACACGGGCACGATGAAGATATCCTCGCCCGCGCTCACGGCCCTCGACCTCTTGCGCTATCCGCAGGCGGCGGGCGGCATCGACAATCTCGCGACGGTTCTCACTGACCTCGCCGGAAGGATCGACCCCGCGCAGCTCGCGGCGCTCTCGGACGCCGCCGAGCGGCCGGTGGTGCAGCGGCTTGGCCATTTGCTCGACCGCCTCGGTCACACGGACCGGGCGGAGCCGATGCGCGCCGCGCTGCATGCCCGCGGCGCCGCGGCATGGACTGAGCTCGACCGGCGCGAGGCGCGCGACCCGGATTTCGCGCAGGAGCCGCAGGAGCGCGACGAGCGCTGGCGCGTGATCGTGCGCCGCGTGCCGGAGCTCGACGAATGATCCCGGCGCAGAACATCGTCGCCTGGGGCAATGTCGTTCCCTGGGCGGATCCGCGGCAGATCGAGCAGGACCTCATCATCTGCCGCGCGCTCATCGACATCTTCACGGATGAAGGCCTTCGCGACGCGTTGCGCTTCCGCGGTGGCACCGCTCTCAATAAGCTGCATTTTCCTGCGCCGCTCCGCTACTCGGAAGACATAGATCTCGTCCGGACCTCGTCCGGTCCCATCGGGCCGATATTGGACCGCCTGCGGGTGGTTCTTGAACCGTGGCTCGGCAGGGCGCAATTCGACCAGAGCCCGGTTGCCCCTAAGCTTCGTTTCCGCGTGGATGCGGAGGACGGCAGCGGCGTCCCCATCCGGCTCAAGGTCGAGATCAATACCCGCGAGATCGAGGCTTATGATCCGCCGCAAGCGATGCAGCTGCGTGTCGATAATCCATGGTTCACGGGCGAAGCCGCGATCCCCACCTTTTCCCACGAAGAGATGTTGGCTACGAAACTGCGGGCGCTCTTGCAGCGCGACAAGGGCCGTGACCTCTACGACCTCGCCCATGCGCTGGAGACGTTCGAAGGCCTCGACCTTGATCGTATCGCCGTACTGTTCGGCCGGTATCTTGAGCTGTCAGGCCAGTCCATATCCCGCGCGCAGGCCCAGGAGCGGATGCTCGCGAAGCTCACCAATCCGCGGTTTCTGACAGACATGAAGCCGCTACTTCCTGCTGAAGCAGCCGAACACATGACGGAAGCTGCCACGGCTGACTCGTTCCGTAGGGTGTTCATGATGCTTGTGGACCGCTTGCCGGGTGAGCCGTGGGCACGGCTTTCGGAAATCAAGGAACGGTTCCGCATCGCTTGGTGACGACAGATTTTTGTTCACGGGCGCGGCAAGCTGCCGGCTGTGGCCTGCGATGATGCTGGTCATGTGAGCCGTCTCGATGGCGCCGTCAGTACGCTTAAATGGAACCAGCGCCACCTTGGTCAAAGTTCGCCTTTTGTGCTTCGAAAGTCGCATAAAAAGGCAGTGTGGAACTCAACGGCGGCTCATTGGTTTTGCGGGTTCAGCTCGTGGAAAAGGTCCGTCGGCCTTCCATGAACGCGGGTTTCGGCATCGCCTACCTCGATTTGGTCGATGAACGCCGGACAGGCGAGGCGGAACCGTATCTCGCCCGAGAGCACATTCGCGCGCATGATTTCGACGAACGCGGCTATCTTTTCATCCGCAGTGAGAAACCTGCGTTTGACGGATGCAGTGGTGCTACGCTTGTGGAGCCCCGGGGCGTCTCTATGCGGCAATCCCTCATCGTGAGCCGATGCTATTGTGCAAGTTTCGCAGCACTGCGGGTGGCGATATCGCCTAAGACAGCATGAAGAAGCGTTCCAACTTCCTGTTCGGCGACCCCGGGTGCAATTCCTGATTCGGACAGTTGAACGAGAATTGCCTTGGCGGTGTTGCGCCAGAAGGCGTTCGCGTCCTCCCCGTTCTTGGATTCCAGGATCCGGGCGATCCCTTCGACCAACTTCCGCCGCCGATGCAGCGGAAACGCGCTAATGTTTGAATCACGCATCGATCACCTCACCCCTTCAGTCGCGCGAATAAGCATTGGCGGGTGAGAAAATTGGTTAACAGCGCTTTTGGACAATGGTCAGCAATGGAATAAAGCGTCTACCCAACAAGCCACGAGGTGTGCCGCGTGTTGATGATCGGCGCGTGCTGAACGGCATCTTCTGGGTGCTGCGCTCCGGTGCTCCATGGCGCGACCTGCCTCAGCGCTATGGGCCGCGCACCACCTGTTGCAACCGCTTCGTCCGATGGCGAAAAGCAGGTGTGTGGCTGCGCAGTAACGAGTCTAAGGCCTAAGGTTTGCGGAGCCTCACGCCGGCGCGGCTGCCGTTCTGCGGGATGAACTCGACGCCGGCGGCCTAGAGGGCGATGCGCAAGGCAGCAACGGTTCGCTCTTGTGTGGGGCTCTGTCGGGCCGCGACATCTACTTAATGTCTACTTTAGACAGTCGCCGCGACCATAACTTTTGATAGCAAGTCAGGGTCGCGGGATGCCGAGCCGCTTGAAATACCGAGTTAGGTCCGGGTGCTCGCGATCGTCCTGCCTCAACCGCGTCGTCATCGCCGGCGAGCGCCATAACCAAACCGGGAGCACTTATTCTCGACGGAGCACCGGGCATTCTCTGGTTGTGAAGACGGTGCTTGATCACCTGCCGCCTGAGTGTGTCTTCGCTTACGTTGTAGTCGTGTCTGAACAGATCAATGGCCCTCTGGACCGTGATCGCCTCTGCCCGTGGGATGTAGAGCGGCCGAAGCCGTTCGGCTGTTTCTGGCGCTGTTTTGACAGGGAGCGCATTGGTCATGCGGCCCATCGCGCTTTTCTGCGGCCCGCCGTTTCGCCCGACATCACGGAACGATATCGGCCCCCATATTAGAAACCTATGGACGCTACGGAACCCCACGGCCACGGGATGGCGGCCGATCTTTTGACATCGGAAGTTGCCAATGCCAGGCAGCATCCACCGGACCGAGCTCGCGCTTCAACGCACTGAAGAAATGCTGGCCGAAAATCTCGCGCTGTGCAGCAGGATACGAACTGCGGCGGAGGCCGCAGACCGCTTGATGAAGATCAATCCCCCCAGCTTTGAGGGAGGTCGCGCGGGTTGAACTGGGCCGGCGTTTCATTTTCGCGGCCTTGCGGCACCGTCCCGCAAGAGCCTGCCCTACATCACAGCGTGAGCAAACATCGGACAGAAGCATTCCAACGTTCACCGACCCAGACCGACACGAATCTTCAGTTCAAAGAGCGAGGATTAATGCTGCGGCAAACGAAGGGGGCACGGGGGGTCTTCGCGCGAGCCAGCTACCGCTCAGAAATTTCTCCAAATATTCCGACCTCCTGATGGAACCCATTCGTTGCGGGCGAGTTGCGGCTCATTGGTCGGACTTCCCGAACATGACAACGAGCAACAAAGCAGACCATCAGTCTGTCTCCGAAGCGTTTCGGAAACTGATCCGTTCCGAAGGCTATCGTCATCACGTACAAACGTTCTTAAATCTGGAGGTCGAACCAGAACTGCCGCCAACCCTACAGTCATTACTTGCGGCTATTGATCGGGCCAAACAGGGCCCGACGGAAGAAGGTCCCTAGCCGCTGGCTGAGCGTCAGGTCAAAGAATATAGAAGCTCGCTTCGTGGCTTCTCCCCCTGATTCCCACTCAGAAGTAATCAAACATTCTGCTTGATTTTTCTCGACAGAGGATCATGAATGTTCCCTTGGGTTCTCGCTGAGGTGGGAGGCCTTGTATGAACGTTTGGACGAACTGCCGACCCGACAAAGTGACTGCCAAACACCTTGTTCACGAGCTGATCCTACAAGCCCGTCGCGGCCAAATCATCTCCGTCAAAGAGACTATCGCAGCGGTGCGCCGAGACGGGCCACATCTGGCGGAAACTGACTGCGAGCTGGTGGAGCTTATTGTCAATGTTGCCCCAGCCTTTGGCCTGTTCGTCGGGTTCGATCTTCGCGAATAGCCTCATGGCAACCCATTGGTTCTCGCCTGCGGTGTACGTCAGGACAGACCGACCTGGGATTGTGGGAGAAAGGCGGCTCGAGGCGCGTCAATAGGATCGAGGAGGAGCATGAGGGTCTTCGCGAGCTGGTGTCCGATCCCCACCACAGAAATTCTACAAAGATTCCTGACTGTCGCGGCCTAGCACCGTACAATTGTACGATTCGTACATGGCGTTGATGTCCGTCAGGAAGTGAGTAGATTCCCCTTCGGCGTGTCCCTGGGGAGGGCTGGATGAGCGTCGCGCAAAGGGTCGGTCCGCTTCTAGAGCAAGCAATCACTGTACTCCTCAACAGGGCGGACCGTCGCGACACGGTCTCGATAAAAGCGGCACTACGCGAAGCGCGGGAGACTGCGCCTTATTTGGTGGCCTCCGATGAAGAACTGACCGAGGCGATCGTCGAGGCAGCAACTGCCATGGGCCTCTGCGTGGCTTTCGACGGTGGCGAGTAGCTGTCAGCCAACTCCAGTCACTGTGGCATCGCAACAAAGCGCGCCGTCCTGCGCATTTTCAACAGTTAGAGGTAATCCGCAATTACCTTCGCAAGCTGCTAAATCTGCCTGTAGAACGGGAACTGGGCTGAGCAAAGGTATTTGCTGGAGGAACTTGATAAGGTCGACAAAGAGTGACCGCATGGCCCTCCACTGGTTCAACCCTCCGGTCCCCGTCAAGACCGAGCGTCCCGGGATCATCCGCGACGTCAACAACGCCGAGACAGCCGGCGAGGAGCTGATGAAGTGGACCAGGCGTGGCCCTTGCTGGGACCTCGCGGTGCGCATTTGCATGGCCGTGATATTCGACGAGATGGAACCTGAGGAGGCTCGTAAGGCATTCCTGGCTGCTGCAAAAGAGGAGGGGACATTACTCCCCCCAATGACAACCAGCTAACTTGAATTGCGGTAAAGGTTCTCTGACCAACACCGCCTTCGCGAAAGGAGCCCGCCGCCAGTGAGGGAGAGGCGACGGACCCCCCCACAGCGGCTGCACATCCACGAAGAATCCCGCTGCCACCTCTAAACCCGTGAGGGCCTACATCGTTCCCTTAGCTGCGGCTAAAGCGGGGTTGGTCGGCGGGCTCTTGCCGCTCTAAGTTCCCCCTTATGGGTCCTCTCTGGTTCTCTCCACCGGTCTACGTGAAGACGAAACGTCCGGGCATTCGCATGGGGCCAGCCACGTCGAGGGAGCCGCCGAGGAGCTCATGGGGTGGGACACAAACGGCCCGAAGTGGACCAAGGCGGTCCAATCCTGCGTCGACGCGTTCGAGGGCAGGGTGTCCCCGCAAGAGGTCCGTGAAGCCTTTGAGGCGGCTGCCAGGGAGGCCAACGTGTATCTCTCCCCTGAGTAGGAGGTATCATGGCGCCCATCTTGAGCAGCTCAACATGTGGACCCGGCGAGGGCCTCGCTGGCACAAGGCGGTGATCCTCTGCCTGTCAGCCTTGGAGGGCGATTCGATTGACCCGCACATAATACGAAAGGCCTTTGAGGCTGCCGCTAAGGAGGCCAACGTGTATCTCTCCCCTGAGTAGGAGGTGTCGTGGCAACCCATTGGTTCTCCCCTCCGGTGTACGTCAAGACCGACCGACCTGGGTCACCTACGGGTGCAACAACGTCGAGGGTGCCGCCGAGGAACTCATGAAGTGGGCCAAGATGGGACCTAAGTGGAGGAAGGCTGTGCAACTGTGCGCCGACAAGAGGTCCGTCAGGCTTTCGAGGCTGCTGCCAAGGAGGAGGGGGGGTTCCGTGAGTAGCAGGCCGGTGCCCATGGCTATGTTGGGACGGCCCGCTAGGCTGTCCGAATGCTGACCAAGTCCGCGCTGCTCGAAATAGACCCGGATACGAGAGCATTCACTCTGGTCGCCGCATTTATGGGCCATTTTGCACTTCTTGAAACTGGCATCGGAGCTTGCTCTGGGCGAGGTACTTGGCGTCTATGGGGCACCTCGAGGTAAGGGGACCGGAACCGGAATGTCAGGCTTCTAAAGCCGATGGCAGAAACCGGATACGGATGTCGAAAGGCCGACCGCCTCGTGTTCGACCTCGACCCCGATGAAGGCCTCGATTTTGAGGCCGTCCGCGCCGCTGCCTTTCAGTTCCGCGCTATCCTTGAATCGCTGGGGCGGGGTCGCGCTGACCAATCCTTGCCCAATCTGTAGCGTCCGACGCGGGAAGAGGCAGTAAAGCCGGGATTTAAACGGCAACGCGGCGCTCATGGCCTTGCCTGATTGGAACCTGCGGAGATCGGCCTCGTTTGGCTGAAGCCATGGCAAAAATCAATCCGAGGACCGTCGCCAGTCTTTTGAGGGAATACGCGCAACGGGCGTCCATGCGCGGCGACAATCCCTATCGCACAAGGGCATACTTGCGCGCGGCAGACAGTCTGACGGGGCTGTCGCAGCCGCTTGATCGGATCATCGCCGCCGGCGCCCTCACCAAGATCCCGGGGATCGGTGAAGCGATCGCAGACATCGTGACCAAGCTTTACCAAACCGGCACGCACCCAAGCCTTGAGAAGCTGCGCGAGGATGTTCCAGCGGGCGTGATGGAGCTGTTTGCCATACCCGGGCTTCGTCCCGATAAGATACTGAAGCTTCATCAGGCGCTCGGCGTGAACTCGCTGGCGGAGCTCGAGGCCGCAGCAAGAGAAGACCGCATACGCCCAGTCAAAGGCCTCGGCGCCGCGCTTCAGACAAAGCTGCTGCAAAACCTGGCCATCGTGCGAAGCGGCGAAACGCAACTTCACCTGCACAAGGCCGCCGCTCTTCTCCACCATGCGGTCATATCGGTAAAGCAACAGCATCCAGAGTTTTCGCGCGTGGAAATTGCAGGTGACTTCCGACGCGGTTGCGAGCTCGTTTCCGACTTCGCCCTGGTAGCACAGGCCAGAAAGTCGACTGGAATCGAGGATACGACCCTCAGGCTTGTTGTCACGGACAGGAAGCACTTTGGCGCGAGCCTGCTCGAAGCAACCGGTTCGGCAGACCACCTTGAGCAACTGAAGACGTTCGCGGCCGACAAGGGATTCACCCTAAACGCCGACGGGCTTCATCGCGGGAGAAAGCTAATCGCGTCAGCGACAGAAGAAGAAATCTACCAAGCTCTAGACTTGCAGTTTATCGAGCCTGAATTGCGCGAAGGCAGGGACGAGATTGAGCGAGCGGCAAAGCAGAAGCTACCCGCCCTCATTCGGGATGAAGATCTGCATGGCATCCTGCATTCTCACACGACCGCATCCGATGGCACCGAAACGCTTGAGGCAATGGCTGAAGCCACGCGTAGGCGCGGTTTCGAATACTATGGTGTCGCCGATCATTCGCAGTCCGCTCACTACGCAGGCGGCCTTTCGTTGCAGGAGATTGCTGAACAGCACCGCGAAGCTGACCGGCTGAACAAGGCATACAATGGAAAATTTCGCATACTGAAGGGCATCGAGGCGGACATCCTGGCGGATGGCTCGCTCGATTACCCGAATCATATTTTGGAGCAGTTCGATTTCGTCGTCGCGAGCGTGCACAGCCGCTTCAAGTTGCCCAAGAAGGAACAGACGGAGCGTATCATTGCGGCGATCGGAAATCCTCGGACGACAATCATCGGGCACATGACCGGTCGCCAGCTGTTGCGCCGCCCCGGTTATGATCTCGACGTCGACAAAGTCCTCAAAGCGTGTGCGAAACACGGGGTCGCTGTCGAAATCAACGCACATCCTTGGCGCCTCGACCTCGATTGGCGCTGGCATCAAAAGGCACTCGGTCAGGGCTGCATCTTCAGCATCAATCCGGACGCTCATTCGATCCGCGAGCTCGACCACATGCATTGGGGTGTCGAGATGGCGCGCAAGGGCGGTGTCCCTGCGAAGCGGGTCCTGAACGCGATGCGTTTGACCGCCCTCCTTGCGCATCTCGCTCGGCGCAGGCAAACGTCCTAACCTGCTTGTGCGCCCAGCCTATCAGCGCAGGAGTCCGTCCTTCTCAAAATCTTCCCAGCCGCGCAAACTGGAGTGCGAGTTCTCATCGTGGCCATAGCCAGCTGAAGCTGCAGTTCCGCGACCGCTTCTTTGAGCACGTTTCATAGCGGCCTTCCCCGCGGCTCGCCGCCTATTCTCTGCAGCTGTCGCTGCGTCCTGTTCGCGCCAGACCGTAACCAGGTCGCGGTCAAGCACATCCTCCACGTGCTGCGGGTCGAACACGTGAAAGGTGATGTTCCTTGCCCGCCCGCGGAGTTTCACCGTTTTCGTCCCGGCGCTCTGCAAGCGACCATCTTTCAGCCAGCGGTGCCGTTCGGCCGTCGAGATCGTCAGTATGTCCTCGATTTCACGGGGAATTACGGGCAGGTCTTCGATATTCTGCAGTGCTTTGGATACGATCCCGAATAGCACCTGCACATCATTCTCGGCGCCCTCCGAGAGGCGCAGGGTAAGCACGCGCGACTCGATATGGAGCAGTTTCCTGAACTGCGTTGGAAGGCGAGCGCGTATTTCGAGAAAAATACCCCTCGCTCTGACGGACGATCCAAACGTTGCAGCCGGGGTTAAAGGCCACTCTCCAATCAGCTTCGCTGTTGCATTGATTTTTCGGCGCGTGGACATGCCCTTTATATAGGTTACCGATTGTCGGCAACGATGAGCCGATCGCAAAGCTAACATGAGTTCTAATCCGCCAGCGGTCTGAACCACGATGCCCTAAAGGCGCAACCACGATTATCAGCGGGGCCGCTCAACTTCGGCTAACAGGAAGCGGCAGAGTTGATCTCAAAGTGCGATATCAGGCGCGTTGCCGCCTGGCGGCTTTTTGGAGGCCACAGCCTGACCGTCCGTGATTGGGAGCCACATGGCTAAAGCGGCTGTTCCGCTATTGAGCCTCAACATCCGTTTTAGGGACCCACCCCGTCGAGTTCAATCGCGAATCCCGCATCGATCGCGCTTTGTATAATGAGATCGCCAAGTTGCCAGTCCGTGAGTTCGCACAGCGGAAGCATTCTCCTCACGATGTGGCTAACCTCCGATATCGAAATGCTAGGGCTGCCGATGTTGTCGATCAGGTAACAGATAATCGCCTGGCGAACGTCTGAGAAGGTGGGCGTCTGCGTGAGCGCAGGCATATATGGCCTACGAATGGAGCCGTGGTTCTAGACCATCGGCCGTTTTTGCATCGAAAGCGACGGGCACCCCGTGAATGATGGATGCCGCCGCCAATAGCTCCTCCAACTCGCGGTCGGTGGCCCTGCATGCGGGCATGAGTGTTCGGATGGCGCGGATTGCCTGTGCTATCGAAAGGAAGTGGGCCTTGCCTCTGGAGAGAACATAGGCTTCGGCGGCTCTTTCAACCGTGACTGTGTCAAAAGTGGTGGTCATCGAGAATTCCTCCCTGAACCCTGACCCACACGATTTACGGCACGAATTCGGTAGCTTGCAAGGGTTTGTCTGATTTAGGACACTTGGGCGGAGGCTAGGCCGAAGTGACTTTGCTCCTCCTCCCCGTAAGCACCATGCGTGAGTCGTGTCATTCCAACGCGGTCGATAATCGTGATCTCGCCGCGCTTGGCGTGAACCAGCCCCCGATATTCAAGCATTTGGAGGGCCGTGGTAACGCCGGGGCGCTGGGCACCAAGCATTGTCGCCAGGAATTCATGCGTCAGGTAGATCTTATTTCCTTCGACGCGGTCTTGGACCATCAGCAACCAGCGGGCCAACCGCTCCTCGATTTTGGAGTGGCCGTTGACCAGTGCCGTCCGGGACGACTGGATGAGGAACGCGTGGGCATAGCGAAGCAGTGACTCGCGAAGGGATTGGCTCTCCGCAATCGCAGAGCGAAGAGCTTCAACCGGGAGGATCCAGCCATTACCTGCGACTTGGATATAGGTTTCATTGGGCGACTTGTCCTGGCCGAGAATAACGGCAACTCCTGTCATGCCGTCGTGGCCGACGATGCCGACCTCGCTTTTGCGCCCTCCGGTCATCGTAGCGACCACCGACGCGATGCCCATCTCTGGAAAATACACACGCTCGATCGGCTGATAAGAGACTTCCAGCTGGTCTTTGATGTTGAGTTCGACGTGATGCAGTGACGCCCTCAAAAGCGCGAAATCCTCCGAGGAGAGGGTTTTCAATACATGGTTGCGAAGAAGGGATTGGGGCATGGCTCTCTCTCCCTGCGGGCAAGAGCACGTACCTCTTACTGTCGGCTGCGTCCGACGCGCTGGCGGCCGATGTGGGAAGCATAGGCTTCAAATGTGCGGTTGGCAAAGAGTCCGTGCCTGGCGAAAGGCTCGGGGAATGTCGGCTTGAGTCCCGTAGGTGGTGGGCGCTTCTTATGACTTATGAGGCCGGTCACGAATGTCCGGAACCGGCCTAAGCAGATCGGCAGGTTTCGAGCATCGAGTTGGCAAAAGCAGTCGTTCAGCTCACGTGATGAGTTTCGGGCGCCGTCGCCTTGCGCTTACCGACATTGTGCTTCACCCGTTCCGGCCCTCTTCTTAAGCGCAGTAACTTTGAAACAAATCCTGCCGGCAGGCGTTCCAGCATGGCGGGCGGCGTCGCCGGAGGACCCAATGCCCGACGAATACAATGACATCGTCATCCCCCAAGACCACGATGCATCGCCACTTCGGGAGGAGGAGTATTTCGTCCTCTGCCCGGCGTGCGGCCAAGCGTTCGACATCAGGTGTATGGCAGAGGCGCTTCATCACAACGAGCTAGGCCACGAGCCATACGACCTCGACTCGTAGTCGGCAGTGATCGACGACCGTCGACGAGCGTTTGGAGATGTCCCTTCACCGCCTCTATGCGAGCCGGGTCGAGACCAGCACCGAGGGTAAGCTCTCGCTCACCTGGCCGGTCGCGTTGCCGACCGATCGGCCTGACGAATCCCTGTCGCGAGGGCGGATCTTCGCCGGCACGCTATGTCTTGACGATACCTTGCGGGCTTTCAGCAACGACTTGATGCCGTTGTGGTCGTCGTCGATGCGGCCGCGGCCGACCGGAAAGCTTCGACAAGGTATGCACCGCATGCGACAGTTGTTGTTCATCCAG
Source organism: Mesorhizobium sp. M0408 (assembly GCF_040321495.1). NCBI lineage: Bacteria > Pseudomonadati > Pseudomonadota > Alphaproteobacteria > Hyphomicrobiales > Phyllobacteriaceae > Mesorhizobium > Mesorhizobium sp. M0408. The sequence goes on along the minus strand of NZ_JAMYRO010000039.1, from coordinate 1,354 downwards.
GGCGACGGCGCCTACTCCACCGCAACCATGTCGCCCAGTTCTGTCACGACGCTTCCGAAGCAGACCTGCTCCCGGCATCGGGTGCCGGGACCAACATGTGATCTCCATAATGCGTAAGAGCCGGAGGCCCATCGCCGGCGACAAGGCGCTCATTGCAGAGAAAGGTTAACGATCGATCGGATGCCCGCGTTGCCTTCACGCGCAATGTTGCTGGGCGCCTCCTTCGACAGCGCGCACATGCGACACGTCCTGGCCGCGCGCGCCGCCTGTTGCCGAGAGCGACGATCGCGAATGCGCGAACGGCTGGACGGCAGGTGAAGCGGGGTCGCGATAGGCGCACATCGGACTTGCTTCACCGGTAGTCCGAAGACGCCAGCGACGCTATCTGACCGAAAGCAAACAGAAGCTAGGCGTGCCCCACTGAAAGCACAAGCAAGCGCAAACGTTCCTGGACTGATGCTCGGCTGGCGGCAACTTGCTCGCTAGCCGAGTTTATCTCAGCCGGTGGTCGGGGGAGACCAGCCAGCCACACGCTGGTGATTCCAACCCGAGCCGATGTGCCAATCAGCAACCTTCGTCGGTCTTTTTCACCTGGCCCGGCGCGGCGGTATTGGCTGTCGTGTCCTGCTGACCTGGCGCAGCCTGCTGAGCGCTGCCAGTCTGCTGGCCGGGCGCGCAGTCTCTGGCCGAGTTCTGATTTGTGGTGCCGCTGGTGGTGGTCGTGTCGGTGCCCTGATCGCCGGACATGTTGGTCCCGCTGTTCGTCGTGCCGGTGCCCTGATCCGTCGTGCTGGGCATGGTCGTCGTGGTCGAGGTGCCGCTCGTCGAGGTTCCGCTCGAAGTTCCGCTGGTCGTCTGGGCAAAGGAAAGCCCGGCCGACACCGCCAGCACGGCCGAAACCAAAAGGATGCGTTTCATCTTCTTTCTCCTGTCTGAATGCGCGGGATGCGCCTGGCCAAATCGAACAGGCAGACAGAAGGAGTGTTCCCCGATGAAGTTCAACTTTTGTAACTCTGGTCGTAGATCAGCCTTAGGATGGCGGGCGTATATTAGAAACCTCTTGAAGAAGACACTGCCCGCACCAGAATCCATGGCATGGCTCGGGGAATAGGCATTGGTGACCAGGTGGCGATTACTGCCACGGTTCGAAGGCGGATAACAGAGGACCGCGTAAGCGTCTCGATCCCAGGTTACGACTTCCCACATTCCATCATCGATCACACCAAGGTGAACCGAGGCCAGCAAATCGACCGGAAAGGCGAGGTCACGCGCATCGACGAGGACACCGTGACGATCGACCTCGGGCCGCTGGTCACGGTCGACCGTGACAAGGTCCGGCTAATGGAGAAATATC
>NZ_JAMYRO010000038.1:0-52040 GCF_040321495.1 Mesorhizobium sp. M0408 | reverse complement strand
CCAGCCCGTCCGCCAGACTCAACTGACCCAGAACACGATCCGCCATCCCGAATCTCCCTGCTTCGACCATCATCACAGAATCACCAATCGGCTTCTGTGCAAAGGTCTCACAAGGGGAGAAGGGGAGTCGGCGCCTGCTATTTCAGCACCTTCCCATCGGCTCCAAACCGGTATGTCTTCGCCGGATCCGGCGTCGCGTAGAGCGTGGCACCAGGTTCGGCGTTATAGACGCCAAAAATGCGCACTGTGATCAAGCCGGCCTTCTCGCAGTCGAGATAGAGGTTGGTGTCGGCGCCAAGGTGCTCGGCATGGACGACCGTGCCTTTCCAGGCGCCGGACTTGGGATCGACGGTCAGATGTTCGGGACGGACGCCGATGGTCTTTGCCGTTTCGCCAAGCCTGGCGCCGTCGACGAAGTTCATCTTCGGTGAGCCGATGAAGCCGGCGACGAATTCATTTGCCGGCGAATTGTAAAGCTCCATCGGTCCGCCGATCTGCTCGATCCTGCCCGCATTAAGGACCACGATCTTGTCGGCCAGCGTCATCGCCTCGACCTGGTCGTGGGTGACATAGATCATCGTGGCCTTCAGCCGGCGATGCAATTGCGCGATCTCCAGCCTGGTGTTGACGCGCAGTGCGGCGTCGAGGTTCGACAGCGGCTCGTCGAACAGAAACAGCTTGGGCTCACGCACCACGGCGCGGCCGATGGCGACGCGCTGGCGCTGGCCGCCGGAGAGCTCGGCCGGCCGCCTCGAGAGGTAGGGCTCCAGCGACAGCATCGAGGAGGCGATGCCGATGCGGCGGTCGATCTCGGCCGCCGGTGTGCCCGCCTGCTTGAGGCCGAGGCCCATATTGTTCTTCACCGTCAGATGCGGATAGAGCGCATACGTCTGGAACACCATGGCGATGCCGCGTTTGGCCGGCGGGGTGGCGGAGACGTCCGCCCCGTCGATGACCACGCGGCCCGAGGTCGAGTCCTCCAGCCCGGCGATGACCCTCAGCAGTGTCGACTTTCCGCAGCCGGATGGACCGACGAAGACGACGAACTCGCCATCGGTCACCTCGAGGTTGATGCCCTTCAGCACCTCGACCGGCCCAAAGGCCTTTTTTACGTTCTCGATGTTCAGCGAGCCCACGGCGTCGTCCCTGTTCTAGAGTTTCACGGCGAGGCCGCTGCGCACGCTCTCGTCTGCGGCAAGGCAGACGGCGAGCGACTTCACCGCGTCGTCCATGTGACGGGTCAAGTCCAGATCCTCGCGGATCGCCTTCAGCACAAACGCCTGTTCCAGGTCGCAGAGGTCCTGATGGCCGGGCTCGCCTTGCATCGACAGCATCTCGTCCGGTTTGGCGAATTTGCCGTCGGCTCCGGTCGCCGCACTGTGCAGGCGGATGGTCGAGGTCTTGGTGTGGGTGTCGATGTCGTCGGACCTGACACCCTCCTTCATGACGATCGACACGCAGCCATTGGGCGAAATCACGTCTTTCACGAAGAAAGCCGTCTCCGAAATCATCGGCCCCCAGCCGGCCTCGTACCAGCCGACCGAACCGTCGTCGAACAGCACCTGCAGATGACCGTAATTGTACATCGACGGCGCGATCTCGTCGCTCAGCCGTAGCCCCATGCCGCGCACCTCGACTGGTCTGGCGTCGGTGATCTGCAGCATCACGTCGAGATAATGCACGCCGCAATCGACGATCGGCGATGTCGTCTGCATCAACTGCTTGTGCGTCTCCCAGCTATGGCCGGAGGATTGCTGGTTGAGGTTCATGCGGAACACGTAAGGGCCGCCGAGCTTGCGTGCCTCGGCGATCAGCCGGATCCAGGACGGGTGATGGCGCAGGATGTAGCCGATCACCAGTTTCTTGCCGTTGGCCTTGGCTGCCGCGACCACGCGCTCTGCATCCGCGACGGTGGTTGCCAGCGGCTTTTCGAGGAAGACGTGGCAGCCGGCCTCGAACGCCTTGACAGCATAGTCAGCATGGCTGTCGGAATAGGTGGCGATGCAGGCGACGTCGGGCCGTTCGTCACGCAGCGCCTCGTCGAAGGAGCGCCTGATGCCGTAGCTCGAAAGCCCTTCCGGCAGCGGCACATCGGAGCGGTTGACCAGCGCGGCGATCTGGAATCCCGGATTGGTGTGATACGCCAGCGCATGGCTGCGCCCCATGTTGCCGAGGCCGGCGATGACAACGCGAAGAGGTTGGTCCATTTCAGTTTGCCTTTTGTAGAGCGCGGGCTTTCAGGTCCATCCTAATACTCGATCCATACTCACTGGCGATCTGCAGAGCAGCCTTTTCGCTTTCACAACGTGCCAGAAGTCCGAACCCGTATGTATCGACCCCCCTCTTTGATCAGAGAAGACCTCCGGTCGTCCGGCAACGGACGATCCAGATCCAGCGCCTCGGTGAATGCCTTGGATTGCTCGCTAACCATCAGGGAGTTGACACGCCAGATGATATGACAGTTGTATTCCTTTGGTCGACGCTCGATCCCGAACCGAGTCAGCCAGACTGCTGCATTGAGATAGAACTGCGGTCCCCAGGCAGACTTCTGAAGGTTAAGCAGACAGACCGTTTCCGGCCATTCGCGATAATAGTTTGTTTGGCGAACGCCGCGGAATCTGTGGCGGATTGCCGACTCGGTGAGGCCTCGAATGATCGCGTCCCGACCCTCACTCACTTGACCGCCCCCGAAGTGATGCCGCGGATCAGCTGCCGCGAGAAGATGACGTAGAGGATCAGTACCGGCATGATTGCCAGCGACAGCGCCGCCAGGATGGCGTTCCAGTTGGTGACGAACTGGCCGAGAAACAGCTGGGCGCCGAGCGTCACCGTCTTGGTCTCCTCCGACGGCGCCAGGATCAGCGGGAACCACAGATCGTTCCAGATCGGGATCATGGTGAAGACGGCGACGGTCGCCATCGATGGGCGCACCAGCGGCAGCACCAGCCGGAAAAAGATGGTGTATTCGGACAGGCCGTCGATCCTGCCCGCATTCTTCAGATCGTCCGAGACCTGCTTCATGAATTCCGACAGGATGAAGACGGCAAGCGGCAGGCCTTGCGCGGTATAGACCAGGATCAGCGCCGTCAGCGTGTTGACTAGCCCGCTCGCCACCATCAATTGCAGGATGGCGACGGTGGCAAGGCGGATCGGGATCATGATGCCGAGCGCCAGATAGAGCCCCATCAGCGAATTGCCGCGGAAGCGGTATTCCGACAGCGAGAAAGCCGCCATGGCGCCGAACAAAAGCACGAAGAACAGCGAGGCGACGGTGACGACAAGGCTGTTCTGGAAATAGTGGATGAAATCGCCCTGGCCGATCACCGTCGTGTAGCCGATTAGATCGAAGGTTTTCGGCGTCGGCGGCGCCAGCGGCGCACCGAAGATGGCGGCGCGCGACTTGAATGAGTTGACGATGACGATGATTACCGGAAACAGCGCGATCGCCGTGTAGGTCAGAAGGATCGCATGCGCGCCAATGGTGCGGGGCAGCGAGCGGGTTGCCGTGCTCATGTGGCGCCTCAGAACTGGTAGCGACGCAGGCGCGTCTGCACGAGGAACAGGTAGACGCAGACGCCGCCCAGGATGATCAGGAACATCATCGTGGCGATTGCCGCGCCCATGTTGGGATCACCGATCTGCAACTGGAAGCCGAAGAAGGCGCGGTAGAGGAAGGTGCCGAGGATATCGGTTGAATAGTTCGGCCCGGCCAGCGCCCCTTGCGCTGTGTAGATCAGGTCGAACGCGTTGAAATTACCGACGAAGGTCAGGATCGAGATGATGCCTATCGACGGCAGGATCAGCGGCAGCTTGATCTTCCAGAACTGCGACATGCCGGTGATGCCGTCGCATTCAGCCGCCTCGATCACCTCTTCGGGGATGGATAAGAGCGCCGCATAGATCAGCATCATCGGGATGCCGACGAACTGCCAGACCGAGATCAGGCTGAGTGTGGTCAGCGCGTACTGCTCCTTGCCCAACCAGGGCGTGAACAGGCTCTTGAGGCCGACCAGATCGAGCAGATGCGGCGCCACGCCCCACAGCGGCGACAGGATCAGCTTCCAGGCGAAGCCGACAATGACGAAGGACAGGATTGTCGGCACGAAGATCGCCGTTCGGTAGAAGGCGGAGAATCTCAGCCGCGGGCTCGACAGCAGCGCCGCCAAAAGGACGCCGATCGGATTCTGCACCAGCATGTGGATGATGAAGAACCAGACATTGTTCCGGAGAGCATTCCAGAAGCCCACCGACCAGTTAGGATCGCCGAACAGCGTGCGGAAGTTTGCCAGTCCCACGAAGACTTGGGATTGGTCTATGTTGCGGAACAAGGAGAGCTGCAGCGTGCCGGCCAGCGGCAGGATCATGATCGCCGTATAGACCAGCACTGCCGGCGCCAGAAAGACGCCGATGTGCCAGCGGAACGGTCTTTTCGGTGTTGCGGCCATGAGTTCGGTCCCGCCGATCAGGTTCTTGCAATTGCCGTCAAAGGGCGCGGCGCCTCCCTCCCCTCGAGGGGAGGGTGCCTCGCAAAGCGAGGCGGGTGGAGTCGGCAGAGGCAGCGCGCTATCGTCGTTCGACCGTGCTTTCCAGCAGCGATCAAGCCGCAGCCTGCCTCGACCGACCCCCTCTGTCGCCTTCGGCGACATCTCCCCCCTCGAGGGGGGAGACAACGCTTCGCCGCACTCTTACTTCGCCGGCTTGTACCAGCTGTCGAGGCCGTCCTGCAGCTTCTTGGCGGCAGCTTCCGGCGTGTCGGTGCCGTTGATGACGTTGGCCGATTCAACCCATGTCTCGTTTTCGAGGTTCGGCGTACCGCGGCCCAGGATCTGGTAAGTCGAGCGGATCGTCGACTTGCACTTGTCGCGCCAGGAGACGAATTCCTGCGCCAGCGGGTCTTCCATCTTCACCGGCGTGTTGTTCAGGCTGAAGAAGCCCGGCAGCGCGTTGGCATAGATGGTGGCAAAATCAGGCGAGGCGACCCAGGACAGGAAGGTCTTGGCCGCGTCGGCGTTCTTGGACGCCGCATTGAGGCCCATGCCGATGTCGGTGTGGTCGGAGATGTAACAGGTGTCGCCGGCCTTCTGCACCGGCGGCGGGAAGGCGCCCATCTTGAACTGCGCCTGCGTGTTGAACAGGCCGATCTCCCACGAGCCGGCCGGGTAGATGGCGGCGCGGCCGAGCGTGAACAGGTTCTGGCTGTCCGGATAGGTCTGCGCCTCGAAACCGTCGCCAAGATAGGGCTTCCACTTGGCAAGCTCGGCATAAGGTGCGACCCACTGAGGGTCGGTCAGCTTCTGCTCGCCCTTGATCAGTGCGGCGCGGCCTTCCTCGCCCTTCCAGTAGTTCGGGCCGATGTTCTGGTAGCCCATGGTCGCGGCTTCCCAGAGGTCCTTGGTGCCCATCGCCATCGGGATGTAGGTGCCGTCGGCCTTGATCTTGTCGAGCGCGGCGAAGAATTCGTCGCGCGTCTCCGGCACCTTGATGCCGAGCTTGTCGAAGGCGTCCTTGTTGTAGATGAAGCCGTGGATGACCGAGGCCATCGGCACGCAGAATGTCGCCTTGCCGTCGTCGGTCTGCCAGGCCGACTTGGCCACCGGGGAGAAGTTCTCCATGCCCGGCAGCGCCGACAGATCGGCGAGGTTGCCCTTCTTGAAGAGTTCCAGCGACTTGTCGAACGGGCGGCAGGTGATCAGGTCGCCCGCCGAGCCGGCGGCGAGCTTGGCGCCGAGGGCGGCGTCATATTCGGTTGGCGCCGACGGCGCGAACACCACCTTGATGCCCGGGTTCTTGGCTTCGAAGGCCGGGATCAGCTTGTCCTTCCAGATGGCAAGGTCGTCGCCGCGCCAGCTTTCGATGTTGAGCGTTACGTCGTCGGCATAAGCCACCCCGGCGGAGCCGAGAATGCTGGTGCCGAGAAGAAGTGCCGTCAGTAGCTTCGTTGTCATGCTCAGTCTCCCTGTTGACCTTTTTCAGGTTCGGTTTTGATGAGAACAGAGGCATTGCGCCCCTTGCTCCCCTCGATCGCGGAAAGGGCCGGCCGCAGCTTGTGGCCGGTCCCTTCCAATATCTTCTCGGCTGCATCGGCGCTGGCGGCGCCGGCGGCGAGCAGAATAGCGGTCTTGACGACGCCGCCGCTCCTTTCGAGCAGGCGCGCCGCCTCGTCCTTGTCGCGCCCGCTGACGGCGGCAACGATGCGTGCGGCGCGGTCGCGCAGCTTGATGTTGTCGGCCATGAGGTTGACCATGTAGCCGTCATGGACATGGCCGAGATGGATGGCGGCGAGCGTCGACAGCATGTTGAGCGCGATCTTCTGGGCGGTGCCTGCGCCCATGCGCGTTGAGCCGGCAATCAGCTCCGGCGGCGTTTCGAGCAGGATGGCGATGTCGGCCAGCCGCAACAGCGGCGCATCCCTGTTGTTGGCGATGGCAATGGTCGCCGCACCGCGGCGCCTGGCGTCCTCGATCGCCCTGACTGCATAAGGTGTCGAGCCGCTGGCCGAGACGGCGATCAGGCAGTCGCCCTTGCCGATGCGGGCGGCGGCAACTGCTGCCGAAGCTTCCTCGGTGTCGTCCTCCGGCCCGCCGGCCAGTGTCTTGAAGGCCTCGTCGCCGCCGGCGATCAGGATGGCGATGCGGTCGCGTTGGATGCCGAAAGTGCCCGGCAGCTCAAGCGCATCGGCCAGTGCCATCAGGCCCGAACTGCCGGCAGCCGCATAGGCGAGCTTGCCGCCGCTTTTCAGTCTGCTTGCGATGATTTCGGCTGCCGCGGCAATGGCAGGAATGGCGCCGTGCACAGCCTTGGCGGCCTCGATCTGTGCGTTGGCCAACGAGGAAAGGACGGCTTCCGGGGCCTGGATATCCAGTCCCTCGGCATTCTGGTGAAGCGCTTCGGTGCGCGTTTCGGCCATCCGCTTTCCTCCAATCGAGAAAACCATACCAAAAAAATACCACTTGTCCACACGCATTAATGAAATCCTTGCGGCGGTGCAGGCCTGCGAACGCAATTGGCTGATTTTCCAACAAACTACGCCTTAACTTTTTTGAAACGGAAATTAATCCTTGGCTATTGGTATTTTATTGGTATTATCCGCCCGGAGGAGAAATCGCGTGAAATTCGTGCTCGGCATCGATGGCGGCGGCACCAGCTGCAGGGCGGCCCTTGCAACGGCCGACGGCAGCGTCCTCGGCCGCGCCAAAAGCGGTGCCGCCAACATCCGAACCGATCTCACCGGCGCCAGGACGAACATCGTCGACGCAGCGCAGCAGGCCTTTGTCGCCGCGGGCAGGGATCCCGCACTGATCCCGCAAACTCCGGCCGTTCTCGGTCTTGCCGGCGCCAATGTCGGCACCTACCGGCAGCAGCTCGAAGCGATCCTGCCGTTCCGCATCAGCCGCGTCGAGACCGATGCCGAGATCGCGCTGGAAGGCGCGGTTGGCTCAGGCGACGGCGCCATGGCCATACTCGGCACCGGCACCGCTTATATGGCGCGCAGACGAGGCAAGTCGCGCGCCATCGGTGGCTGGGGTTTTCAGGTCGGCGACCAGGGCAGCGGCGCCCGCATCGGCCGCGACCTGCTCGAGCAGACGCTGCTCGCCTATGACGGCATCCGCCAGGGATCGCCGCTGACGGAGACCATGCTCGCCATTTTCCGCAACAATCCCGAGGATGTGGTCGAATTCACCACCAACGCCAAGCCCGGCGATTTCGGCGGCTTCGCGCCCAAGGTGTTCGAACATGCCGAAAAAGGCGACGCCGTCGCTATCTGGATCCTCGACAAGGCGATCGCCGATGTCGAGGCAGCGCTTGGCGTGCTCGACCTCGGCGGCGACGATCCGCTCTGCCTGCTCGGCGGGCTGGCGCCGCTTTATGCGCCGCGCCTGTCGGCCCGCTACCGGGCGCTGCTGAAACCGCCGCTCGACGACGCGCTGGGCGGCGCGGTTCAGATGGCGGTTCGGATTTTCGCAAACACGGCGGAGGCAGCTCGATGAGTGAGGCCGCCGACCAGATATTTGCGGCGCTGAAACAATCGTCGCAGAGTGGCGCGCCGCTCTATCTGCAGCTCAGGAAGAGCATCGAGGATGCGGTCAAACGCGGGCTGATCGGACCTGGCGATGCGCTGCCTTCCGAGCGCGACATCGCTAGCAAGGCCGACATTTCGCGCGTCACCGTGCGCAAGGCGGTGCAGGACCTGGTCAAGGGCGGCATCCTCGTCCAGCGCCATGGTTCCGGTACCTTCGTTGCGCCACGTATGGAGCGCGTCGAGCAGTCGCTGTCGATGCTGACCTCGTTTACCGAAGACATGGCGCGGCGCGGCATGGCGGTGCGTTCGGCTTGGCTCGACCGCGGCCTCTATCCGCCGTCGCCCGACGAGATGATGGTGCTCGGCCTGGCGTCGAACGAATTGGTTGCGCGCGTGGCGCGCCTTCGTATCGCCAACGACACGCCGCTGGCGATCGAGCGCGCCTCGCTATCGACAAGCGTGCTGCCCGATCCGGCGGCGATTGGTTCGTCGCTCTACGCCGCGTTGGAAAAGACCGGCAACAGGCCGGTGCGGGCGGTGCAGCGCATTTCCGCCACCAATCTCGGCGATGGCGACGCACATCTGCTGGAAGTACCGCCGGGTATTGCCGGCCTGCACATCGAGCGTATCTCCTATCTGGCGAGCGGCAAGGTGATCGAGTTTACCCGCTCCATCTACAGGGGCGACGCCTATGATTTTGTCGCCGAACTCCGGCTGAGCGGGCCGGGCGAAGAGGGCCGGCCGTGACCGCAACAACGACCCATATGCGGCGCGAGATCGAGGAGATCCCGGAGGCCACCGCCCGCCTGCTCGATGGCTCGGCCGCGGTGCTGACGGAAGCTGGACGCGGCATTCGCGAGCGCGATCCGAATTTCGTCGTCACCGTGGCGCGCGGCTCGTCCGACCATGCCGCAACCTTCATGAAATATGCCGTGGAGTTGACCGCCGGGCTGGCGGTTGCATCGGTCGGCCCGTCGATCGCCTCGATCTATGGCGCCAAGCTGAAGCTGGGCGGCTCGGCCTGCCTGGCGATCTCGCAGTCCGGCAAGAGCCCGGACATCGTTGCAATGGCGCAAGCGGCGAGGACCGGCGGTTCGCTGACCGTCGCCATCACCAACACCGCCGATTCGCCGCTGGCGCGGGCTTCGGACTACGCGATCGACATCCTGGCCGGACCGGAGCGCAGCGTCGCGGCGACGAAGACCTTCGTCAATTCAGCCGTCGCAGGACTCGCCTTGATGGCGCATTGCACCGGCGACGAGAAACTCCTGGTGGCGCTCGCGCGCTTGCCGGAGCATTTTCGCAAGGCGATCGCCTGCGACTGGATGGCGCTGGCTGGGGCACTCGAGACGCCGAAATCGCTGTTCATTCTCGGCCGTGGCCCGTCGGCGGCGATCGCCAACGAGGCGGCGCTGAAATTCAAGGAAACCTGCGCCATGCATGCGGAAGCCTATAGTGCCGCCGAGGTCATGCACGGCCCGCTGGCGCTGGTCGGTCCCGGTTTCCCGGTGCTGGCTCTGGCTGCTCGCGATGCGTCCGAGCCATCGGTGGCCGATGCCGCCGACAGCCTGGCCGGCAAGGGCGCTGCCGTCTTTGTGACGTCGAACAAGGCAAAGAGCGCTCAGCGCCTGCCGCATGTCGCAACCGGTCATCCGCTGACCGACCCGCTGACGCTGATCGTGTCGTTCTATGGTTTCGTCGAGGCTTTTGCCCGCCATCGCGGCCTCGACCCCGACACGCCGCCCAATCTGCGCAAGGTAACGGAAACCCTATGAGCGACCGTTTTGCCCTGACTGGCGCCCGGATTTTCGATGGCGACGACTGGCACGACAATGCGGCGCTTGTCGTGCGCGACGGCCTCGTCGAGGCCATTGTTGCCGCCGGCGCCATTCCATCCAATGTTGCGCGTATCGAGACCGGCGGCGGCATGCTGGCGCCTGGCTTCGTCGATCTGCAGGTCAATGGCGGCGGCGGCGTCATGCTCAACGACCATCCCGACGTCGCCTCGATCGAGACCATCTGCCGGGCGCACGCACCCTTCGGCACGGCGGCGCTGTTGCCGACGCTGATCACCGACACGTCCGAGATCACCGCCGCGGCGGTTGCGGCCGGAGCCGAGGCGGCACGGAGGAAGGTGCCGGGGTTCCTGGGCCTGCACCTCGAAGGGCCGCATCTGTCGATCGCCCGCAAGGGCGCACATGACCCGGCTTTGGTCCGGCCGATGCTAGACTCCGACCAGACGATGCTGATCGCCGCACGGAAAAACCTGCCCGTGCTGCTGACGACGGTGGCGCCCGAATCCGTCGAGCCCAGCCAGGTGTCGGCGCTTAGCAAGGCCGGCATCGTCGTCAGCATCGGCCATTCCGATACCGGCTATGCCACGGCTCGCGCCTTTGCCGAGGCCGGCGCAACGGTGGTCACCCATCTGTTCAATGCGATGAGCCAGATCGGCAATCGCGAGCCAGGGCTAGCGGGCGCCGCAATCGATACCGGCACATTCTATGCCGGGATCATCGCCGACGGTATCCATGTCGATCCGGCCACCATGGCCATCGCCTTGCGCGCCAAGCAGGGGCCGGGCAAGATCCTGCTCGTTACCGATGCCATGGCGACGATCGGCACCGACATGACCTCGTTCACGCTGAACGGCCGCACCATCCACCGCAAGGATGGCAGGCTGACACTTGCCGACGGCACGCTGGCGGGCGCGGATCTCGACATGATTTCCGCGGTGCGCTTCATGCACCGCGTCGTCGGTCTCGACCTCGATGAAACCTTGCGCATGGCCTCGCTCTATCCGGCGCAGGCGATCGGCCAGTCGCACCGGCTCGGGCGCTTCGCCAACGGTACCGCGGCCAACATCGTTTCGCTGTCGGACGATCTGGACATTAAAAGCGTCTGGATCGATGGCGCCAGGGTTTTTGCAGGCAGCTCTGCTCGTTAGGGTTAGCCGGCTTTGGACGTATAGAGGTCCTTGTAGGCTTCGCGCAGCAGGTTCTTCTGCACCTTGCCCATCGTGTTGCGCGGCAGTTCGTCGACGAAGATCACCCGTTTCGGATGCTTGTACCTGGCGAGGCGCCCGGCGATGGCCTCGACGATCCCTGCGGCGCTGATGGTCGAGCCTGGCGCCCTCACCACGACAGCGGTGACGCCTTCGCCGAAATCCGGATGGGCAACGCCGATGACAGCGCTTTCGGCGACGCCAGGCAGCGCGTCGATCTCGCTCTCGACTTCCTTTGGATAGATATTGTAGCCGCCGGAAATGATCAGGTCCTTGCCGCGGCCGACGATGTGGACATAGCCGTCGGCATCGATCAGCCCGAGATCGCCGGTGATGAAGAAACCGTCGTCACGGAACTCCGCTTTGGTCTTTTCCGGCATGCGCCAGTAGCCGCAAAAGACATTGGGACCCCTCACCTCGATCATGCCGACATCGCCCTTGGCAAGTGTTTCGCCGCTCTCGGGGTCGGTGATGCGCAGGGAAACGCCGGTCAGGGGAAACCCGACCGTGCCGGCACGCCGCTCGCCATCATAAGGGTTCGACGTGTTCATGTTGGTCTCGGTCATGCCGTAGCGCTCGAGGATGGCGTGGCCGGTGCGCTCTCGCCAGGCTCTGTGCGTCTCGGCCAACAGCGGCGCCGAGCCGGAAATGAACAGGCGGATGTTTTTCGCCGCTTGCCGGTTCAAACCGTCCTGCTGCAGCAGGCGGACGTAGAATGTCGGCACGCCCATCAGCACGGTGGCGCGCGGCAGCAGCGAGACGATGCGGGCCGGGTCGAATTTGGTTTCGAACAGCATCGAGGCGCCGGCCATCAGGACGACATTGGTGGCGACGAAAAGGCCATGCGTGTGGAAAACCGGCAGCGCGTGAATCAGCACGTCTGCGGCAGTGAAGCGCCAGAGGTCGACCAGCACCCGCGCATTCGAGGCGAGGTTTTCGTGGCTGAGCATGGCGCCTTTCGAACGGCCGGTGGTGCCGGAGGTGTAGAGGATCGCAGCAAGGTCGTCCGGTCCGCGCGCCACGTCGTGGAAGTCCACGGCCGCCTCAGAGGCGCGATCGGTCAACGAACCCTCGCCCTTGCTGCCGAGTGTCGCGACCGCAGCGCCCGAGGCCTGCGCCAAAGCGCCGATCTCGGTCACTCGCGCCGGGTCGCAGACGATCAGTCGCGGCTCGGCATCCCTGAAGAAATAGTCGAGCTCGGTCAGCGTATAGGCGGTGTTGAGCGGCAGGAAGATCGCGCCGGCACGCAGACAGGCGAGATAGAGGAAAATGGCCTCCGGGCTTTTCTCGACCTGAACGGCGACGCAGTCGCCGGCTTCGACGCCCAGCTGCGACACCACATGTGCCAGTTGAGCGGAGCGCGCCAGCATTTCGCCATAGCTGATCGAGCGCCCGTCCTCTGCCTCCATCAAAAGGCGTCCGGGCGTGGGCATCCGGGCACGGAAAGCATCGAACAGATGGTTGCTCATAAGTCCCCCCGAGCGGCTGTCTCCGGCCGAACGGCGGCGGTCAGCCGGCCGCCTTGTCCGCCGCCGCCCTGATTGCCTCGATATTTGCCCGGTAGGCCTCGACGCTGCCGCCCTTGAAGATGGCCGCACCAGCGACCAGCACGCTGGCGCCGGCGGCGGTGACCAGGGGCGCAGTTTCAGGCGAAATGCCGCCGTCGATCTCGATCCGGATCGGCCTGTCACCGATCAGCGCCTTCACCCGCTTCACCTTGTCTACGATCGCCGGAATGAAGGCCTGGCCGCCGAAGCCCGGATTGACCGTCATGATCAGGATAAGATCGAGCCGGTCGAGCACGTATTCGATCATCGTCTCCGGTGTCGCCGGGTTGAGCGACACACCGGCCTTCTTGCCAAGGTTTTTGATCGTCTGCAGCGAGCGGTCGAGATGCGGCCCGGCTTCGGCGTGCACCGTGATGCCGTCGCACCCGGCCTCGGCGAAGGCGGCCAGATAGGGGTCGGCGGGGGCGATCATCAGATGGCAGTCGAAGAAGGCCTTGGTGCGGTTGCGAATCGCCTTGATCACCGGCGGCCCGAAGGTGATGTTGGGGACGAAATGCCCGTCCATGACGTCGAGATGGATCCAGTCGGCGCCGGCGGCCGCCACCGCCTCGACCTCGTCGCCGAGCTTCGAGAAATCGGACGCCAGCACCGATGGCGCGATCAGGGTTTTTTTGCTCATGACGCGGTCTTCCCGAACGCCTCGGTTTACGGACCCTCTGTATCGCCTGCCTAGACCATGAGTCGAGTCCGGAAAGTGGAAGCCGGTTTGTCCTTCCGCTGATGCCACGGCTTCAGGTTTTCGCTGCTCTTTCATCTGCCAGCCAAAGAAAAACCCCGCCGGATCGCTCCGGCGGGGTTTTCTTGATCGAACCATCACCGTTTGAAGTTCCGTGCGCGATCCTATTGCTCGATCTGCGGCTTGCGCCTTGGCACGACCTGCTGAAGAACCTTTGGATTCAGCAGCAGGTTCGGTTTGCGGATCGGCTGGCACTGGCCATTGATCGGCCGCGCGCCCGGTGCGCATTCCAACCGTGGTTTGCGGCAGGCGCCGTCGCGCAGCTCTGTCCCACGCGGGCAGACGCATACGCCACGCTTGTTGTGGATCTGGCCTGGTATCGGGCACTCCACCACAACAGGCTTCTTGCGCCTGCAGGCATTGCCTTGCACTTCCGTGCCCCTCGGGCAGACGCAATCGCCAGCGGCATTGTGGATCTGACCACGAATGGTGCACTGCTCCGGCTTCGGCTGGATTGGCCGGCAGGCATTGCCCCTGACTTCCGTACCCCGCGGGCAGACGCAATCGCCAGCGGCGTCGTGGATCTGGCCACGGATGGTGCACTGCTCGGGCCTTGGCTGGATTGGCCGGCAGGCATTGCCTCTGACTTCGGTGCCCCGCGGGCAGGCGCAATCGCCAGCAGCGTCGTGGATCTGGCCACGGATGGTGCACTGCTCGGGCTTCGGCTCTTTCCCCACGCAAGCGCCGTTCTCCAGCTCGGTTCCGCGCGGACAGACGCAGCGTCCGTCTTCGGTGCGGATCTGGCCTTTGAGCAGAACGCAAGGTTTTGGCTTCGGCACGATGACCGTGCCGCCCCCGGACGAGCATTGGCCATTGCGGAAGGTCGTGCCGGGCGGGCAGACGCAGTTGCCGGCGTCGTTCATGACGAAGCCTTGCGAGCATTCCTTCTTCACCTCATTCCTGATGGTGAAGGGATGGCAGGCATAGGCCTTGCCACGATCACCCTGCACGTCGGCCGCACCGCGGGACAACACGTCGCCACCGCCTTGCACCGGCGTGTTCGGAGACAGCACGCCGACGCAGTTCTGACCATTGACCGTGCCCTGCAGATTTGCCAGGCGACCGTCGTCGGGAAGCACCACGGTCACGTTGTGAACGTGGCTTTCCCCCGAGCCGATCGTCAAATTGGCAATGCAGGAGGCAGGCAAGGTTGCCGGCTCCGGCGAGCAGCCGAAGGGCGGATCGATCGAGGTGATCGCAACGCCCTCCAGCCGGCCGAGGCCTTCGACGCCGATGGCATCGCCGATGCGAACCGGGCCAGAGAAGGCGCTCGCCCCATCGTTCGTGATGGTGATCTCGAACGAGCAGGGCTGGCCGGGCTTGCACTCGGCATCACCGGTCTTCTCGACGCGGATGGTCGAGGCGCCGCCGCCCTTGGCGCAGGCCTGGCCGATCGGATAGACGATGTCGTCTCCCGGAGCCGGGCCGTAGGAGCCGCGTGCGCAGTTCTCGAATTCGCCGTTCGCGGCAACCGTCAGGTCGAAATGGCGGCTGGTTCCAGGCGTCATAACAGCGCCAGGAATCTGGCAGGACAGTGTGTTGGCCGGAAGCGGTCCGCAAGCCCATTCCGCGCCGTCTGGGGTGACGGTCTGGATCTGGACCGGCGCTCCGCCGGCTATCAGCGTCGCGGCATCGTTGACCCGTACCGGACCGGTCGGGGCAATGGTGCCGAGGCTGATGACGGTAATGCGGCAGGAAACGACCGCAGCACCGGCCAGCGAGGCATTGCATACCTTGGTGATGCGCAGGGCCGGCTGGCCGCCATTCGGATGACGGATGCGTTCCTTGGCGCAGGCCCTGTTGTTGGTGATGTCGTTCTCACCGGGAATAGCCTTCACCTCGGCGCAGTTCTCGACACTGTCGGGCCGGTAGTTGGCCGGCATCACCGCCCTGACGAAGATCGGCGTCGAGGCGCCAGGCAACAGCACGATGCCGGCGGTGTCGCAGCGGAACTGGCCGGGGCCGTTCGGTCCGCATGTCCATGGCGGCGTCGGGCCGAAGGTCGAGGATGCCGGCGCGCCGCCCGGATAGGTATCGACGACCGTCAGCGGCCCATTATAGGGGACGCTGCCATTGTTGATTATGTCGACCACGAAGGTGCAGACGCCATCGGCCGAACAGAATTCGGTGCGGGCGCGCTTCTTCAGGATCAGGTCGACCTTCTTCTCCACCGGCGGCCGGCAGTCGCGGTCACGATCGCCACGCCGGCAGACCGGGATCGATGCACAGCCGCGATCGTTTTGCTGGCTGCCGAAAAGCGGCTTGCCGCTGGCGCCGTAATTGTAAGTGGCGCAGTTGCGCAAGACGCTGCCTCGCCAGCCTGCGGCCGGCTTGAAGCCGAGCTTGAGGTCGACAGAGGCACCCGGATTGAGCGTGGTCACCAGATGAGTGCAAATCATCGGGGTGGTTCCAGGCGCGCAGACCCAAGGCGGGTTCGGCCCTGAATCGAGGGTGGAGCCGGCCGGCAGGGTGACTTCGTCGAGCACGATCTTGCCGTGGTAGGGTGCATCGCCGACATTGGTGACCCTGATGGTGAAGTCGCAGCCGCCGCCCATCGTGCAACGTTGCACGTCGGCGCGCTTTTCGACTTTCAGATCCGGTTCCTTGTCCTTCGGCGGGCAGCGCTGATCACGTGGGATGACGATATCGATGGTCTGCGTACAGCACCGGCCCCAGCCCTCCCTCGGGCCGGCATAGGTTTCGATACCGGTGACGATGATGTGGATGACGTCGCCGGGTGAAGCGCCGACGATCTTCCAATTGAGCACACCGCCGCCGGCCGGCACCAATTGCGTGTCGGGAATGATGGTGATGCCGGGTGTCGTCGTCGAAAGCTGCACCCATTTGCCGGCCATCTCTGGGCCGACCGGCATGTGGTAGATGAAGGCGCCGCCGCCGGGCAAGCAATCGACCGTGCCGCGCTCCACCTTGAAGCATTCCTTGCCGGGAGGTGGAGGCGGCGGGTTGCACCTGGTGACGTCGATCTTGATCGACGTCTTTGCACCCGTGAGATAATTGCCGTCGTCCGGCTTGCCCGGATCCTGCGACGGGATTTCGATGCCGGCGCCGCGTTCGCGGCTCACCTTAACCGCGCCCTGGTTGTGAACGATCGTCGGCGACGGAAACGCCGCATGGTCGATCTTGGCGGTGATCTGGAACGTGATGACGCGCTGGTTCGCAGCGCCGATGCCGTCGAGATCGCTGGCGGAAATCCGGAAATCGGACACCGTCGCGGTATCGTCCGGGCCAGCCGAACTGCTGATCGCAGCGCCGGGCAGCGGTCCGCCGGACGCATCGGTGCCGTCGCCGGTCACATGCACGCCGACGATGCGCAGGCCGTGCGGGAGCTGGTCCCTGAAATCGAGCCTGACCTTTTTCAGCATGGCGGCGAGGTCCGGGCTGGCAAAACCCTGCGGATTGCCGCGCAAGCCAAAGCTCAGCGAGTATACGACATAGTCGCAGCCTCTCTGGGTGCCTTTCTTGGTGAAGAAGGGCACGATCCGGCCCGGCTCCGGATTGACGGTGCGAGGATTGTCGAAATCGAGCCTGGGATCTGGAACGGCAGTGTAGATGCCCGCATCGGCAGGCTTGGTCTTGGCCGGAGCAAGGTCTTCAGCGAAGCCTTGCAGCGGACTCAGCATGGCGACCGCGATACCGGCCGCCATCAGCCAGCGCACGCCGCGCCTGGCGAGTGACAGGGGTTTCATGATGGTCTCCATGACGGATGATTGTTTGCCGGTTGATGGGCTGCTTGTCGCAGGCGGGAAAAATGCGAGATTGCTCATCTTCCCCTCCTCACGGTTCGCAGCTGACGGCTGGGGTTCTGAGCCGCAAGGTCATCTTGCAGCAAGGGTAGTAGCCACCCTTGTCGCTATCGGACTGCCTGTAGAAGCAGAGCCCGACATCGACCGTATCGCCAGGGTAATGGCCGGTGATGCCGATCGTGTATGGCGCGCCGGGCGCATGCGACAGAGGTGAAGTCACCCCAACGCCAGGCGTCCTGGACAGAGCCTTGATCGAATCGCCGCCAAAGCCGGCATGGTCATGGAGATAGAGATCGGCCTCGAGGCCGGGGGGCGTGCAGAAATACCTGACATCCTCGACATCAAGGCAAGGAGGCAGATTGCCGGGGGGCGGAAAGTCCGGCGGATAGAACGGTGGCAGATAGCCGCCCGGCACCTGCTCGTAATAGCCGGCACGGCCTTCGCAGGGGCGCCAGACCTCGACGTCGCCGACATGGCCTTCGACTTCCGGGTCTTCGAAATAATTGTCGAAGTCGACGAACCACGCGCCGAAAGGCGGCATGTTGGCCGGCTTGACCAGTGCCGTCGGCGTGATTTGCACGCCGTGCACGGCGAGCGGCCCGCCGGCTGCGAGTTGTTCGGCAAGCTCCGGGTTGTCGCGCAACTTGTCGCCGGTATCGACCAGCGTGTCGGTGCAGACGCCGGTATCGAGATTGCCTTCGGCATCGTAGCCATATTGCAGGTCGAGGCCGCCGGCCGACTGTCGGTTGTCTTGCGGGAAGCCGACCGCATATTCCTGCGGCACTTCCACCCAGGCCGATTCCGTCGCCGGATCGTCCGGATTTTCGCGCCAGTAGCGGATGACCTCACCCTTGCCGGAATCGGCGAACTGGCTGTAGTCGTAGCGGTTCTCCACCGGGCCGCGCTGGGCCAGGTACATGAAGCCCTCGTTGTCGAAGGCGATGTCGGTGACCGCGTAATCCTTGTCGGCCTTGACCGTCAGTTCCCAGCGCGGGTCGCCGGCGAAACTGCCGTCGCCGGCAACGCCCACCGACCAGATCTCCGCCTTATCACCGACCGAATAATAGAGCCGGCCGCCACGATAGGCGACCGACCAGACGCGGCGCTCGTCCTGCGTGTAGCCCCAGCTGTCGGGGTCCTCGCTGTCGAAGGCAGCACCCTGGATGTCAATCACCGAGCCGTCGTCGGCAAGGGCGGCAAGCCCGTGCGCCGGGCGGCCGGCTATGCCGTGGTCGAACGTGTCGAGCAGCGCGCCATTGGCGTCGATGCGGTGGATGAGGCCGGTGTCGAGATCGCTGGCGAAGAACTGGCGGTGGATATTGTCGAAAGTGACGTCGCCGATGCCGGGACCGCTATTGGCGTCGATATCGGCGAATTTCGAGACGGCGCCGGTGATGCCGTCGATCTTCCAGATCGTTCCGGAGCCGCCGCCGTTTTCGGTGCCGAACTGGCCGTCCATGAAGACCGCGTCAGCCGTGCCGCGGCGCTGCCGCTCCGGCCGGCCGTCGGCGTCGCCGTCTGGCGTGACTATGCGGATGCCGTGCAGCGACGTGGCGCCGGCATAGAGGTTTGGAATGGCCGATGGAACGCCGTCGCGCACGCCGTCGTCGTAGGTGATGCCGAACACCTGGCCGATTTGCCCGGCCGTGACCTCGAACGGTGGCGGGGTGAAGACCAATTGGCCAGACGCCGGCCCGCCCAGCCTTGAGACGTCGAAGATGCGCAAGGTCGCGCGCGCCGTGTCGATGAAGGTTTCGTCGACGGGATCGACGCCCGGCGGCAGGCCTTCCTCGAAATTGGGAATGATGGTGCCGGAGAATCCGGTCACTGCCATTGAGCCGGGATAGATGATCTGGGTTTCCTGAGCCTGGGCCGAGCCACCGAGCCAGAGCCCAGCGGCGAGCGCCAAGATCGACAATCCGCTGGCAGCCTGGATGGCGCGGCGCAAACGGCCGGCACGAGAGCGCACGAACGCGCCGTGGTCGCAAGACATGGATCTCCCCCCACAGGTCATGGGAGAAGCATCCGGTCCCGGCGCGCAAATCAGGGCAAGGCGCGGCGTTCCGGCACGTTCATCCCTGATCGAATTGTCTGCTTTCCTCAACGTCACGATACGCCTGCGTCCGCGCAGGGTCAACGGAACCAGCGAAAAGCCCAGCGCATCGACCCGGTCCCGAAGGCGATGGTCGCGCTGAGTTCCTGCTGTTCCCGGAGACCATGGAGCCTCTGGATCTGTGGTCATGGGGCTTTCCTTTCCGGGGCCGCACCACGCGGCACCTGAGCGTCAGTCGCGGGGCGAGGCGGAAAGGTTCATGGGCCGGGGGCCGGGCCGGCTGGATCACCGCCGGAAAATACGGGCCTGCCGGTCCCGAATCCGATCAACCGCGATGAAAGGTGAACGCCTTGCGCAGAATGCTTGCGCGCCACGCAGCCTGTTCTTATATACGCGCCAAGCCGTCCAGCGCCGAATGCCGGTTGCCGGAGCGGAATTTCTTGTGAACAGGGGCTTTCGTCGGAACGCCTGTACGGGTCCTGAGAGCCTGCTTAGCGGAGAGATTAGAGAAATGGCAAAAGTAATCGGTATCGATCTGGGAACAACCAATTCCTGTGTCGCCATCATGGACGGCAAGGAATCCAAGGTCATCGAGAATGCGGAAGGCGCGCGCACGACCCCTTCCATCGTCGCCATCAACAGCGACGGCGAGCGCCTCGTCGGCCAGCCGGCAAAGCGCCAGGCGGTTACCAATCCTGAGAACACCATTTTCGCGGTCAAGCGCCTGATCGGCCGCCGCTACGACGATCCGGTGACGGAGAAGGACAAGAAGCTTGTCCCCTACAAGATCGTCAAGGGCGACAATGGCGACGCCTGGGTCGAGGCCGGCGGCAAGAAGCAGTCGCCTAGCCAGATCTCGGCGATGATCCTGCAGAAGATGAAGGAAACGGCGGAGGCCTATCTCGGCGAGAAGGTCGAGAAGGCGGTCATCACCGTTCCGGCCTATTTCAACGACGCCCAGCGCCAGGCGACCAAGGATGCCGGCAAGATCGCCGGCCTCGAAGTGCTGCGCATCATCAACGAGCCGACGGCGGCCGCGCTTGCCTATGGACTGGACAAGAAGGAAGGCAAGACGATTGCCGTCTATGACCTTGGCGGCGGCACGTTCGATATTTCGGTGCTCGAAATCGGCGACGGCGTGTTCGAGGTGAAGTCGACCAATGGCGACACCTTCCTCGGCGGCGAGGATTTCGACATGCGTCTGGTCGAATATCTGGCAGCCGAGTTCAAGAAGGAACAGGGCATCGACCTGCGGAACGACAAGCTCGCCCTTCAGCGCCTCAAGGAAGCGGCTGAAAAGGCCAAGATTGAGCTGTCGTCCACCACGCAGACCGAGATCAACCTGCCCTTCATCACCGCCGATGCCACCGGCCCCAAGCACCTGACGCTGAAGCTGACGCGGGCGAAGTTCGAGAGCCTGGTCGAGGATCTCGTCCAGCGCACGATCGATCCTTGCAAGGCGGCGCTCAAGGATGCCGGCCTGAAGGCCGGCGAAATCGACGAAGTCGTCCTGGTCGGCGGCATGACCCGTATGCCCAAGATCCAGGAGATCGTGAAGCAGTTCTTCGGCAAGGAGCCGCACAAGGGCGTCAACCCGGATGAAGTCGTCGCGTTGGGCGCCGCTATCCAGGCCGGCGTGCTGCAGGGCGACGTCAAGGACGTGCTGCTGCTCGACGTGACGCCGTTGTCGCTCGGCATCGAGACGCTGGGCGGCGTGTTCACTCGGCTGATCGAACGCAACACGACGATTCCGACAAAGAAGAGCCAGGTGTTCTCCACGGCCGAGGATTCGCAGTCGGCGGTGACCATCCGCGTCTTC
This sequence comes from Mesorhizobium sp. M0408, assembly GCF_040321495.1. Taxonomy (NCBI): domain Bacteria; kingdom Pseudomonadati; phylum Pseudomonadota; class Alphaproteobacteria; order Hyphomicrobiales; family Phyllobacteriaceae; genus Mesorhizobium; species Mesorhizobium sp. M0408. The sequence continues at coordinate 31,079 of NZ_JAMYRO010000038.1, read as the reverse complement.
CAGGGCGAGCGTGAAATGGCCGCCGACAACAAGGCGCTCGGCCAGTTCGATCTGGTCGGCATCCCGCCTGCGCCGCGCGGCGTGCCGCAGATCGAGGTCACCTTCGACATCGACGCCAACGGCATCGTCAACGTCTCGGCCAAGGACAAGGGCACCGGCAAGGAGCACCAGATCCGCATCCAGGCGTCCGGCGGCCTTTCGGACGCCGACATCGAGAAGATGGTCAAGGACGCCGAGGCCAATGCCGAAGCCGACAAGAAGCGGCGCGCGCTGGTCGAGGCCCGCAACCAGGCCGAGGCGCTGGTGCATTCCTCGGAGAAATCTCTGAAGGAATACGGCGAGAAGGTTTCCGAGGCCGACCGCACGGCGATTGCCGATGCGATCGCGGCGCTGAAGACCGCTGCCGAAGGCGACGATGTGACCGAGATCGAGGCCAAGACGCAGACGCTCGCCGAAGTCTCGATGAAGCTCGGCCAGGCCATGTACGAGGCTTCGCAGAAGGAAGCCGCCGAGGCCGACGCCAAGGCTGATGCCGCCAAGGACAGTGACGTCGTCGATGCCGACTTCGAGGAAATCGACGAAGACGACGAGAAGAAGAAGTCGGCCTGAACCGCCTGACGGTACAGGTAAGGGAAAAAGCCCGGCGCACAGCCGGGCTTTTTTGCAACCCTTTGCCGGAAAAACGCTGAGCTGCCCGAAAAAATGCGGACAAAGCCTCGTAGACACTGGCATCGCGGCTCCATCACACCTAAATCGGAACAGCGTGCCGGCAAACGACGCAACGATGCTTCAAGACGTTGACTATCCGGACTGCGGGAAAACATGAAAGCTGATTTTTACGAAACGCTAGGCGTGCAAAAGGGCGCCGACGAGAAGGAGCTCAAGAGCGCTTTTCGCAAGCTCGCCATGCAGTTCCATCCCGACCGCAACCCAGGCGACCATGCCTGCGAGCACAAGTTCAAGGAAATCAACGAAGCCTATGAGACACTGAAGGACCCGCAGAAGCGCGCCGCCTATGATCGCTTCGGCCACGCCGCCTTCGAGCACGGCGGTATGAATGGCGGGGCGCAAGGCTTTGGCGCCGGCGGTTTCGCCGACATTTTCGAAGACATTTTCGGCGACATGATGGGCGGGCGCCAGCGCCGCTCGTCCGGCGGCCGCGAGCGCGGCGCCGACCTGCGCTACAATATGGAAATTACGCTGGAAGAGGCATTTTCCGGCAAGACCGCGCAGATTCGGGTGCCAGCCTCGATCTCCTGCTCGGAATGCTCGGGCAGCGGCGCCAAGCCTGGCACCCAGCCCGTCACCTGCTCGATGTGCAACGGCCACGGCAAGGTGCGCGCCACGCAAGGCTTCTTCTCGATCGAGCGCACCTGCCCGCAATGCCAGGGGCGCGGCCAGACCATCAAGGATCCGTGCCCGAAATGCGCCGGCCAGGGCCGTGTCACCGAGGAGCGCTCGCTGTCGGTAAACATCCCTGCCGGCATCGAGGATGGCACCCGCATCCGGCTGGCCAATGAGGGCGAGGCCGGCCTGCGCGGCGGCCCGTCGGGCGATCTCTACATCTTCCTCGCGGTCAAGCCGCACGAATTCTTCCAGCGCGACGGGGCCGATCTTTATTGCAAGGTGCCGATCTCGATGACGACGGCAGCGCTTGGCGGCTCGTTCGAGGTGACGACACTGGACGGTACCCAGACGAAGGTGAAGGTGCCGGAAGGCACCCAGAACGGTCGCCAGTTCCGCCTCAAGGGCAAGGGCATGCCGGTGCTGCGCCAGCCCAATATCGGCGACCTCTACATCCAGACCGTGGTTGAGACGCCGCAGAACCTTTCGCGCCGTCAGCGCGAATTGCTGGAGGAATTCGAGCAGCTTTCCTCAAAGGACAATTCGCCTCAGTCGAGCGGATTTTTCGCCCGCATGAAAGACTTTTTCGAAACGTTCGGCGAGCACTGAAGCTGATCCCTGGAAAACGCTTCCCGAGCGTCATCAACACCTTATCCGGGGATTCGACTTGTCTTGCACCTCGTAACTGTTAAGTAGCATGCGAGGGAGCGTTGAGGAGGACTTTCGATGACGCGTAGTCCCGGACTGCGAAAGACGCTGGCGGAAAAGTTCGACGACGAGCTGAAGTTCTTCAAGGGCTGGATCGACAAGCCGAAGGCGGTCGGTTCGATCGTCCCGACCAGTTCCATCACCGCAGGCAAGATGGCCTCGATCGTCGATCCGACATCCGGCCTGCCGGTGCTCGAGGTCGGGCCCGGTACAGGCGTCATCACACGCGCCATCCTCGCCCAGGGCATAAAGCCTGAGAACCTCTACGCGGTCGAATATTCCACTGATTTCGTGCGCCATCTGCGCCAGCTTTATCCAGGCGTCAACGTCATCGAGGGCGACGCCTTCAATCTCGACGCGACGCTTGGCGACAAGCGCGACCTGATCTTCGATTCTGTGATATCGGGCGTGCCGCTGCTCAATTTCCCTGTCGCCCAGCGCATCGCCTATGTCGAGAGCCTGCTCGACCGTATCCCGGCGGGCCGGCCGATCGTGCAGCTGACTTACGGGCCGCTGTCGCCGATCCCGCCGGGCCGCGGCGACTATACGGTCGAGCATTTCCATTTCGTCATCCGCAACATTCCGCCGACGCAGCTTTGGATCTACCGACGCGGGGCCGCATGAATTGAAGCGTTGGGTTTGAATAGCACTTGTCTTATACCCATCGGGTGACAAGGCAGACCCATGGCTGTGATCCCGAAAATTCTCGTCGTCGCCGGTTCGTTGCGCAGCGGCGCCTATAGCGGCAGGACCGCCGACGTGGCACAGAAGGAACTTGCCATGCAGGGCGCCGAGGTGACCCGCATCTCGCTCGCCGACTATCCGCTGCCGATCCTCGACCAGGATTTGGAAAAGGACGAAGGCATTCCCGACAACGCCGTCAAGCTCGGCCGGATGATCGCCGCCCATGACGGGCTGCTGATCGCGACGCCCGAATATAACGGCTCCATTCCACCGCTGCTCAAGAACAGCATCGATTGGGTGAGCCAGCTGCGCAAGGATGGCGGCCGGACGTTCAGGCCGCTTGCCGGCAAGGTCGCCGGCCTCTGCTCGTCTTCCAACGGACCCTTCGGCGGGATACGCTGCATCAACCATCTGCGCGCCGTTCTGGTACGCTGCCGGATGGAGGTGGTGACACCGGAGTGTTCGGTGCCGGAGGGCGGCTACGCCTTCGACGACGAGGGCAACTTCCGGGACGAAAGACTACGCCAATCGATGGAGCACCTATGCCGAACGCTGATCGAAACCTCGCGCATGCTGTCGACGCGGATCGAGGCATGATCCCGGACGCCGCGCATGCCGACACGATGCAGGAACGGCTGATCGTCGGCCTCGACCTGCCGACGCTGAAGGAAGCCGAGAAAGCGGTGCGCGAGCTCGACGGGATCGTCTCCTTCTACAAGATCGGTTACCAGCTCGCCTTTGCCGGCGGGCTCGATTTCGCCCGCGAGCTGGCCAGCGGCGGCACTAGGATCTTTCTCGACATGAAGCTCCTCGACATCGATAACACCGTTGCCAAGGGGGTCGACAACATCGCCAGGATGGGCATGAGCATGCTGACCATCCATGCCTATCCGAAGACGATGAAGGCGGCGGTCGAGGCCGCGAGGGGCAGCGACCTTTGCCTGCTCGGGGTCACCGTGCTGACCTCGATGGACGAGCAGGACGTGATCGACGCCGGCTATGAGTATGATCCGCATACACTGGTGCTGAGGCGCTCCGAGCAGGCGCTGCATGCCGGCATGGGCGGCATCGTCTGCTCGGCCGAGGAAGCTGAGGCGGTGCGCCGCATCGTCGGCCCCGACCTGGCGGTCGTGACGCCGGGAATCCGGCCGAAGGGCAGCGACCATGGCGACCAGAAGCGGGTGGTGACGCCGGCGCAGGCGATCCGTAACGGCTCCAGCCATCTCGTCGTCGGCCGGCCGATCGTCGGTGCGGCCGACAGGCGGGCGGCGGCGGAAGCCATCCTTGACGAAATGCGCTCCGCGTAACATCCCCAAAACCATTTCGGAGAAATGCCATGCCCAAGGGATACTGGATCGCTCGCGTCGACGTGCGCGATGCGGAAGGCTACAAGGACTATGTCGCAGCTGCCAAACCGGCCTTCGACCGCTTCGGCGCCAAGTTCCTGGCGCGCGGCGGCGCGCATGAGAAGGCCGAGGGGCCGGGCCGCGACCGCAACGTGATCATCGAGTTTCCGTCGCTTGCGGCGGCGCATGACTGCTACCACTCTCCCGAATACCAGCGCGCCGTCGCGATCCGCCAGAAGGTGGCCGAGGGCGAAATCGTGCTGGTCGAGGGGATTTAGGCGAGAAGCCGGTTCGCCGCTGCCTCCGCCATCGCATCGGCGAGGCTCAAGCCCCATTGCTGGCGACAGTAATCGCGGAAATCGAAGCAGGGCAGGCCGGGGCAGACCTCGAACTCGATGAGGTGGACGCTGTCGTCGGCTTCGACCCGGAAATCGATGGAAAACACATCCCGCAGGCCAAGCCCGACCATCAGGCTTTCGGCGATGTTGCGGATCCTTGCATCAGCCAGAGGCTGGCTGCCGGCGACCGGCAGCAGCAACGGCTCGGCGTAATTTCCCGTGGCTTTGGCCGCTTCGCCGGTATTGCCGTAAAGCGCCAGGCTGTCCTGCATGGTCTGGAAATCGCCGCCTGAATCGACAAAGGCGATGCCCAGCGCCTCGACGCCGGTATCCGGCCTCAATCCGAGAAAACTGGCGCGCGCGTTGCGGCCGGCGACATAGGGCTGGACGACGACATCGTCGCGATAGGCGGCGAAGACGCGCCGGCTAAGCTCCAGCGCATGGCCGAGATCGTGGCAGCGCGAATCGGGCCAGATACCGATCTTGGCGCCGAGCCGGTTCGGCTTGACGAACCAGCCGGCGGGCGAAGCCGGCGGCGCGACCAGCCAGGCGCCGTCACGGGCAAGGCCCGCCTGCGGCACCGGCAAGCCGAACGCGCCGAGCACGGCGCCTGAACGGAACTTGTCCTGGCAGAGCGCGAAAAGCGCATCGTCGGCGCCGATCGCCTCCAGGCCGTTCAGCCGTGCCAGAGCTGGTGCCGCGCCGCCGCGGAAATAGGCGATGCCGTCGGTCAGCGTCCAGACTAGCGTGGTCTTCGGGTCCTCGCCGGCGAGAACGCTTGCGGCGTCGTCGAGCGCCACCGGCGCAAACGACGGGCCGCGCTTCTGGCAAGCGGCGGCAAGTGCGTCGAATTCAGCAGCGATATCGGTCGATTGCGCCAGATAGGAGGCAATTTCGGCGGCACGCTCCGGCACGTGGTTATCGGCAACCAGCCGATCGAAGCAAGCCTTTTCTGGCTCGTAGACAAGGATCAGCTTCGGCTTGCGGCTTGACATGATCGAACGATTTCCCGGCAGCACGATTGCTAAAGCAATTCCAGGAAAAGTGTGAAACGGTTTTCCGTCCGGAATTGCGTCAAAACAAAGAGATAGAGCGGTTCAGCGTTCCCGCGAAACGATGAACCGTTCTAGCATCGCACGGCGAATGCATTCGGCTTTCGCGGAACCGACGTCAGCCGGACGCCTGCACGACAGCAACGGCGCCATCTTCCTGTTTGACCATGATCTTTTCCGAAAACCGGTTCCCACTTTTCGGGATCATGGTCAGCCAATCAGCACACGCGGCTCGAAGCGACCATTGACTGGAATGTCGAGCATAAATGTCATGCCGGCTTGCGGGTCGAGCAGGCGCTGCTTCTCGCTCTTGCCCGACCAGGCGGAGGTGACCGCCAGCCGGTCGGCATTCCTGCCGACGAAAGCCGGACAGGAAGGCTGCGTCGCCGGCATCGCCACCGAACGGACGAGCTTGCCGTCGGGTCCATAGGCTTCGACGACGCTGCCGCCCCAGCAGGCGTTCCACAATATGCCGTCACGGTCGAGCACCGAACCATCGATATAGCCCTTGGCCGAACGGTGGTCGACGAAGACCTTCGGTTCGCCAACCGGCAGGCCGGTCGCCGGATCGCAGCCGACGCGCATCAACAGCCCGGTGCTGGTGTCGGTGTAATAGGCGATCGTCCCATCCTCGGAAAAGCAGATCGAATTGGGCACCGTGACGTCGGCATAGAGCCGGCGCAGCTCGCCCTTGAAGAACCAGTAGATCGAACCGGCGGCCTTCTCCTCGCCCTTGCCCATGGTGCCGACCCAGAGGGCGCCGCAAGGGTGAACGCGTGAATCGTTCGAGCGGGTGACCGTATTGTCGGCCTCGATCGGCGTGTGCAGCGTCAGCTTGCCGGTCGCGACGTCGCGGACATGCAGACCGGTCTCGGTGGCGATCAGCTGGCGTTGGTCGTCGATGATGCAGATGGCGCTGGCCATCTGACCGAGCTCGTGGATTTTGACGGCACCGCCCGACAGGCGCTGTTCGAGGAGCTGGCCGTTGACGATGTCGAACCAGTAGAGCGTGTCGGTGGCAGGGTCATAGCTTGGTCCCTCCCCGAGTTGGCAGACATGGTCGGAAAAAACCGAAACAATGGTCTCGCTCATCATGCCACTCCAAACGCCGCGTCCCAGGCCTGAACTGCGGCTTTCGCTCGCGCTGCCACTTCGTCGACGCTCATGCCCGGCTTGAACAGGCTCGAGCCAAGACCGAAGACGCTGACGCCGGCTGCCTTGTAGCCGGCAAAATCCTTATCCGAAACGCCGCCGACCGCGCCGACCAGCACACTGGCCGGCAGCACCGCGCGCATCGCCGAAATGCCCGCCGCGCCAAGCACGCTCGCCGGGAAGAATTTCAGTGCCGAGGCGCCGAGCCGGATTGCTTGAAATGCCTCGGTCGGCGTGAACACGCCGGGCATCGTCACCATGCCGTAGTGCATGGCACGGCCCATGACCTCGGCATCGATATTGGGGCTGACCAGCAGCCGCCCGCCGGCCTTGTGCAGGCCGTCGACATCGGCGGCGCTGAGCACCGTGCCGGCACCGACCAAGGCTGTTGGAGGAAGCGCTCCGACAATGCTGGCGATGGAGGCGTAAGGATCGGGCGAGTTGAGCGGCACCTCGATCGCTTCGATACCGGCGCCGAAGATCGCCTGGCCGATCGCCACCGCCTCGCTTGGCTTGAGGCCACGCAGGATGGCGACCAGACCCCGCTCGAGCTTTGGAAAAGGTGCGGTCTCTGTCATGCGGCAACTCCATTTCCGGCGATCATGCCATTTTCGCGCGCGGCTTCGGCAAGACCGGCACGCACCGCCTCGTCGGCGTCGACCACCCTGACCGCGAGCCCGGCAAGGCCGAGCGCGTCGGCATAGAGCGTGCCAAGTGCGCCCGACGCGATCAGCACGACGGGCACGGCACTCGCCCCATAACGGCGATTTGCCGAAGCGATCTCGCCGCCGATCAGCAGGCCGGACAGGCACGCGGCGGCATCCTCGGGCTTCAGATCCTGCAGCAGGCTGGCGGCGCGGATCGAGAACAGTCTTGAACCGATGTCACCGCCTTCGGCCAACGCCTTCAGGCACCACTCCCGGAAAAATGGATTTTCGGCGGCAACCGGCTTCGGCGGCTCGCCCAGCGAATGGCGCAGGATCGAGTGCGCGGCCAGCACCGAAAACAGCTCGCCGGTCGGCCAGGTGCCGAAACCGGCAACGGCACCGTCCTCGACCAGCACCCATTTCGAATGCGTGCCAGGCATGCAGACGACATGGCGTCCCTTTGCCGGCAAACCGGCGCCGGCAAGCTGCGTCTCCTCGCCGCGCATGACATCCGGGGCGTCGGCCAGACGCTGGGCAAGGCCGGGCACGATGCGGATGTCGCGGCGCTGGCCGGGGATGCGGGCAGCGCCGGCGAGAATAGCGCCGATCGGCGCCGGCACGCTGACATAGGGCGCCTCCAGCCAGCCCTGGCGCGAACCGGCCATGCCGCAAATGATGACCGGCAGCGCCTCGGCTGCGCCCAGTGCAGCCAGATGCCCTTCAAGAATGGACGAAAATCCTTTAGCCTGGGCGGTGATCAGCCCGTCATCGCCGCGCCGCTCGGCGAGAACCTTGCCGGCGCCGTCGAGCAGCCAGACCCTCATACGGGTGGTGCCCCAGTCGACGGCCGCGACGGAAGCTGCCTTGCTCGATGAGATCACAGGAACCCCCCATCGACGATCAGCATCTGCGCGGTCAGCATGCGTGAGGCATCCGACGCCAGGAACAGCACGGTGCCGACAATGTCTTCCGGCTGCATCACCTCTTTGATGCACTGTTTGGCGACATGAGCGGCGAGCGCTTCTTCGGTGACCCAGAGCTTTCTCTGCCGCTCGGTGATCACCCAGCCGGGCGCGATCGCGTTGACACGGATGCCGTCGACGCCGAGCTTGCCGGCAAGACCCTTGGTGAGACCGACGATGCCGGCCTTGGCGGCGGTGTAGGCCGGCATATCGGGATGGTTGATGAGAAACGACGTCGAGGTGAAGTTGATGATCGAGCCGCCGCCGGCCCGCTTCATGCCCGGCGCCACCGCCTGTGCGCTGAAGAAATGCGGGCGCAGGTTGATGGCATGGTTGTTGTCCCAGAACTCCACCGTGACGTCTTCGACGGCATGACGGTCATCCTGAGCGGCATTGTTGACCAGCACGGTCACGTTGCCATGCGCCTCGGCGGCTTTGGCGATTGATACCCGCAATGCCTCGATGTCGCGTATGTCGGTCTTGAGATAGAACGGCCGCCGGCCGAGCTCCTTGTCTAACCGATCGGCCAGCGCCAGGCTCGGACGGTCGGCGATATCGATGAAGGCGACCTTTGCCCCCTGGCGGACAAAACCTTCGGTCAAGGCAGCACCAATGCCGGAGCCGCCGCCGGTGATCAGCACCGAAGCGCCTTCGAGGTCGGCAAAGCGTGCCGATGGCATCATGAAATTCTCTCCCGGTCCAATGATCGCGGTCGGCCGGCGCGCATCCTATCCAGCCATGTCGGGCGGGCAAGGGCGAAAGAGTGGATTGTCAGGACTTATGTCCGACAAAAGGCCGCACGGGCCGCCGATCGATCAGTTGCCCAGCCGGACGCGGTACAATTCGACGGCGGCTCCGCTGGTCCCGGCAACCGGCTCAAGCCATTCCGGCACGCTGCCGCGCATCAGCCCGGCAAGAAAGCCTGCCGGCGCCTTGGCTGCGAGGAGCTTGCTTTCGGCGCTGCCGGGGCACAGCGCGACGAGGCCGACGTGATGATCCGCCACGACCGTCCTGGCATCGGCATCAGACCCAAGGAAGGCATCGAGCGCCAGCAGGTTGCCGGCGACATTGCGATGATAAGGCCCAGCGAAGACGCGATGTCCGGAATAGGCCAGGATAGGCGATCCGAGATTGGAAATTGCCAGTACGGTGGTGCCGGGCAGGCGGCCGAGTGCCGCAAAGGAGGCCATGCGCTGGCAAGCGACATCGGTGCCGTCGCCATTATCCGCCGTGGTGTTGCTGTCGTCGAAGGCTACCGAGGTCGCCGCGGCAGCCCCAGTCCAGACCGCATTCACCGAAACCAGCCAGACGGCAGCCATGCGCAGCGCCACCCCGCGCGACGCGCTGGCCTCGGCCCGTTGACGCCATTTGGCAATCCAGGCGGCAAGCGGGATGACGGCGAAGGCGATCGAGAATGTCGAACCGCGTACCTGCCAGGCGCTGACGATGAAGGCCACGACAAGCAGCGCGCCGACAAGGCTGTCCTGCCGCCGCCAGCCACCGCGGCCAAGGCGAAGCGCCATCAGCACGAGCGCAATGAGCGGCGTGGCATAGCGCGCCACCACCCCGGCCGGATCTTCAGCGAGCAGCTTGAACAGCGATTGCGCCTCGTCGATGTGATCAAGCCATAGCTCCTTGAGGCGCGGATCGAGGTTGGCGTAGGGCGCTGCCAGGCATTGTGGGAACAACAAGACGACGACAGCGCCCAATAGCAGGGCAAGCAGGCCAAGTGAGGCGATGCGCCGTTGGCGCGTGCGGCCGGCCGGCTCGATCGACGCTATCGCCGCAAGGCCGGTTCCGGCAATCGCCGCGACGACGAACTGCACGGTCGAAAAGGCGTCGCATTGCGCCTGACCCCAGGCAGACGGCGCAATGGTGGCGACAAAGACGAGAGCGGACACGCCGGCAAAGCCGAGGCCGAAATCCCTGGCGATCAGCCTCTCGCCATTGGCGCCGAGGGCGAACAGCATGGCGACAGAGGCGCCGATGGTGGCCACATAAGGGGCGGTCTCCATACCGACCGCCAGCATCAATCCGGCGCACAGGCCGGAGAGCAATGCCGCCGGCCTGCGCATTGGCGCTTCAAGCAATAGGCTCAGGCTGGCCATGCTCAGCATCAGCTGGATATTGTGGTGATCGAGCGCGCCAGGCGAAAAAATGCCAATGAAATACAGTGCGGCAGCGCCGACCACGACAGCGGGCAGCACGGCGCTGTCACCGGCAAAGCTGCGTGCGGCGCGGGCGGTGAAAAACACGGTCAGGCAGAAGAGCAGCGTCGGCCACAGCACTTGCGCAACATTCTCGGCAAAGGCCGCGCTGCCGGTCAGGGCCGATACGGCGATGATGATGGCGGCGATCGGCGCATCGACCAGCCGCGACCAATGCATGACGAAACCGCCTTCCAGGCCCATCCTGTACTGGTGCAGATCGAACCAGCCCTGGCTGGCCAGCATGTCGCGAACTTCGACAAGGCGCAGCAGATTGTCGTTGTCGCCGCCGGCATTGGTCAATTCCGGGAAGCCGGCAAGGGCATTGACGGCAAGTGCCGGCAACGTGGCAAGCAGCGCCAGCGCGATATCGGACCTCCAAATGGAGGCGCCATCGTCGGCTGTGCTCATATCAGGACCTTTGGAAGGAATACGGTGCGGTTTAAACCTAGCCTTAACAGCTTCAATAAATAGTAAAGCCGCCCGAGCGAGGCCGGCGCTTGAGCGGTCAGGGGCCTCACAGGGCATCCGGAGACGAAAAATGCCACAAGAAGTGCGCCATGAGCCGAGCATCGCCGTGCTCCTGCCTTGCTACAATGAGGAGCTGACGATCGGCGAAGTGGTGCGGCGCTTTCGCGAAACGCTGCCTGCCGCCGCGATCTATGTCTACGACAACAATTCGCGCGATCTGACGGCGCTCCGAGCCCGCGCCGCCGGCGCCATCGTGGTGCGCGAGCCGCGCCAGGGCAAAGGCAATGTCGTGCGCCGCATGTTCGCCGACATCGAGGCCGACATCTACCTGATGGCCGACGGCGACGGCACCTATGCGCCGGAGGACGCGCCGCAACTGATCAACACGCTGCTGACCGAGCGCTCCGACATGGTGGTGGGCACCAGGCGCGGCGTCGCCAACGACGCCGGCAGGACAGGCCACGCCTTCGGCAACCGCATCTTCAACAGCCTCTACAAACGTTTGTTCGGCTCGGACTTTACCGATATCTTCTCGGGTTACCGCGCCTTCACCAGGCGCTTCGTCAAGAGTTTTCCCGCCGTTTCCGGCGGTTTCGAGATCGAGACCGAAATGTCGGTGCACGCCTCGCAGCTCAAATTGCCGGTCAGCGAGATCGGACTCGACTATGGCCGCCGGCCGGAAGGCTCCTCGTCGAAGCTGTCGACCTTTCGCGACGGCGCGAAGATCCTGTGGATGTTCGCCATGCTGATGAAGGAGACGCAGCCGCTGCGTTTCTTCGGCGCTTTTTCGGTGTTCTTCCTGGCATCAAGCCTGTTTCTGATGGCGCCGGTGCTGATCGAGTTCGCCGAAACCGGGCTTGTGCCGCGCATGCCGACCTGGGTTCTGTCGGTCGGCCTGCTGCTGCTGTCGATGCTGGCGGCGGTGACCGGGGTGATCCTCGATTCGGTGTCGCGCGGCCGCGCCGAGCAGAAGCGCATCTTCTATCTGTCGATGCCTTCCGGTCGCGTCGAACGTGAACGTGCAAGCGCGCTCGCGACTTTGAAGGCCGGACCGCGCAAGACCCCGCGCGCGGCCTAGAGCCTAGATGGGACGCCTCGCCCGCTTCATTGTCGCCGGCGGCATCGGCTTCGTCGCCGACGCGGGTGCGCTTTGGCTGGTGCTGGCGGCAACGCCGCTTGGCCCCTTGGCAGCCCGCATCATTTCGATCGGTTTTGCGCTGTCCGCCACCTGGCTGATCAACCGCCACCTGACCTTCTCGCCTTCCAGCCGGGGCATCGCGCATGAGGGCGCCCGCTACGGCGGCGTCGGCATTGCCACCAGCGTCGTCAATTATCTCGTCTATTGCGTCATGTTGTTCGCACTGCCGATGGTGTCGCCGCTCATAGCCCTTGCGGTCGCCTCGCTGGTCGCCATGGCGCTGTCCTTCCTCGGCTATTCCAAGCTGGTGTTCGACCGCTGAAGGCACATCGCGTTGGGATCTGCGCCAAGCGAAGCGCAGCCTCATCATGACCTTGGCCGATTGGCAGAGGCCGCCGATTTCCTTATATCGCTGTCGTCGATGCATCGGCCCGAAAAATCGGAATCGATTTTCGGAAAGCACGATGCATGGATTCAAGAAATGTTGGAGCGTACTTTGTGCGTCCAAGTGGATCGCTCCAAGTGCGCCGGAGAGCTGCCATGCCCCTGAAAGTCGCCGTCCAGATGGACCACATCTCCACCGTGTCGGTAGCCGGCGACACGTCGTTTGCACTGTCGCTGGAGGCGCAGCGGCGCGGCCACCAATTGTTCCACTACACGCCCGACCGGCTGTCGCTGCGCGACGGCAAGGTGTTTGCCAGTATCGAGGCGATGCAGGTCCGCGACGAGAAGGGCAATCATTATTCGCTGGGCGAAGAAGTCCGCACCGATCTTTCGGAGATGGACGTCATCCTTTTGCGGCAGGATCCGCCCTTCGACATGAACTACATCACCACCACGCATATTCTCGAGCGCATCCATCCGAAGACGCTGGTGGTCAACGACCCGGCCTGGGTGCGCAACAGCCCGGAAAAGATCTTCGTCACCGAATTTCCCGACCTGATGCCGGACACGCTGATCACCAAGGACCCTCTCGAGGTCGCAGCCTTCCGCAAGGAGTTCGGCGATATCATCGTCAAACCGCTCTACGGCAATGGCGGCGCCGGCATCTTCCACCTGCACGAGGCCGACCGCAACCTCGCCTCGCTGCTCGAAATGTTCGACCAGTTGTTCCGCGAACCCTACATCGTGCAGCGCTACCTCAAGGAGGTGCGGGCTGGCGACAAGCGCATCATCCTGGTTGACGGCGAGCCTGTCGGCGCCATCAACCGGGTACCGGCCGAGCATGATTCCCGCTCCAACATGCATGTCGGCGGCCGCGCCGAAAAGACCGAGCTGACGGCGCGCGAACGCGAGATCTGTGCCCGCATCGGCCCCGCGCTGAAGGAGCGCGGCTTCATCCTTGTCGGCATCGACGTCATCGGCGACTACATGACCGAGATCAACGTGACCTCACCGACCGGCATACGCGAAGTGCAGCGCTTCGGCGGCGCCGACATCGCCAGCCTATTTTGGGATGCCGTCGAGGAGAAGCGCAACTAGCGTACATTGCTTCTGGAAGCGGCCGCGTTCCGGACCATTGCAGCCGTGGCGCTCAGCTGTTCCCCAAATGTTCTTGCCTTCGCCGGAAATCTGTGGTTGTCTCCGGTGACGCCGTTCGCGGCATGATCGCAAAGGCTTGGGGCAAAAGCCTGCATCCGGGGTGAAGACATGGTGGCGCGGGTTCGCACGGTTGCTTTCCAGGGCATCGAGGCCGTGCCGGTCGACGTGCAGGTGATGATCGCGCCGGGCAAGGTCAACATGCACATCGTCGGGCTGGCCGACAAGGCTGTAGCCGAAAGCCGCGAGCGGGTGCAGGCAGCGCTGCATGCATCCGGCCTGTCGATGCCGTCGAAGAAGGTCACCGTCAATCTGGCACCCGCTGACCTGCCCAAGGAAGGCAGCCACTACGATCTGCCGATCGCCCTCGGGCTGATGGCGGCGCTCGGCGCCATTCCGGGCGACATGCTGGCCGGCTATGTCGTGCTTGGCGAATTGTCGCTCGACGGAACCATCGCCGCGGTGGCTGGCGCGCTGCCGGCGGCAATCGGTGCCAACGCCGAAGGCAAGGGCTTGATCTGCCCGTTCGCCTGCGGGCCGGAAGCGGCCTGGGCCGGCAAGGACTTCGACATATTGGCGCCGCGCAGCCTGATCGCCATCGCCAATCATTTTCGCGGCACGCAGGTTCTGTCACGGCCGGAAGCCGGCATCCATGCCGCGGCGCGCGACCTGCCCGACCTTGCCGACATCAAGGGCCAGGAGACCGCCAAGCGGGCGCTGGAGGTGGCGGCCGCCGGCGGCCACAATCTTTTGATGGTCGGACCGCCGGGGTCGGGAAAGTCGATGCTGGCGCAGCGGCTGCCGTCGATCCTACCGCCGCTGGCGCCCAGGGAATTGCTCGAAGTCTCGATGATCGCCTCGGTGGCCGGCGAACTCGGCGAAGGAAAACTCACCGACCGGCGGCCGTTCCGCGCGCCGCATCATTCGGCCTCGATGGCGGCGATGGTCGGCGGCGGGTTGCGCGTACGGCCGGGCGAGGCTTCGCTCGCCCATCACGGCGTGCTGTTCCTCGACGAGTTTCCCGAATTCTCGCCGCAGGCGCTCGATGCGCTGCGCCAGCCGCTCGAGACCGGCGACTGCATGATCGCGCGCGCCAATCATCGCGTTACTTATCCGGCACGTATCCAGCTGGTCGCGGCGATGAACCCGTGCCGCTGCGGCATGGCCGGCGAGCCCGGCTATCGCTGCCTGCGCGGCGACCGCTGCCGCACCGACTACCAGGCGCGCATTTCCGGCCCGCTGCTCGACCGTATCGATCTCAGGATCGAGGTGCCGGCGGTCTCGGCCAGCGATCTGATCCGGCCGGACCGGGCGGAGAAAAGTGCCGCCGTCGCACTACGTGTTGCCCGCGCCCGTACGATCCAGCGCGAGCGCTTCGAGCGGCTCGGCGCGACCGCCACCACCAACGCCCATTGCTCGCCGTCAGTCATCGAGGAGATCGCCATGCCCGATGCCGCCGGCCTGTCGCTGCTGAGGGATGCCAGCGAAAAGCTCGGCTTTTCCGCGCGCGCCTATCACCGCGTCTTGAAGGTGGCGCGGACCCTGGCCGATCTCGAGGCCAGCGAGACGGTCGGCCGCATTCATCTGGCCGAAGCGATTTCGTACCGCATGAGCTCGGAGCGGATGGCGCAGGCGGCGTAGCGTTTTCCCTCCCCCTCGAGGGGAAGGTGGCCGCGAAGCGGCCGGGTGGGGTCGCCGGTGAGACGCTCGGCCTGTCGCATTTCGAAACCGACCGAGGTGCGGAGCGTTGCGATGCTCCTCCTAAGGCGCACCGTCAGAATTGGGTTGGCGCACTGCATTGGCGACCCCACCCGGCCCTTCGGGCCACCCCCCCTCAAGGGGGAGGGAGACGCCGGCGCTTACCCTTGGCCGGCGTGCATCGTGCTTTCGGTTCAGCCGTTATCCCGCGCCTTCAGCTCCAGCCGCCGCGCGTGCAGCACTGGCTCGGTGTAGCCGTTGGCCTGGACGCGGCCCTTGAAGACCAGATCACACGCGGCGAGGAAGGCGATGGACTTGTCGAAATCCGGCGCCATCGGCCGGTAGAGCGGATCGCCTTCGTTCTGGCGGTCGACGATCGCCGCCATGCGTTTCATCGTCTCCATGACCTGCTCGGGCGTGCAGACGCCGTGATGCAGCCAGTTGGCGATGTGCTGCGAGGAGATGCGCAGCGTGGCGCGGTCCTCCATCAGGCCGACGTCGTTTATGTCCGGCACTTTCGAACAGCCGACGCCCTGGTCGATCCAGCGCACGACATAGCCCAGAATGCCTTGCGCGTTGTTGTCGAGTTCCTTCTGGATGTCCGCCTGAGACCAGTTCGGCCGCACCGCGACCGGCACCGACAGGATGTCGTCGAGTTTTGCCTTGGGCCGGCTCTTCAGTGCCGCCTGCACGGCATGGACGTCGACCTTGTGGTAGTGCGTGGCGTGCAGGGTTGCCGCCGTCGGCGACGGCACCCAGGCGGTGTTGGCGCCGGCCTTGGGATGGGCGATCTTCTCGGCCAGCATCGCCGCCATCAGGTCGGGCATCGCCCACATGCCCTTGCCGATCTGGGCGTGGCCGGCCAACCCACATTCCAGCCCGATGTCGACGTTCCAGGCTTCGTAGGCGGCAATCCAGGCGGCCTGCTTCATGTCGCCCTTGCGGATCATCGGGCCGGCTTCCATCGAGGTGTGGATCTCGTCGCCGGTGCGATCGAGGAAGCCGGTGTTGATGAAGACGACGCGTTCTTTCGCGGCGCGGATCGCCTCCTTGAGGTTGACGGTGGTGCGCCGCTCCTCGTCCATGATGCCCATCTTGATGGTGTTTTTGGGCACGCCGAGCAGCGCCTCGACGCGGTCGAAAATCTCGACGGCGAAGGCGACTTCGTCGGGCCCGTGCATCTTGGGCTTTACGATGTACATCGAGCCGGCGCGAGAATTGGCGCGGCGCCCGTTCACGCCGATGTCATGCAGCGCGATCAGCGCCGTCAGCGCCGCATCCATAATGCCTTCCGGCACCTCGTTGGCGTCGCGGTCTGATATCGCCGGATTGGTCATGAGGTGGCCGACATTCCTGACCAGCATCAGCGAGCGGCCGGGCAAGGTCAGCGTGCCGCCATCGGGCGCGGTATAGGTGCGGTCGGGGTTGAGCCTCCGAACAAAGCTCTTGCCGGCCTTGGTGATCTCCTCCGCCAAGTCGCCCTTCATCAGGCCGAGCCAGTTGCGGTAGACCAGCACCTTATCCTCGGCATCGACGGCCGCCACCGAATCCTCGCAGTCCTGGATCGTGGTCAGCGCCGATTCCAGCACGACATCGGCAATGCCGGCCGGATCGGTGCGGCCGATCTGGTTGTTGTGGTCGACAACGATTTCGATGTGCAGGCCGTTCTTGGTGAGCAGCACGGCTTCGGGGTCGGCGGCATCGCCGCGATAGCCGGCAAACTGTCTGAGGTCGGCAAGCGTGGTGGCGCCGGCACCCTCGCCGAGCCGCAACATGCCGTTGGCGACCGAAAGCCCGTTGACGCCGGCCCATTTGCCTGTCGTGAGCGGCACCGCCTCGTCGAAGAAGCTTTTCACCCAGGCGACGACCTTGGCGCCGCGCGCCGGATTGAATTTGTTGCCTCGCTCGGCGCCGGCCGTCTCCGGGATAGCGTCGGTTCCGTAGAGCGCATCGTACAGCGAACCCCAGCGCGCATTGGCGGCATTCAGTGCATAACGCGCGTTCATCACCGGCACCACCAACTGCGGCCCGGCAACCAAAGCGATTTCCGGGTCGACATTTTCGGTGGTCATGCTGAACGCCGGCCCCTCGGGCAGGAGATAGCCGATCTCGCGGAGGAACGTCTTGTAGGCCTCCATGTCGACGGGCGCGCCATTGTCGCGATACCAGCGGTCGAGCTTGTCCTGCATGGCATCGCGCTTTTCGAGCAGCGCCCGGTTTTTTGGCGAGAGATCATGGACGATGGCCGAAAAACCGTTCCAGAATGCCTCCGCCTCGATGCCGGTGCCCGGCATCGCTTCGTTCACGACAAAATCATGAAGCTCGCGGGCAATCCGCAATCCGGCGATCTCGACGCGATCAGTCATCAGGGCTTCTCCAGACGAAAGGCTAGGCCGGGCCTTTGGCATGTCACGGTGGCAGGGTCAATTCAGCTCAGGGTGAAGGTAGGGCGTTTTCGCTGCCGATCTCCCCCCTTGAGGGGGAGATGGCCGGCAGGCCAGAGGGGGTCGCCTCGCGTGGAGTGCAACTCTTCTTTGCACCAAATCGGGTCGCGCTTCATGCGCGGCGACCCCCTCGGTCGCCTTCGGCGACATCTCCCCCTCGAGGGGGGAGATTACGCGCTCACACCGCAATCCTTGGCCTTCCCGACGCCACCGCCACGACATGCGCCTCGATGAACATGCGCTGGCCCTCTACTGTGGAGACGCGGAACTCGCTGGCGATTTCGATCTCGGCACTGTCGGTGCCGGCGTCCTTAGCCCGCCCGGCGGCAATCGCCCGCACATCTTTCTCCGCCGCGGCGATTGCCGCCGCCTCGTCGTTGAAATCGCGCACGCTTTCACCTGAGGCAACGCGGAACAGCCCTTCCTTGGGCTGGCTGACCCGCGCCTCGGCCGATACCCGGACCTGGCCGACGACGGCGCCGAGCGCGTTGGCGACATCGGTATCCTGCGGCACCACGCATCGATTGCCGACCAGCTCGGCCAGGCCGGCATAGTGCAGCGGCGCCGAGGCGCCGAGGCCGATGACCGGACGGTCGAGCGCGACGCTGAGGCGGGCGATGCCGGGATGCGCGTCGACGGCGCGCTGGACCAGGGCATGGGCGACGGTCGCCGCGCCATCCAGCCCGTCCTCGGCAAAGGCGGTCTCGAGGATGACTTCCGCCGACAGGCGGGTCAGCGCGGTCAGCACCCGTTCCGAGATCGCCTCCGGCGAGGCGGCGATGAACTGGCCGCGGCCGTCGCGCCTGCGCGCGAACAGCTCGGCACCCAGACGCGCCGCGGCCGCATCCCAATTGGCCTGCCTGCCCAGCACATGCGCGGCGTCCGACGGCGTGAAGCCGGCGACATGCACCAGCCCGCGCGACACCAGCCGGTTCAAGGTGGCGTTCTGGGCGTTCGAGGTCAGCAATCTGTCGAGAGCCTGCGGCACGGCACCAATCAGCTCGTAAAGCTTGGCTTCGGCGCCGGTCAGTCCGGCCGCCAGCCGCTCCGGCACGCCGGTGCGCACCGCCAGGCGGCCATCCATGCGGCCGGGATTGGGCGCGCGCAGCTGGCGCTCGAGCTCCGCCGTGACGGCCTCGCCATGCATCAAGCCGGCCAGCGCCAGCGGCACCAGGCGGCGCGGGCCGAGCAGGATCTTCGGGCTGAGCGCGCCATCCTCCAGCGCCACTTCGGAATCGCCGCCGAGGCCAAAGGTGCGCATGGCGACGGCCTCGACCATGGTGCGGAAACCGCCGACGGTGGCGCCTTCCGGATCAAGCCGCGGCCGGCCCTTGTCGAGCACGGCGACGTCGGTGGTGGTGCCGCCGATATCGGAGACCACGGCATCGTCGAGGCCGGTCATGTGGCGGGCACCGACGAGGCTGGCGGCGGGGCCGGACAGGATGGTCTCGATCGGCCGCTGGCGGGCAAAGGCGGCCGAGACCAGAGCGCCGTCGCCGCGCACCACCATCAGCGGGGCGGCGATGTTGCGCGCGGCCAAAAAGCCTTCGGTTGCCGCGACCAGCCGGTCGATCATCGAGATCAGCCTGGCGTTGAGCAATGTCGTCAGCGCCCGGCGCGGGCCGCCGAGCTTGGCCGACAGTTCGTGGCTGGCGGTGACCGGCAGGCCGGTCCTGTCGCGGATCAGGTTCCGCGCGCTTAGCTCATGCGCCGGGTTGCGGGTGGCGAAATAGGCGCAGACGGCAAAGCCGGACACCGAATTTTCCAGTTCCGGCAAAGCTGCCTCCAGCCCGGACAGATCGAGCTTTGCCGCATTGCCATGGACATCGTGGCCGCCGGGGCAGAACACCACCGGGTCGGTGCCAAGCGCCGCCTTCAGCCCGTCGCGGGCAAGGTCGCCCTCGGCAAAGCCGATCATCACCAGCGCCACGCGGCCGCCCTGGCCCTCGACCAGCGCATTGGTGGCTAGCGTCGTCGACATCGACACCAGTTTGATCGCTGCCGGGTCGGTGCCGGCCATTTCGAGCACCGCATCGACCGCGCCGGAGATGCCGACCGCCAGATCGTGCCGTGTCGTCAGCGCCTTGGCCTTGGCCAGCACTTTTCCGCCGGGGCCGCCGGCTTCCGACCACAGCACCGCGTCGGTATAGGTGCCGCCGGTGTCGATGCCGAGGAACAGGGGTGGCGATTTGATGTTGGCGGTCATTGGCGGGTCCGGAGAATTGCTGCCCCGCCCCTTAGCCGATACGGGCCGGGCGATAAAGGCACGAGCGCTGGGCCAAGGCAGCGTAATCTCCCCCCTCGAGGGGGAGATGGCCGGCAGGCCAGAGGGGGTCGTCTCGCGTGGAGCCCCGGCATTCTCTGGCCGCGATGGCATTGGCGTCAGGACGTACCGACCCCCCTCTGTCGCCTTCGGCGACATCTCCCCCTCAAGGGGGGAGATCGCTAGGCTACCCCACAAACCCCACGCGCTTATGCGAGCCATCGCAAAACGGCTTGTTGGCGGAGTGGCCGCAGCGGCAGAGGAAGGCGCGTTGCGTACGGTCGACCGTGTGGCCGGTGCCGGTGACGATTTCGACATTGCCTTCGAGCTTGAGCGGGCCGTTGGTCGTCGGTGTGACGGTCAGCGGGCCATTCCGCACCTCCAGCGCCGGCGTGTCCTTCAGCGCCGGCTCGCCGGTGGCGGTGAAGCCCGATTTGGTGTGGCTACCATCGCAGAACGGCTTGTTTTCCGAGGCGCCGCAGCGGCAGAGCGTGGCGCGGTAAAACGTTTCGCCGCCCAAGACGATCTCGGCATGGACCGCCAGCGGACCGTTTTCCCTTATGCGCACAATGTTGACCGCCGGCGGCCTTTCCTGCGGCCCGCCATCCTTGCGGACATAGGTGATGGCGCCGGACGGGCAGGCTTCGGCGAGCGCCACGATCTTCTCGACGCTGGCCGCCTCCGGGTGGATCCACTGGCCGGGCGCGTTGGGCACGAAGACATGCGGATCGCCCAGCACGCAGTTGCGCGAATGGATGCAACGTTTTCCCGAAAAGCCGATGTCGATCTTCTCGCCTTCGACCACTGCCATGGGTGGGTCTCCTGTCGGACTACGCTATGGCGACAGTCAGGACGACGTCAAGGCAGCATTCTCCCCCTCGTGAGGGCCGACCTCGGGCGCGGCGGTAAGGGAATTCCCATTTTTTGCTCGCAGCACCACATTTTGTTCTTGCTTTGTGCCGGCAGCTATGCTACTAATTTGCGTATGGTGCCAATTGGCTCCAACGACCCGCCTGCCGAGGCGGGTTTTTTGTTTCAGCTTTGAATTCCGGCGTTGCCGGCCGACGTTGGCGGGACGCCCCTGCCCGCTTTGCGCTGGCTTCTCCCCCACAAGGATGGAGCAATCGCCTATGAAGTCCCCCGGCCGCGGAGCCTGCCCTCGGGCTTGCGGAGGCAAGACTCGTGGGCGGCCACCTTCTTCCCGCCGGGGAGAAGAGCCTGGCGCAGCGCAGGCGACCTCCTCTCCCCTCGGGGAGAGGTCGGATCGCCCCGAATTGCCCTTCGCAATTCGGTTGGCAATCCGGGTGAGGGGGCACTTGCCTATACGCGATTGCCCCAACAAGAGGGAGACGGGCAACTCACGGAACCAGATCGATTTCCTCGGTCTCGCCGCCACTGCAGGTGTAGCAGCAATCGTCGCACTTTTCCGTATTGCCGGGGCCGACGCCCCAATAGGTATTCTCGTCGCCATCGACCCAGGCGCCGTAGCAGATCGATTCGCCGTCACTGCAGGACAGCGGGATCGCCTTGGTCTCGCCGTCGTTGAGATAGTAATCCTGATTGTTGCCCGGCCAGACATGATCGCGGTCCTGGCTGTAGAGCTCGACGCGCATGGCGTTGGGATGGCTGTTCTTGATCTCGAAAGTGACATCGCCGGCATGCGCGACGGGCGCAAACAGTGCGGCAAGGCAAAGCGCCGCGACGGCGCGGCGCGCGAAAGCATAGGACAACATTGCAATTTCCCCCGGAATGAAGCGGCCTGCCCGACCGCGAGGGGGAACATGGCATGGCGGCGGGATGGGTGGAAGGGGGTGCGCCATTTGCACATCGCGAAAGCGCAGCGTTGCCAAGGAAGACCCCTCTCCGGTTTGCTTCGCAAACCACCTCTCCCCACTTCGTGGGGCAAGGAAATGCCAATCGCCGAAGCCTCACAAGACCTGGGTTCCTCGCCCCCACAAAGTGGGGGAGAGGCCGGAGCGGGGGCGGTTCGACCGGGCTCAACGGCCAGGCTTCAGCAGCGTCCAGATCCAGCCGATGAATGTGAGCACCAGGAAGGGATATCCGGCAGCGGGCAGCGGCTCCGAGGTCGGCAGCAGAGGCGTACCCCACAGGATCAGGCCCGCCGACGCAACAAACAGCAAGGCGGCCACGACAGCGGTAAGCCGCATCCACAGCGCGAAGGTTTTCGGCGCACTGACCATGACCAGCGCCGCCGCCCAAAGCGAGATACCGCCGACATAGGAGGGTACGCTGGCCTCAAGCCCGGCCGCATTGCCGGCCAGCAGCAGGCTCTCGCCGGCGAGAAAGGTCAGAAATCCGGCCGCCACCCAGTCATTGCCCTGGCGCTGATATTTCATCGTCAGCAGCGCGGTCGCCACCACGAGCGCCACGCCGTCGATCGTCCAGAGCGTTTCGCGGAGCGGGGCGCTCGCCACGAAGGTGCCGGCGAGGCCGAAGGCGCCACCGATGGCGAGGCCGATTGCAGCGACGATGTCCAAAGTGGAACGCATTTGATATCTCCTCACGCCGCGAAGAGGATACGTCAGCGTGGGGCGTCCTCAAAGCGCACGTCGAGGGGAACGCCAGGAGGACGGGGACGAGACAGCCGAGGCCAGTCAGCTCACGATTGGCTTTATCTAGCGGATTCTCCCTAGTGCTTCGTGCAGGGTTCTTAGCCGGCGCGATATAGTCTCCGACCGAGACCGCCTCTCGCCCCTCTGAAATGCCCTATGTCCAGCGACGAGTTCGAGCAGCCTTGCTTTTGGGATCGCCGGAGCGAGAAACCATGAAGATAAAGCGGCCCCAGAACTAAGGCCAAGTGCCAGCAGGCCGGCGCGGATCAACTTGTCAGGTTCAGACGTTGGCAAAGTGACGAAACCGATCAGGACGCCGATGGCCATACTAAAAACAGAGCCGATCACGAAAAACTTGCCTGTGGATACCCGTCGAAAAAACGACGCTACGTCGTCAAGAACGGCCTCTATAGTATCCTTGTCCTCACTGGATGGCCTTCGTACATTTCTGCCGAGAAATTCGGAGATTCTCCGCATAGACAAAAGGAGGTTTATGGTTGCAATCTCTAGCAATAGAACCACTCTAACCGGCACATCCTTGAACCAAGTAAAATCTTCGCCACAAACCGCTGAAAAGTACGCAGCCGAGTTCGGCTCTTTCAAAATAAAACGAGCAATTACCGTGTCGTTCTTTTCATTCTCAATAAGAAGCAATCTTGTTGTGCTCGACTTCTTCGTAGCCGCAAAAGCCGACTCAGCAATGATATATTCATAGTATTGCTTGTGCGGAAGCATCAAGTTGCTTACTCCGCCTGCAGGATCGCTGACGAATAGCCCAGCGCTCGCTACCTCGTTGGCAATCATCTCCGATAACTCCTGCGGACTATGATCCGCATACTTAGCCTCAAGGCGCCGAATTGCTTCTACAGTATCGACACTTGAGCCTGAAGTCTGAAAGATATTGAATACTTTCTTGTAGCTATCGAACACCACCTTATCCAAACGGGCCCGCGTTATCGTGTTCCTTGTATCGCGAGCGACCATGTCCCAGACAAGCAGCCTTGTGAAAGTTTCTCGCAATTCCCGCCGCAGCATCAGATACGTTGCTCCTATTGGTGCACCCGTCGTGCGTTGATAATTTTCGATTTCCGTCTCTTTTCGTTGATAGGCGGCGTCAAGATAGCGCTGAATGAGAACCGCGTCCGTTAACTGCTGTCCTTGTTTTTGCAGGTGTTCGATTTCGGGCCAGATTGTTGCCACCACAGGTAGCATTGATGGCCTAGAAACAATGTCGCGAAAGTTTCTATATTGATTTGCTGCGGCTATGACGGACGTCGCTAGCTCAATGTCAAATCCAGAAAGAGCTTTCATCACTTCGCCCGGCGTAAGGCGGTCTATTTCCCAGAGATCTGTATAGGCATTACCTGCAGCTCCTTTCGAGCCATCGACTCGAAGCGTTCTATTCTTCTCAGCTTCATCTATGAAGAAATTTGGCCTCCCGGTAAAAACGAGTTTTGTACCCGGATAAGCTAGTCGCCAAAGCGCATTGAAGTGCTCATGCCGATCAAAGGCCCGCCCTGCATTCCGGAGTTCGTCAAACCCTTCAAAAATTAAGACAGCCTCCCCAGCCTGGATCAGATTGTAGATCCGACGGGCGTCCAGCCCAAACCGAATTGCCCACGGCGCCAAAAAAGATGCAGGGTCCGTTTCTGCCGGGCTCTGACTTCTCAGTTCCATTAGCAACGGAACCGGCCCCGAAGATGCTTTCCTCTTGAGGTAGGCGCGTGCCCACTCCACACACAAGGCCAACATTGCCGTGCTCTTTCCTTGTCCGTACTCACCGACAATTGCCAAATGCCTGCGCGAGTTCTCTCGAATCCACGCTTCATACACCGCGGCAAGATCGTACCGCTGATGTGAATGTCTGTCGCGCAATACGTGAGTACCCACGTAGGTGTCCGAGAGCGTTGACTGCGTCCCGCCTAAGGTTTCGTGGTCAAAGCGGTGAATTAATTCCCTAGCATACGAATCAAAATTCAATCCCTTTCGTAGTAACGAGGACCGTCCCCAGACCTCTATTTTCCTCCCTTTTACAAACACATTTTTATGAAGGTCGTTCTTTGTATCGAAAATGGCAAAAATGCGAACCGCACCTAGTTCGTATTTTTCATAGCCAACTGCATCAAGCCTACTTACTATTTCGGCGCGATTAAATTCACCGCTGAATACTAATACTATTACATTCTGCTTATCGTTATTTGCGGCTAGATACATGAACCCCAGCCAGGCAGAAATCCTACCCCGCCATCCGCCGCTTTCAATGATGATCTCCGAAAATGCACCGCACAGAAGACTCCTTGCCAAATCGTTCCATTTTGGTGGAGCTGGCGCCTCGGCGATTCGTTGTTTCCAATTAATTGCGGCATCGCTCGCTATTAGATCAGGCTGCCCCTT
Organism: Mesorhizobium sp. M0408; assembly: GCF_040321495.1. NCBI lineage: Bacteria > Pseudomonadati > Pseudomonadota > Alphaproteobacteria > Hyphomicrobiales > Phyllobacteriaceae > Mesorhizobium > Mesorhizobium sp. M0408. The sequence goes on along the minus strand of NZ_JAMYRO010000038.1, from coordinate 6,119 downwards.
TGCAATTCGGGCGGCTTCTGCCAAAGCCAGAGAAAAAAGATTATTGTCCCGATTTTGTTTCGCTAGTTCGCTGACCGTAATAGTCGGCTTTGCGTCCCAATTGACCATCGCTCTGTCTCCAAAGCGCCAGATAGCCATCATCGCAACGAATGCTAAGCCTGAACCAAGAAGGCCATAGATTGAGGGGGGGTCCTGGCGGGAGATCTCTTACAATCTCACGACCCGCTAGATCGTTAATTACTGACAGAGCAAGTGAGGCAATTTCAAAGAAAAAGGAACCAGACAAGAAATTAAGCAAAGTCGCAAGACACGTAATAATCGAAAAGACCACAAAAAAGGCAAAGCGCGCCTTAGACGCGGTCATTCTATATCTCAGGTATGCTATGTAAATAACTGAGCAAAGAAAAGAAATCCCTAAGAATAGCGACAAAGCGTTGTCAAACAACTTTGCTATCATTTGAAAGCCCCCAAGCCGTTACCTTATTGTTGTTTCCGGCAAATAGCAAGAGTGGAGGATTGGCGGTCGTATACACAACGATCCGCAAAATATTCTCAACTGCGGATATTTGGCGGACGCAGACTGAACAACTACCCAAAGAGTCCTGCTGGCAGCCCTGATGGCGCTTGCGCCCCATCTCCACCCTGCCGCTTCAGCGTCGCGCTGGCGGGGGGCCCGCTGCCTCCGGCAGCTCCCCCGCTTTCGAAGCCTGCCATCGATTCACTGGATCGATGGCTTGGCGCTGTGCGCGCCAACCGGCTTCTCAATCCCCCATCTTCAAGGCCTGGATAAACGCCTCCTGCGGGATGTCCACCTTGCCGAACTGGCGCATCCGCTTCTTGCCCTCTTTCTGCTTGTCGAGCAGCTTGCGCTTGCGTGATACGTCGCCGCCGTAGCATTTGGCGGTGACGTCCTTGCGCAGCGCCGAGATGGTCTCGCGGGCGATGACCTTGCCGCCGATCGCCGCCTGGATCGGGATCTTGAACAGATGATGCGGGATCAACTCCTTCAGCTTCTCGCACATCTGGCGGCCGCGCTTTTCCGCCGCCGTGCGGTGGACCAGCATCGATAGCGCGTCGACCGGCTCCTCATTGACCAGGATCGACATTTTGACCAGGTCGCCCTCGCGATAGTCGGTCAGGTGATAGTCGAAGGAGGCGTAGCCCTTGGAGATCGACTTCAGCCGGTCGTAGAAGTCGAAGACGACTTCGTTGAGCGGCAGGTCGTAGATCAGCATGGCGCGCTTGCCGACATAGGACAGGTCGGCCTGGATGCCGCGCCGGTCCTGGCAGAGTTTCAGGATGCCGCCGAGATAGTCGTCCGGGGTGAGGATGGTGGCGCGGATCCACGGCTCATCGATGGCCGAAATCTTGACCACGTCGGGCATGTCGGCCGGGTTGTGCAGTTCCTTGACCGTGCCGTCGTTCAACAGCAGGCGGTAGACGACGCTAGGCGCGGTGGCGATGAGATCGAGATTGAATTCGCGCTCCAGCCGCTCCTGGATGATTTCGAGATGCAGCAGGCCAAGGAAGCCGCAGCGATAGCCGAAGCCAAGGGCGGCACTGGTTTCCATTTCAAAGGAGAAGGAGGCGTCGTTGAGGCGCAGCTTGCCGACGGCGGCGCGCAGATCCTCGAAATCGGCGGCGTCGACCGGGAACAGGCCGCAGAACACCACCGGCTGCGCCGGCTTGAAGCCGGGCAGGGCCTGTGCCGTCGGGCGCTTGTCCTCGGTGATGGTGTCACCGACGCGAGTGTCGGCGACTTCCTTGATCGAGCCGGTGAAGAAGCCGAACTCGCCGGGGCCGAGCTCGTCGACATTGATGCGGGCGGGCGTAAAGACGCCGGTGCGCTCGACCAGGTACCTGGCGCCAGTGCCCATCATGCGGATGGTCTGGCCCTTCTTCAGCACGCCGTCGATGATGCGGACCAGCACGATGACGCCGAGATAGGCGTCGTACCAGCTGTCGACCAGCATCGCCTTCAGCGGGGCCGTGATGTCGCCCTCGCGCGGCGGCGGCAGATCGTTGACGATCGCTTCCAGCACGTCGGGAATGCCTAGCCCGGTCTTGGCCGAGATCAGTACGGCGTTGGAGGCGTCGATGCCGATCACCTCCTCGACCTGTTCGCGGATGCGCTCGGGCTCGGCGGCGGGCAGGTCGACCTTGTTCAGCACCACGACGATCTCGTGGTTGTTGTCGATCGCCTGGTAGACATTGGCCAGCGTCTGCGCCTCGACGCCTTGCGAGGCGTCGACGACCAGCAGCGAACCTTCGCAGGCAGCGAGCGAGCGCGACACTTCATAGGCGAAGTCGACATGGCCGGGCGTGTCGATCAGGTTGAGGATATAATCCTGGCCATTGTTGGCGTGGTACTTCAGCCGCACCGTCTGCGCCTTGATGGTGATGCCGCGCTCGCGCTCGATGTCCATCGAGTCCAGCACCTGCTCCTTCATGTCGCGCAGCTCCAGCCCGCCGGTCGACTGGATCAGCCGGTCGGCAAGCGTGGATTTGCCATGGTCGATATGGGCAACGATGGAGAAGTTGCGGATGTTTTTGATCGGCGTGGTCATGCGGCGCGCTTTAGCAGGGGCACGCTACATCGGCAAGCGGCGGGGCGCGGGTGCGGCGGCGGGGCGGTAAAGTCGTTAAACTTTGATCCATGAGATTAGAGCATAGTTCGCGCCCGGCGTGGTAGCCCACCGGCCGTCGCCGTTTCGGGGGGATCGGAATGCCGTTGTCAGCACGCAAATTTCTCAAATCGGTGAGCGGCTCGTTCGCGCCATTGCTCGCCATCTTGCTTATCCCGATGGTTGCCGCATTGGGTTTTTCCATCGACTATACCTCTGCGGTTTCAACCAGGGCATCGATGCAGAACGCCCTCGATGCAGCGTCGCTGTCGATCACGACGCTTGCGACGGACACCTCACTGGCGGACCGCCAGGTAAAACTGCAGGAGGCATACCTGGCCAATGGCGGGCAAGGCACGGCCAAGCTCGACAGCTTCGTCGTCGCCACCGACGGCGCCGCCAGCATCAAGGCTTCGGCCGGCTTTGCCATGCCGACGAATTTCATGCAGATCGCCAGGATCAACACGGTGCAGGTCGGCGTTGCGTCGGCAGTGACAAAGCGGCCGGCATTGGTGCAAGCCACGTTCAAGGTGACCAAGATCTCGGGCTGGTGGGGCAAGACAATGACGCTCTACGGCACCAAATTCGGGGACACGGTGGCCAACAAGCTGATGAAGATCACCTACACATACAACGGTTATGGCGATCCGAAAGGCTATGGCACGGCGACCGTCTCCACGATCAACGGAGCGACGATCACTATGGTCCAGCAGCAGGTGTGTACGACCACGACGGTGCTCAGCTTCTACGGCTTGCCTAGCACCACGATCGTCCAGACCGACTCATACGGCAGGAAATACGCGACCACCTGTGTCAACACAATGTATCCCGCGACCGGTGCCGGCGCGGTGATCGACGTCAGCCAGATGGACCAGCTATATCTGCAGATGGATGTCCCGTCAGGCAATCCAACGGTGCTCAAATCGAACGATCCGGCAACATCGAACCGCCTCTACGCGAACGGCGTCGAGATCGCCAGTGGCCAAACGGTCGATATCTTTACGCTGGTGCCGTGCGGCCAGACCAGCACACAAGCGTGGGAAGACGGGGGATCGTCGGTGCCGACATCTCCGACCATCACCGATTCCAACGCCGACTTTTTCTACACAGTAACCGGCAAGTGCGCCTTCAATCAGCGGGCATCGGAAACGCTGTTGACACAATAGGCCGCCGCAGCTGAGTGCGAGGGCATGTCGCCCGCTTAGGCTGCCCGTCCATCACACCGCCGCCCGGTCACACCGGGTGGCGTGTTGGTTGCGAGCGACCGTCTTCCCTTCGCTCCCTGTGGGAGAGCTGCGAACGATCACGAAGCGGTGATGCTGTAACGAACCGTGTGTCGGCGGCGAAGTGTGGACATGGAACCGCACAGGAGAACGGCGATGACCGGATCGGAACGAAGCACAGCCCTGATGGGGCTCGCCGCGGCACTGTTTTCCGCGACTGTGCTGTCGGCAACCAGCGCGGCCGCCGGCCAGACGCTGACCGTCGTAGAGCTGTTCACCAGCCAGGGCTGCTCGTCCTGTCCGCCGGCCAACGCCAATCTGATCAAGGTCAAGGACCGGCCCGGCGTGCTGGCGCTGTCCTTCAACGTCACCTACTGGGACTATCTCGGCTGGAAGGACACATTCGGCAAAGAAGAATTCACGCAGCGCCAGGTCCGCTATGAACCGTCGCTCGGCCGTTCCGGCCCGTTCACGCCGCAAGTGGTGGTCAACGGCAGGGCCGATGCCGTCGGCGCCAGGCCGGGCGAGATCGAGCAGCTGATTTCGAGCGGCGGCCGCGGTGACGGACCTTCGCTGTCGCTCGCCGGCGGAAAGGTCAGCATCGGCGCCGGTCCGGTGCCCGGCGGCAAGGCCGACGTCTGGCTGGTGCGTTACGGCAAGGGCGTCGTCGAGGTGCCGGTGGCGCGCGGCGAAAACACCGGCCGCACGCTGCCGCACGCCAATGTCGTGCATTCTCTGACCAGGCTGGGCAGTTGGACCGGCGACGCCACCGCGCTGCCACTGCCGGCGGCGACGGGCGGCCTCAGCACAGCGGTGCTGGTGCAGGTGCCGGGCGGCGGGCCGATCCTTGCTGCCGCTACGAACTAGAAACCCTGCCGAAATTTTCATAACGCGCAGCGGCGCCGCCGCATGCCGTCAACCCCTGCCAAACCCAAGGAGATCATCATGACCAATCGTTTGACCAATCGCCCGACCCTGGCGGCACTCGCCTTCGCACTTTGCTCGACGGCGCTGTTCGCAGGAGGCGCGGCGCGGGCCGAAGATGCGATGAAGCCGGCGATGGCGACAAACGCCATGAAGCCGGCAACGGGCGCCATGAAGCCGGCAACGGACGCAATGAAGCCGGCCGGCGCCATGGCGGCTGACGCGATGGCCCCGACTGCGATGAAGCCGGGCGATCCGATGAAGGCCGACTGCATGAACAAGGCCGCCGCCGAGACGGACGCCATGAAGAAAGCCGAAGCGACCAAGGCCTGCGATGCCATGGCTCCGGCCAAATAGGCGATGCGCACAGCAATGTGAGAGCCCGGCGGACCTATCCGTCGTATAATCCACCAGCATCATGGGAGATCAGACATGACCGGAGCCGTGAAACGATCGTCGATTTTCGCAAAAGCAGCACTTGCCGCGCTCATCCTCACGGCCGCCGCGGCCGTATTCTGGCAGACGCCGGCAGTTTCGGCCGAAGACGCGGTGGTGATCCCGCCGCCGGCAATGGACGAGAAGGCCACCGCCGGCACCGAAAAGGCGGTCTTTGCCGGCGGCTGCTTCTGGGGCGTGCAAGGCGTGTTCCAGCACGTCAAGGGCGTCACCAGCGCCGTTTCCGGCTATGCCGGCGGCGACAAGGACACGGCCGTCTATGAAATGGTCGGCACCAGCCGGACGGGCCATGCCGAATCCGTCGAGATCACCTACGAGCCGTCCAAGGTGACCTACGGCCAGCTGCTGCAGGTGTATTTCTCGGTGGCGCACAACCCGACGCAACTGAACTACCAGGGCCCGGACAGCGGCACCCAGTACCGTTCGACGATCTTTGCCGAAAACGACGCACAGAAAAAGATCGCCGAAGGCTACATCGCCCAGCTCGACAAGGCCAAGGTGTTTCCCAAGCCGATCGTGACGACGCTGGAGACCGGCAAGGCCTTCTATCCGGCCGAGGACTATCACCAGGACTTTCTGACGCTCAACCCGACCTATCCCTATATCGTCTACAACGATTTGCCCAAGGTCGAGAACCTGAAGCGGCTGTTCCCCAATCTTTACAGCGAAAAGCCGGTGCTGGTGCTGGCCGCCAACAAGAGCTGAGCTTTTGCGGGGGGCCTGCTGATCTCCCCCTTGAGGGGGAGATGGCCGGCAGGCCAGAGGGGGCCGGTTCGGTTGGCGCGACGCGGTCCGGCATATCGAGGGAAGACGAAGTTGGCACTCCGCCCGCGGCGGGGGGCGGGGGGGGGGGGGGGGGGGGAGCGGTCGGAAGGGGGGCGGAGGGGGAGCG
>NZ_JAMYRO010000037.1:0-58307 GCF_040321495.1 Mesorhizobium sp. M0408 | reverse complement strand
TCATGCGCCGGATTCGTCAGTGGTTGATCTGAATCCCCCCGCACCGTTCGAGTTGCGTGACCATGCTCGTTCTGTGCCGGCGGCGCCTGCCGGGCCAGCGTTCGCCAGGGCTGAGGAGACGCCCTCCGCGGTTGGCGAGGCCGCGGTGGCCGAAAGGTGGGCTCGGTTGCAAAAGCAGACGGTCGACGCTGATTTGTCGGGATATTTCGACTCGATTCCGCACGCGGACCTTCTACGATCGCCATGGGAGGCGCAACTCATGACGCAAGGGAGCGGACAAGAACACGCCGCGGCGCCCTACGCCGGAGGCAGTGGGTCGATGCTAGGTGCCTCGGTGCTGCAGCCGGGTCACTCAACGGCGCGCCATCTTCATGCGCCGGATTCGTCAGTGGTTGATCTGAATCCCCCCGCACCGTCCGAGTTGCGTGACCATGCTCGTTCTGTGCCGGCGGCGGTGCAGCCAGATCCTCCAATAGGGGTCTCCGGTCCCGATAAGCGTCCTCTTTATTCCAACGATGCGACCGTTGTCGAAGGGCTGAGGTCAGCATTGGAGAGCACGGTCAAGCGCCATGTAAATTCTCTTCTCGGCTTTGGTCGTTGGCTCTTTGATAATAACAGGCCGGGATTTGCTGCTCGGCTTCACGAGGAGTCGCTGGATCCGGATCTCAAGGAGTACGAGAGCAAGAGTGGCTCCTCGGACGTGGCTAGAGCAGTGGGTCATCTCAAGACGTGGGCGGGCGGAGCGCCAGTGCTGGACCGCGCCGCTGTCCTGAATAATCCCGACCCTGCCGACGCCGCGCTCATCAGAGATTACACAGCGGCTCCTATCAAAGAGTACAAGGCAGCGCCGACCGGGCCGAATCCCGGTACCATTCAGACCTATGGATCTGCTCCTAGACGTTTCAGTGAATACCTGGTTGAAAACCACAAGCCGGGGATTGCGGCTCGGCTTCACGAGGAGTCGCTGGATGAAGATGCCAAGCGCTATGTGAACTCCGGTGGTAACCGGAGGATCAGTGCACTAGCTCATCTCCGGAAGTTCGCACCCGGGCGCGAAATTGCCCTTGCTGCTCGTCCGGAAGACGCAGTCGGCATGGAGTCTCGTGCCATTGGAGACGCCGCTGCGCAGCATAGCGGGCCGCAGAAGGCATTGGGTCGGCCAGAGAAGCCCCCTGGGAAAGCTAAAGACGGGCGGGTGCTCGGCGCATTGGAATGGCTAGGCGACGAACATATCCAGAGGGATTACCAGCTCCTGGAGCAGGAGTTGCAGGGGAACAATCCAGATCTCGCCGCCCGGACGCGGTTCGTGGATCCCCTCGTAGCCAATTATCATCTGCGCTTGGGCTCCGCGAGCGTCATGCTAAGCGCATTCCAGCGCATCGTCCATAAGAACGGTAACGACACAGCCGACTTCCTGTTCGTGCCAGTGAGCGATGCCGGTACGACTCGTGAGGAGCGCGGCACCCATTGGTCGCTGCTGTTCGTTGATCGCCGCGAGCGGGCACGGCCGGTTGCCTATCATTATGACTCCTACAACGGATGCAATGACACGCTTGCAAAAGAGCTCGCAGAAAATCTGGGCGCCAGCCTGGAGACCCGCGTGGGCGTATCCCGCATCGCCCAGCAGAGCAACGGGGTGGATTGCGGAGTCTACGTGGTGGACGGCACGCGGGCCCTGGTTGGGCGATTGCAATCGCAGCCAGATGACCTGAACCTCAACAACCTCGTCGTCAATCGGCAGGCACTACAAACCCGCCTCAGGGGTGACGATACATTCGGAACGGCAAATAATCTCATGAGCTTTGAACTCATGGACCGACAGGCCCGAGACGCGGTTAAGGAAAGCCCCGTTGGGACGTTTCACCAGCAGATCAAGCGGCTCGGCCAGTCAGCGCCAGACGTTGCTCCCGGGGACCCATTTAAATTTCAAAGTCTTGAGAGCAAGGGGGACGCCGCTGCGCAGCACAGCGGGCCGCAGGAGGAATACAGTTGGCCAGAGTATCTCCCCCCTGGGAAAGCTAATGAAGACGCCGCTGGTCTGCCATCGTCTTTCGTGCCAACTGGGCCCCATCACCAAGCCTCGGATCCCGCAGGGTCCTTTCGTCCCCTGAGCTGGCGCCACGGCGACCAGCACGCGCCGGACGAGCGGATCGCTGCACAGGACAGGAGCAACCAGCTATCAAGCGAGGAGATCCTCATCAACCGTGAGCATGATACAGCGGAGTTGAGACCAGCGAAGGGGCAAAGGACCCTGAACAGTCGTCTGCAGGACGTTGCCACTGAGCCGCAGCTGAGCGAGATCGGCAATTCAGGCGCTCGCGTGCTGATGCAGGCCCCCACCCATCAAGTGGGTGCATTGCCATGGGAGGCGCAGCCCATGATGCAAGGGAGCGGACAAGAACACGCCGCGGCGCCGTACGCCGGAGGCAGTGGCGAGCACCTGGCACCGCATACCGGAGGCAGTGGGTCGATGCTGGGTGCCTCGGTGCTGCAGCCGGGTCACTCAACGGCGCGCCATCATCATGCGCCGGATTCGTCAGTGGTTGATCTGAATCCCCCCGCACCGTTCGAGTTGCGTGACCATGCTCGTTCTGTGCCGGCGGCGGTGCAGCCAGATCCTCCAATAGTGGTCTCCGGTCACGACCAGCGTCCTCTTTATTCCAACGATGCGACCGTTGTCGAAGGGCTGAGGTCAGCACTCTATGCCGGTAAGGTCCAGGAGAGCACGGTCAAGCGCCATGTAGATTCTCTTCTCGGCTTTGGTCATTGGCTCTTTAAAAACAACAAGCCGGGATTTGCCGCTCGGCTTAACGATTCGTCGCTGGATCCGGATCTCAAGGAGTACCAGCGCAAGAGTGGCTCCTCGGACGTGGCTGGGTCACTAGGTCGTCTCAAGACGTGGGCGGGCGGAGCGCCAGTGCTGGGCCGCGCTGTCCTGAATCCCGACCCTGCCGACGCCGCGCTCATCAGAGAGTACACAGCGGCTCACATCAAAGAGTACAAGGGAGCGCCTGCGACCGGGCCGAATCCCGGTACCATTCAGGTCTATGGGTCTGCTCTTAGACGTTTCAGTCAATGCCTGGTTGAAAACAAAAAGCCGCGGATTGCGGATCGGCTTCACGAGGGGTCGCTGGATGAAGATGCCAAGCGCTATATGAACTCCGCTGGGATCAGTGCACTAGCTCATCTCCGGAAGTTCGCACCCGGGCGCAAAATTGCCCTTGCTGCTCGTCGGGAAGACGCAGTCGGCATGGAGGCTCGTGCCATTGGGGACGCCGCTGCGCAGACCGCGGCACAAGCTCATGGCCACGCAGGAGAGCAGGGACCCATCTCTCGAGCTCAACAAGTCGCGCCAGCGCCGTTTGAACGGCACTTGGGCAAGAAGCGCGAGGCCCTGGACGGACTGACGAGTACACTTGACAGGAGCAACCTCGTGAACAGCGGGGGCGTCATCATAAACAATGAACATTACACAGCGCTGTTGAGACCGGCGAAGAGGCAGAGGACTGATAATCCGCAAAGCCGCGCCATGGGGCGGCAACTGAGCGAAGCAACCACGACGTCCATCAGCCAAGCCTCCGATCAAGCCCGAGCGGACCTAATGGCTTCCTTCAGAAGCAGGGAGCGCTCCGACGCGGGGCGTTGAGCTCCATGGCTGGGGTCAAATCGCCAAACCGACGCAAATTGTCGGACAGGGGAGGCCGCTGAGCCTCATCCGCTTCGATGAGAGCGGCGTCGGCGGGTTCTGTCGCAAACTTTTCGGAAAGGTCATTTGCCGCAAAAAATCGCTTGCGGCATCGCGACGAGCACTGAAGTCGATCAGCAGCCGCAAGAGCCAGTATGTCAGCAACCGGGCTCGAACACATCTCAACCGGTGAAAAGGTTCTCGAAGTCCGCGAGGCCCCCGCGGCGGCCATCATCATGTACGCGCTGCGGCACCTCGAAACCGCTTCCCTTGGCGTCGGATCAATCGTGTTGAATCAGCAAGCCTGGCCCCAGGAGGCGGTTTCAGGTTTCAGGTGCATGGCGCAGTACTATTCACAAGAGGGTGCGAACGGGGCATAGCGTGCGCACTCGAAGGCGTCAGCGGGAGCGTCAGCTACATAGTCGATAACACGCGCTTTTTACCTCGGTCTCGGCTCGCAACGATGGATTGCTAACGGCGAACTCATGCTGGTCGGCAAGGCGATACTGGCTGGAGCATCAACTCGGCCGACGAGAGTGGCCACACCATCCTAGACAGGATCGGCCGATATGCCCGGCATCGCCGCTCTGCAAAAAGCACAGCGGGCATCCAGACGTTGCCGGGTTGACTATGGGTGTCCGAACCGCGAAAAGAGGCCGCTCTTTCTGAGTGGCGTGCGCCGGCAGTCTAACCCCAAGCCCCCCGCCCGGGCTGCCGGCGCGCTTCTAGGAACATCGAGGTAGATGACGAGACTCCGAACTACATTTCCAAAGCTATCGGTGGATTCACATTTCAAGCCCAATCGATTTCCTACAGCCAGGCGTTGCGGCTGCTCAATGACGAGTAATCTCATCAACGTCTGCCACCATTAAAATTGAGGAAGGTGCGATACTTTTCGGATCGCATTCTGAAACGCATCTTTGAAAGCCAGACAGGCGCCCTCCCGGAGCCGACGCCCTTGACGAAAGCAGACGGGGGGCTCTCCACAGAATCAACTCGATGAGCCGCTGCGTGGATTGGCGCAGGACTTTGACGATACAGTTTGATGTGAGGCTAGGTATGAACCCGCGAAATAGTAATCCATCCCGTGTAACAGCTTTGTCGCAGGTGCAGGACGCCGGCTTGGAAGACGGGCAAGCGGTCCAGGCCCGGCGAGTGGGCTTTGAGCAACACGTGTCCGAGGCGCTCCGGCCGCTGTTCGATGGTCGAGCTGACGAGCCGCCTACCGGTCCAGAGGAGCTTCTGCGACTGGAACAGGGGTTTCGCGAGGTGCTTCAGCGAGGGCAGGATCATCAAGCCGCCTCGTCTTTTTTCAGCGATCCAAGGATGCCCGCTGGACGGGATGACCCCAAGGGAAGCGTGTCGGACGCTTTCGCAGCAGCCGGCTCTAGGCACGCCGGAGTTGAGGCCGCCGCCTCGCCAGTGTTAGCTGCCAGCCAACAGCAGATCCGGCCCTCGCCAGTTGCGTTTGACCGACCGGTATCATCCTCGGCTGCTGCAGGCGTGCGCTTGTATGCCCCTTCGATGATCTCTCGGAAGACCAGTTCCGAAAACTGCGATCAGTTGCCCGCCTTGTGCTGCCGCCTCGCCGTCGAGGTCGAAACGCCCGCGAATCAATGGAAGGTCAGCGGGCCATGGGGGCAGAGTGCAACGGTGTCTACACCGCCTATTTGAGGGGAGAGGTACACTTGGCTTTCCTGTTCCAGCAGCATCCGGCCGCACACCGACGCGATGGGGAGCTAGAATTCAAATCGGACCTTCGCAAGGCACGCACCGCGGATCAAACGCCGTTCGTTTGGGAAAAATGGCTCAGTACCGACAAAGCTTCTGTAATGGCCCTAGTGGCCTCGGTTGCACTCTTGGTCGCGATACAGTGGCAAGACCCCCAGATCAACGAGGCGGTCCTAAGCGAACTGCGGACGATTCAGATCAACTACGCATTGCTCCAGCGAGACGTCGCCCGCGCCGACATGGTATTGGACTTCCGTTCCGTTGCTTCTACCGGGCAAGCATTAAAAAGGAACCTTCAAAACTACCAACGCCTTGTTGAGATTTCGCCCAATGAGAGCTCCGGGGTGCACTCCAGGTTGCTTGCACAGCTCAAAAAGTCCCTCGAAAACACAGAAGCTGCCATCTCGGCCTCGGCCGCGCAAAATGAGCTTCTGCAAAGCTCTCTCGTGCGCTTTGCTCGCTCGGCTAATCGCCTTCGGGGGGGAGTGTCGAACAGGCCTGAATTTTCCAATCTGATCCTTCAATTTTCGGCCAGACCGGGATTCAGCCTCGCATTACAAATCGATCAGTCTCTCGGCCGACTTCCTCCTAGCCAGGACCAAGCCACGGAGGATGTTGCCCGCGAGGGCCGCGCTATCCTGTCCTCAATGTTGAGGTTGGACCGCGCTGTCAATCGGATCCCATCCTTCGACACGTTCGCCAAGGCTGCCGAATTGGAGCGAGAACATCTGAAAGCCTACAGCTTCGCCAGCGCGCAAGCGCAGCGTACACGACTTTTCTTTGGCTTGGTGTCCATATGCCTCTGCTTGTTTGCGACCATTCGAGCCTCCACGCTGCATGTGCGGACGAACCGGTTGGAAAGGCGGTTAGAGCTTGAAGCGGCAATGAGTGAGATCGAAGCTTGCTTCATCGACAGTCAAGCAACGAAGGCTTCGCGGCGCTTCTCCACCGAAGCAGCGCTTAGACTCATTCAATGCGTTTTCGATGCGGATCAATGCGCGCTTGCTCTGGTGGATCCGAGTATCAGCAGGAATACCGAGTACTTTGTCGCGAACAAGCGCATGCGCGTCTGGAACGCCACGCTAATCCATGAAGTCGTCTCACTTGTACACCCGGAACAGCCAGTGTTTCGCGTCGTTCCGGCGTCGGAAGTGGTTCGGACTGCCGTAGGCACTACCGGTGTTTGTCAAATTGTTGGTTGCAGGGCCTCCGATCAGCAGGCTGCGGTTTGTATCCTTGTTTTTGAAGGAGATCGCTCACCACCCTCCACAGACGACCTCCTGGTTCTGGCGAGCGCTACTGTGCGTTTAGGCAACCATCTTGAAATGCAACGTGTACACACGGAACGTAACCTTTTTGAGAGTCGATGGGAGCATGCGGAAAGGCTGACGGCTGTCGGCACAATCGCAAGCGGCGTTACACATGAATTCAATAATGTTCTAGGAGCAATAGTCGGCTACGCAGAGATGGCTAAAGGTCTTGTGCGCCGCCCCTCGAGAATTCGGGGCCACATCGGCCAAATTATCTTGGCCAGCAACCGAGCCAAGCTGATTATTGATCAAATTTTGTCACTAAGCCGAAATCGCAAGCGCGTGACGATGCCTTTCGACGTCTCGGAGAGTGTAATGGATCTCGCGCCATTGCTGCGGGTTACACTTCGTGCGGATGTTCAGTTGAACTTCAAGATCGACGAGTGGCAAACGGTGATCGAGGGCAGCCCGACCGAGATACAGCAGATCCTTATGAATCTATGCAAGAACGCGTCGGAGGCTCTTTTGAATGAGGGCCGTGTCGAGATTAGCGTTTCTCGCGCTCACGTCTGTCAAACGAAGCCCGTGGCTAAGGGCACCTTGAAACCGGGAGATTACGTTCTCCTCTCCATCAGCGACGATGGCCAAGGAATCGCAAGTTCGGTGCTTCCGCATATCTTTGAGCCCTTTTTTACCACGCGCTCTCGCGTCGGCGGGACCGGACTGGGTCTTGCTGCAGTGGACCGCCATGTGAGCGCGCTCGCAGGATGCCTTGACGTCACCTCGGCTGTTGGCCGAGGTACACGCTTCGATCTCTACTTACCGGCCTGCGCTGAGGAGCAGGTCAGAGCTGATAGCGCTTCCGGTCCATACGATGGATCACTTGGCAATGGGGAAATCATTGCAGTCGTGGAGCCCGATCCAGCAGCGTTGGAGATCTACAACGATAAGATCGCCGCGCTTGGTTATAAGCCTGTCGGCTTCGCGACCTTCGAAAGTCTTTGCGACTGGATCGAGAGCGGGAAGGCAGCCGACCTCCTAATTTTCGATAAAGCGACTTTCCTCGGGCCAGGACAGCCCGAAGCCGTACGTACCACCCTGATGACGGTGCCCATCATCGTCGTTGGTGGAAGCGACCCCATGCGGATCACATCTGGTAATCAGACCTTCGTCCTTTGGCTAGCCAAACCGGTCTCGTCCAGGACGATGGAGCATGCAATTCGTAGGATGATAATGGCATGATGCCGCCGACGCGCTCAGGATACCGAGCTACCGAGGCAGTCGGAGGCGGAGCCGGCTGGGATCCAGCAAATACAAGAGCGTCGGACGATCTCTGCGCACCCGGCTCATGGCGAGTTCCCCTCGAACACTGTCGTCGGCTTCCGCCCAAGGAAGGGCTCCCCGACCACGGCAAACCTGCCGCCGTGCTCGTGACCGTCAAGGACAAGTCGCCGCGCGATGGGGTCTGCGGGCCTCCATCCTTGACAAGTCACTGCGCGCTGGCGGCGACAGGCGACGGGTAATATAAGGTCGGGACGAGGAGATGGTCGCCAATCGGTCACGCAAGATGGTTGACGAAATTGACTCGAGAGCAAAGCTTGACAATCATCGCCCCATTCACGCCAGACTTCTCCTGTGCGTTCATCATCGGCTACGGCTCCTCGCCGCCGGACAAGGCTATCGCCGCCCGGCCGGGCAAGCGATATCCCAGGTTCCGACGTGTTCCTTTCATGCTTGATGGACCTAGGCCCCGGCAGGGCGGGAGCATGAGGCTGGGTTCTCGGTCGCGGATCTGTGAGGCAAGCACGGGGTAAGCGACGGCTCGACCCACCGTTGGGAAGGCCGGCTTCGGCAGGGAGGTGCGGCCTCGGCGTTGAGAGGCATCGGATCGGGTGTAGCAGGACTTTCGAACTAACTGCCGACAACACACTGGATAGGCTGTTCTCGTCGTTCGGTCCAGTTCACCTCGCCTATGTCGACATTTTACGGCGCTTCACTAACCGGGCACCGCACGATGGCAACTCGTTCTCTCCGGCAAAAGATACTCCCTGTGTTAGCTTCCGTGTTGTGTGCTTGCCCTCACCTGCGGGATACGTAAGGCCATCCCTAAAAGCATCGAATGCGGCAGCGACAGCGCGAACCCCAAAGCGATGCTCCCGCCGTACGCGGACAAAACCGTTTTCGAAGTCCACTATTCCGTCCTTGGCCAGCATCGCCAAACGCTCATCTGAACCGCGAAGACGGATCGGATCAGATCCGTGGGCGACACAGATTGCCGGCACGTCAGCCTCGAAATCGCACATTAATCGCTCGATGATTGCGGCTCGCAGGCGGTCGTCGTCTGTGAGGCGATGGCCCTTCGATGTCGCCAGTCGGCCAGCTGCGATGTGCCGGATGTAGAAATCCCGTGTAACTTCGTTTTGAACGTACCCCTGGCCGATGCGGCCGATAGCCGACGCGCCGAAACCGATCAGGGTTCTGCAGGTATCGGCAGAGTAGCCCAACGAGTTACGTCGCAGGCGACCTGTTTCCTGTGCCAGCGCGAGCTCGTCGTCCGGCAAGGCGAAATGGTCGAGCCCGATCTGTCGGTAGCCGGCGGCAATCAGCGTCACGGCGACAGCCGCATACTGTTCAGCGCGGGCAGCGCTGTCGGGAAGAAATTCCGCCTCGATGAGGCGCTGGTTCTTTATTTGGGATGGGATATGCGAGTAGCCGAACAAGGCAAGCCAGTCGGGGCGCATGGCGACCGCTGCCCTCGCCGTCTCGACGCACGACTCCACCGTTTGACGCGGCAGGCGTCCCATGGTGATAACAAACCACGTTGCCGCTGAGCTCGCCTGTGTCTTTGCGTTATGCCAGTCCGTTCCGCTTAGATGTCTTGGCTGTTCCCGCCGAGACCTCACGCGCACCGTTTTATTCCCACCATCCCTCCCCGTCAGCTCCGCCTGGGAAATTCTGCCAGCTTGCCGGATCCGACGAGATAATGCAGCGCTGGGACGGACTTTGCTCGCCAGCTAGCGACCGTGGTGATCTCTGCCAAAAGGACGAGGCCATGAACGCGATCGGCGCTAACGGTGGCGGTTTGTATAAGCCTTGGGGTGGGAACTGGGCCCTCTATGCTGGCGCCACATACAAGCTCAACGAGACAACTTCGTTCTACCTTCGCCTCTCCCGGTGACCAGCTCTCAGTAGCGTCGCGGCAAACGTTGCCTATGGGCTTCTTTTCGATTTCACAGCTACGGCGACTCCAAACTCAGCAGTCGGCAAGATGGAAGCTTCCAACGGGAACTGCCCAATGCGAACAAGAAGAGCAGTGTCGGCAGTAATCCTGCGCCTCGAACGCTCATCCTAACGCCGTGAAGCGTTGAGCTCCGAGGTTGAGCAGACCAAGCCCGCAACACGCTCCAAGAGAACGGCGCATAGAAGCCATACGAGATTGTAGCCTAGCCTCGGGGCCGGACGTTGTTTCATATCAGACCGGTGGGGATGAAGCCTGCCATCCAGCACCCGGTCAGTTTCAGGTCAAACTTGAACTCCCAGTCGGGTCAGAACGCGATCAACTGGCAGTCCGACGCACTTAAAAATGACAAATGGATCGCCTGCTTTTGGGCCATCCATGGGGAATTCGGGCGCGAGAGAACAAGCTCACACAGCATAAGCGAAGCTCCAGGCGAATCTTGCGCTGGCCGAGGCAGAACCATGTTTAAAGCTGCCTGTTTTCCACCTCGAACCTGTCTGAGTCCGGCCGATCGTCATAGATCGGCCAAAGCATCGGCCAGATGGCTCCCCCAATTACGGTTTGTGCATAGTTGTCAGTGCGATAGGCCTGCCGAACATCGGCCATGATCATCATCGGCAGCATCGATTTGTGTCCAAGCCTGGCAGCGGTGGCAGTGCCGAGGCCCGCAAGTCCGCATGCCGACGATCGGCCAGAAGATCGGCCAAACAATCTGGTCAACTGAAAATTTATGTTTATAATCGCGCATTTGGCGGAACCCAAGATCGGCCAATATGGAAGAGAGCGTACAGCGCATCGAACCGGCACGCCTACCCGATGTATCCGAAACTATCTCGGATGCGCTGGTAGAGCTGTCGGCGACGTCGGCTGTTTTGGGCAAAAGCCTGCACTCGCGTACCGCAGCCAACCTAGCCGATCTCGTGCGCATCATGAACACCTACTACAGCAACTTGATCGAAGGCCACGATACGCGCCCGCGCGACATCGAACGGGCGCTGGTCGGAAACTTCGATCGAGACGAGAACCGCCGCAATCTGCAGCTCGAGGCGGCCGCGCACGTTCGCCTGCAAGCCGAGATCGACCGCCTGGCTGCCGATGGGCAGTTGCCGGAACCAGCATCGGTAGGTTTTCTTCGATGGCTGCACGCGGAATTCTATCGCGATGCCGAAGCGCCCATGCTGACCATCAAGGGTGCCGGCCGTGAGTTCGTCATGGCGCCAGGTGAGTGGCGATCGAAGCCAGAGCATGACGTCGCCATCGGCCGGCATGAACCGCCTTCGAGCGATCGCGTCAACGATTTCATGCAATACTTTGCCATGCGTTATCGCTTCGATAAGCTGGGCAAGGCCGGACGCATCCTGACCATTCCTGCCGCGCATCACCGCTTCAACTACATTCACCCGTTTCCGGACGGCAACGGACGCGTCAGCCGATTGATGAGCCACGCCATGGCCCATCAGGCCGGGATCGCCGCGCACGGGCTGTGGTCGATCTCACGAGGCTTGGCACGTGGCGTGAAAAGCCGAATGGATTACAAGAGCATGATGGATCATGCCGATATGCCCCGCCAGGGTGATCTCGACGGACGTGGCAACCTCTCCGAACGCGCGCTCGGCGATTTTACCTTATGGTTCCTGCAGGCGTGTATCGATCAGGTGAGCTTCATGACCGGATTGTTCGATCTCGACACGTTGGCCAAGCGGCTGTATCGCCATGTGGAGCGCAGTGGTCTGAAGCCCGAAGCAGGCCGCCTCGTGGAGGAAGCGCTCACGCGCGGTGAGTTTGACCGCGGCGAGGCATCCCGTATTAGCGGACTACCCGAACGTACGGCGCGTCGACTGTTCAATGACGTAATCGCGCTCGGACTATTGGCGTCGGAAACGCCAAAGGGCCCAGTGTCCCTACGCTTTCCGGCGGACGCTCTGGACGCGCTGTTTCCGAAGCTTTTTCCGGAAACCTAAAAGCATAGGGCGCTCACGATCTTAAGCCACTTCTCCTCGGAACCGGAAAGATTGTCGCCGGATCGCCCGAAGCCGCAGACCACCTCGTCGACAGCATGAGGATGTCGTGTTTGCGCAGCACCGCCTGAACCTTTGGAAAATAATCCTCCTGTGGCACCAGCATGCCGCCGGCGCCCATGATCGGCTCGGCGAGCGGATCAGGGCGTCGAGTTCCTGGGCCAGGCGCGTTGTCCGCCGGCCGGCAGACCATCCAGATAGTGAAATGGCCGCGCCGCGAATATGACGGGAAGCGGCGGCAGGTTGAAGGACTTGTGCATGTGCGGCAGGCCACTCAGCGCCGCGCCCGTGAGCGCCAGCGAGTGGTCGTCGGCGGGCTCGATGGCGCTATCAGGTCGGGGACTCGACCTCTATGATCATCACCGATTTAATTCAAATTTGTCTGTATATATTGACGATTGCACTACCTTCACCTCGTAAACGGCAATGCGGGCGGATAGAGAGGGTCCTATGATATGACAAGCGATTTTTCCGCCGCCCGAGGGCATTTAGATCGAGCGTATGACTACCTTTGTGGGGATGACCCGATGAGTCAAAGGGGCCGCGAAGCCTTGGATCTGCTAATTGAGGCGGTTGCCGTCGAAGAGTTCAAGCAGCCACGCCAAAGCGCGGAGGTGCTAAGGTTTCCGATCGGGCGCCGCTGCTGAGGTCATCTCCACGGCTGCCATGTAGCCTCAGGTGGCAGGGACTCGCCGCCCCGTGAGGGCCGGGAGAACGCATTGGCAAAAGGAAAGCCCACTTGCCAGACCCGCGCCGGCCGGCGTGGTAAGAAGGCCGGCGGATTCCCAAGCGGAGACATTGACGCCGGACTATGACGTTCTTTGCATCGGCAATGCAGCGCCGGCAACACCGCCGCCGGCGTAGGCAGCTTCGGCGGGCGCGCCGCCTTCTTCGGCAGGTGTGGAACGACCTCTCGGCGAGATCTACGCCCACGACATCCACGCCCAGGGCGTCGCCTTCGACACCGAACCGCTAGTGGGACAACCACCGACGGCATGCTCGATGATCTTCATCACGCCCGATGGCGAGCGCTTATCTCGGCGCCTGCTTCGAACTCGGCCCCGACGATGTCGAACGGGACAAGGCTTCGGGCACCAAGGTCACTTATTTCGAGGGCTATCTGGGGGACCCGCCGCGCGCCAAGCAAGCGATCCGGCAGACCGCGCGGCTGGCGCATGCCGCTGGGCGCGAAGTGTCGATGACGCTGTCGTATTCGTTTTGAGTCGACCCCTACCGCGACGAGTTCGTCGAGCTGATCCGCTCCGGCACGGCAGCAGCAGGTCGTCTGGATCGCCGGGACTATCCGGGTGAGTACGTCGGGGTAGTGTGCTGAGAGTTCTGCAAATTCGCTGAGAGGGGGCGGTCATGGCAGGCTGGTGATTGTTCACGTCACCTGATTCCCGCGAAGGAACGCCACCATGACCAAGACTGAAGTTAAGACCGCCAGCGCTGCCGTCAAAGCAAGGGCATCGGGTTGGACGTGTCCGACGATCATGCCGGCCTGGTGGCAGCGATCGGCGAGGTGATCCCCGAAGCCGCCTGGCAACGCTGCTACGTGCACTTCCTCAGGAACGCGCTCGATCATCTGCCGAGGAAGCACGGCGACGACTGCCTGCAGGAATTGCGCTGGCTCTACGACCGGCGCGATCTCGCAGAGGCCAGGGCTGATCTTGCCGCATGGCTTGCCAAATGGTCGGCCCGCTATCCGGTCTGACAGGCTGGGCCGAGGATGCCATCGAACAAACCCTGACCTTCTTCAGGCTGCCGAGACAGCACCACAAGCATCTCAAATCCACCAACACGCCGGAGCGGCTCAACGAGGAAATCCGCCGGCGCACCTATGTCGTGCGCATCTTCCCCAATACCGAAAGCTGCCTGCGCCTGGTCAGGGCCTTGGCCGTCGAGACCAATGAAAACTGGATGGAGGCCAACCGATACATCAACATGGACGACCTGCGCGAGCACAAGAAGCTCGCTCTGCGCCAAGCCGCATGACCAGCATCATGGCCGCCCCATTTTGCAGAACTTGACGCACACAACCCGCTTTGCTCTCTCTACAAAGGCATCGGAGTTGCCGAGCCGCCACCGCCTTACATGCCACTGAAAGCGCCAGCCCGATGCTGACTCGCGCCATGTGAATTGAGAAGGGAGATCGAGCCGGCTGCGAGTGAGCCCAGGCTGAGATCTAAGCTCATCCACGTGCATGATCAGCTTACGACGGGTAGTCACGGCGTGGATGTGCCCGCGGTTAGGGGGCGTATCCAAGTAAACCCGCTGGGTAGATTGCAGTTCGGAATCCGAGGCACGCTCGCTGCCCGTAGCGATTTGAGGACAGCATTGTACACGATCCAACGCAATGACCGGCCGTCCGGTCTCTCGTGCAATTTAAATTGAAACGTCTGTCTTGCCGCTGCAGGTCGGCCCGTAAATCAAATGGATTAGCATGTGTTTACCGCTTAGAAGCCCTTGTTTTTCGAACTAACTGCCGACAAGAAACTGGATAGGCTGTTCTCGTCGTTCGGTCCAGTTCACCTCGCCTATGTCGACATTTTACGGCGCTTCACTAACCGGGCACCGCACGATGGCAACTCGTTCTCTCCGGCAAAAGATACTCCCTGTGTTAGCTTCCGTGTTGTGTGCTTGCCCTCACCTGCGGGATACGTAAGGCCATCCCTAAAAGCATCGAATGCGGCAGCGACAGCGCGAACCCCAAAGCGATGCTCCCGCCGTACGCGGACAAAACCGTTTTCGAAGTCCACTATTCCGTCCTTGGCCAGCATCGCCAAACGCTCATCTGAACCGCGAAGACGGATCGGATCAGATCCGTGGGCGACACAGATTGCCGGCACGTCAGCCTCGAAATCGCACATTAATCGCTCGATGATTGCGGCTCGCAGGCGGTCGTCGTCTGTGAGGCGATGGCCCTTCGATGTCGCCAGTCGGCCAGCTGCGATGTGCCGGATGTAGAAATCCCGTGTAACTTCGTTTTGAACGTACCCCTGGCCGATGCGGCCGATAGCCGACGCGCCGAAACCGATCAGGGTTCTGCAGGTATCGGCAGAGTAGCCCAACGAGTTACGTCGCAAGCGACCTGTTTCCTGTGCCAGCGCGAGCTCGTCGTGCGGCAAGGCGAAATGGTCGAGCCCGATCTCTCGGTAGCCGGCGGCAACCAGCGTCACGGCGACAGCCGCATGCTGTTCAGCGCGGGCAGCGCTGTGGGGAAGAAATTCCGCCTCGATGAGGCGCTGGTTCTTTATTTGGGATGGGATATGCGAGTAGCCGAACAAGGCAAGCCGGTCGGGGCGCATGGCGACCGCTGCCCTCGCCGTCTCGACGCACGACTCCACCGTTTGACGCGGCAGGCCGTAGATGAGGTCGAAGTTGATCCGGTTTACTCCATGCCGGCGCAGCATTTCCACGGCAGCCGACGTCTGGGCCTCGCTCTGGATTCGGTTGATCGCTTTTTGAACAATGGGATCGAAGCTCTGTACGCCCAGGCTCGCGCGGTTCACGCCGGCCGCTCCCAAGCCTTCCGCCATCTCGGGCGTGAGCGTGCGTGGATCGATCTCGATGGCGACCGTAGCTGTTTTCGAGATGGCGAAGCGGCATCGCAGGAACTCCATCAGAGCGAGGAACTCGGCTGGTCCGATGAGAGACGGCGTTCCGCCGCCGAAATGTATGTCGCTCACGGGCAGCGTCTTCGGCACTCGCTCGCAAACCAGACGGATCTCGTCACGCAGCGCCGCCAGATAGTTGAGGATGGGCGCATCATGGCGGGTGATGGTGGTTGGGAAGCCGCAATACCAGCAGGCTGATCGGCAGAACGGAACGTGCAGATAGAGTGACACCGGATCCTCAGCCGGCAGGTTCCTGAGCCATGCCTCATAAGCCTCGGCGCCGACCGCCCCGGAGAACTCCGACACAGCCGGATAGATAGTGTACCAAGGCAGCCGGGCCTCTCGAAATTTCGTGGTCTGCAAAGGCACAATCCCATACTGATAACAACCAACCCTACCCACCGCGCCCGCCTGGGTCCTTGCGCTATGTCAGTCCGTTCCGTTTGGGCTCGAATCTAGATCTTTTTAGCAATGGGCGCCGTTCAGTCTTAGGCTGGACAGCGATGGTCTGAGCACCTGGTCACCGACTGATGATGGTGATCCGTCAGACCCTCACGCGCCCCTTTTGTTCGACTATCCCATCCCTTCCCTTCACCTGCGCCTCGGAGATTCTACTGAGCGCAGCTGCCGCAATGGGCGAGACATACGGGCTTGGGACCAGATTTTGCTCGCCAGATAGTGCCGGCCCCCTTAGTGAACTCTGCCATGTCGATGAGCTCGTTGTTTGAATTGCTGGCAAGATGCATTAGCTGTGGCGCGCCGCTTTCAGGACGAGAACCTGCTCGGCGCGACAGTCCTGTCCGCCGCAATGCCAAGGCAGGCGCCCTACTGGCTTTGATGCAAGGCTGCAGCGCGTAGTTGTCGACCATCAGCTCGCCAAAATGACGGCGTCGTGCCGAGCGGTCCCGCCGCATGATGCCTCAACGTCGGGCTCACCACAAACAATGCTCTCCCCATGAACGAAACTGTCGCGAAGCGAACAGTCGAACCGTAGCCGAAACGTTTTCCGTTCGTGCTTGGGTGGATCCGCAAGGCAAAAACAAGGAAGTGCGAACCAAGGTCCGCCCGCACAATTGAGCTTCAAGCCGCAGCTGGTCGTCAGGCTGGCACGTCATTTGCGGTCGAATGCAGGACCGTTTGTGACGCCTACCTCTACCAGCTGAGTTGACTGTGATGATTGTACAAAACTTTGCACACCTCCATTTCGGCGATAATTACGTTATCGGCAGCTAAAACCAAATATTTTACAACAATGACCAGAGTACATTCTGGTCCTTCCTTCAGGGCTTAGCTGACGGCCCAGCACAACTGCGCGCGTTTCAAAGTTGTTCTCAGAATCACTCGTGTCCATCACTTTATTATTAAAGCGGAGATCGACAATGACCATTAGGAGCCTCCTCCTCGGCTCAACTGCGGCACTGATTGCCGTTTCCAACGCTCGCGCCGTCACCACCGCCGCCGAGCCTGACCCGACTGAGTACGTCAAGATCTGCAACGTCTACGGCTCGGGCTACGTCTACATTTCAGGCACCGAGACCTGCCTGCGAATCGGCGGCTCTGTCCGTTACAACGTCGGATTGTTTGATCACGCAAGAACCTCGGATGTGAGGACTGGTGAGCATCAGGGCACATGGCAAAACAACACGCGCTTCACATTGAAAACTTGGACCGGCCAGGAGACCGAACTCGGCACGTTGAAGACCTACACCGAAACCCGCATGAACTTCGGCAACCGCCACACTTCGGTTTCGGACAGTTCTCGGTCCTATGCCTTCAACGGAGACAGCACCTTGACTTTCGCCTGGATTCAGCTTGGTGGCCTCCGAGTTGGTAAGGACTGGTCGGCCTTCGACATGTTTATTGGCGGCGCGGGTGACGTACTCAACCAGACGCCGGTTCCGTACGGCTCTTTCGATACCAATGTGGTTCAGTACTACTTCGACGCCGGGAACGGCTTTTCGGCCGTGGTTTCGCTCGAAGAAGGCTCGGGCGTGGTCGGCACAATCGACAGCTACGCACCGCACGTAGTCGGCGGCTTGAAATACACACATGGCTGGGGCGCGATCACCGGCGTTGCCGCTTATGATAGCAACTACGAATCGGTGGCCGCCAAGGTCCGTGTCGACATCAATGTCACCAACGAACTGTTGCTGTTCGGAATGCTCGGCTACGGTTCCAACGGCAAGCTCAACGACGACTCCACGAACGCCATCGACGCTCATGGTCGCGGCTTCTATAAGAGTTGGGGCGGGAACTGGGCTTTCTGGGCTGGCGCCACTTACAAACTCAACGAGACAACTTCGTTCAACCTTCAGCTCTCCGGTAATCAGCTCAAGAACCATGGTGTCGCTGCAAACGTCGCGTATGCGTTTCTTCCAGATTTCACAGTTACGGCGGAACTCGACTATGGCCGATACGGTAACTTCGCCGTCGGCAAGGTGGACGGCGCTTCCAACATGAATTGGACCAACGCCAACAAGAAGAGCAGTGTCGGCGGAATGCTGCGTTTCGAACGCTCATTCTAACGGATGAAAGGGCGCTGAGGCAGGCATCGCATGTACTTGTCGTCGGCGGATCGGACTCCAGTGGGGGTGCCGGAATCGCGCGCGATATCGAGACGCTCTCCTCCATGGGCGTGCGCAGCTGCCTTGCCGTCACTGCGGTGACGGTGCAAACACACGACAGCGTCACGGACATCCTTCATCTGCAACCCGGTCTGGTGGCCGATCAGATGCGTGCAGCGATCTCGCGGGCGTCGCGGCGTAGTGAGCGCGGGCGCGGCCGTGATGATCGTGGCGGGAGGGAGAGGTAAGGAGCGTCTTTCCTTTGAGAATTCGCGTTTACGGGTACCCACGATGCACAACGGGCGAGTTTTTCAAAGAGGCGCGTCCTCCTTCGAAGCGCTTCGGAGGGCCAGGCTCTAGGCTCGCCCCGAGCCCCTGCGTAGCCTGCGGGGGAGCTGGGTCTCGGCCCATCCGGGTAACGATCCTTCGCGCGGCTATGGAAACGATCGCATTTGCCGATTGTCGCATAAAAAACTTGTTATCGCCCGACTAAAAAAACTTGCAACTCCACAGCATCATTGACTTGTCGCCTATCAGCACTATATACTTGGAGTCGCACAGCTCTAAAAACTTGCAAAGGCACGGCCATGGCCAAGCCCCATGAAAAACTCGCTGTATCACTGGCCGTCCTCAAAGAGCTGCAGGAGGGTGGGCGGCGCATATTCAAATCAGATGAGCTGACCCGCGTCCACCGGGAGCGGCTGCTGCAGAACGGGTTCCTGCGCGATGTTATCAAAGGCTGGCTCATGTCGACCGGCCCGCAGGCACGGCAGCAAGACACCACCCCTTGGTACGCGAGCTTCTGGGAGTTCTGCTCCCTTTACTGCAATGACCGGTTCGGCAAGGACTGGTTCCTCTCACCGGAGCAGTCGCTGCTTCTGCACGCGGAAGCGCCCACTATTCCGCCTCAGGTGGTGGTGAACACCCCCAAAGGCACGAATAACAAAATCGACCTGCTGTTCGGCACTTCGCTCTATGACCTCAAGGTCAAGGAGATGCCGGCCGAACTGACAGAGAAAAACGGCCAGCGCGTGTTCACTGTCGAGGCCGCCCTTACCCGGGTGCCGGAAGCGTTCTTCCAGCGCGCCCCTATCGAGATGCAGATCGCCATGGCGTCGGTGCGCGACGTATCAACCGTTCTGGCCCTGCTGCTTGATGGCGGCCATTCCGCCGTGGCGGGACGGCTTGCGGGGGCCTTCCGTCGCGTAGGACGCGACTCCTTTGCCGATGAAATCGTGGCCGCCTTCAAAGCCGCCGGCTATGACGTGCGCGAATCCGATCCGTTCGCGGGACAAATTGGAGTGACAACTATTGCGGCGGGCGTACCGCCGTTGGTCGCCCGCCTGCGCGCGATCTGGCAATCGCAGCGCGAAGCCATCATCGAGATATTCCCGAAGGCACCCGGACTGCCGTCCGACAAAGACGCCTATATGAAGTTCGTCGAGGATATCTACGAAAGCGACGCCTACCATTCGCTGTCGATAGAAGGGTACAGCGTCACCCCGGAACTCATCGACCGGGTGCGCGAGGGGAGCTGGAATCCGGAGATTGATGAAGAGGACCGCAAGAACCGAGATGCGCTTGCCGCGCGTGGCTACTACCTCGCATTCCAGAAGGTCAAAGACTCTGTTGCCGCGATCATCAACGGCAAGCCAGCCGGCGCGTTGACGCGGGACACTCACCGGGAGTGGTACCGGGAGCTGTTCGCGCCGTCAGTGACCGCCGGCATCCTCAAAGCCAGCGCGCTTGCGGGATATCGCAATCACCCTGTGTACCTGCGCGGCTCGCAGCACGTGCCGCCGCGTACCGAAGCGGTGGCCGATGGTATGAATGAGCTGTTCGACCTGCTGGAGGCGGAGAAGGAGGCCTCCGTGCGTGCCGTGCTGGGGCATTGGCTTGTGGGCTATGTGCACCCCTATCCGGACGGCAACGGACGAATGGCGCGGTTCCTCATGAACGCGATGCTGGCTTCAGGCGGTTACCCCTGGACAGTCGTCAGAGTCGATGACCGGAAGGCCTACCTCGCAGGGCTGGAGGAGGCGAGCGGCAATATGAATGTGAAAACGTTCGCCGCCTTTCTCGGCGAACGGGTGAAGTGGTCTATGGAGAAGGCGGCGTGAGGTCGGTGGTGTGCCATGTTTAACTTGCTTGTCTCGGGCCACGGCGAGTGGTGGGAAACGCCGCCGTTCACGTCAACCATTGACCGGTTCAAGGAATCTAGCGGCGCCGAGGCCGAGGCTATCGACCTCGCGCCCTGAAACATTGCGCCGGCTGGAGGAAATCCCGGCGCTGTTGATGTACGAAGTCGGGGCGGGAGGCCCGCACGCGCGCGTGGTCCGGCACAGCCGCATACGCAATATCGTTCGGCGCGGACACGAACTGGCCTTCACCTTCGAGCCCGATCCGAAACATGCCTTTCTCGACCGGTCAGCGGTGTTGAGAATTGCGGACCGGCTGGGCATTCAACAGTTCGAACAGCACCGTACGCACTGGGCGATCAAGGATGGTGACATTCCGGCCGAGCTGATTGCCACCAGCACCGCTGAACGGGCGCAGCGCACCGTTGCCGTGGTTGCGGCAGAATATGCAGAAGCGCGCCGCGAGGGACGAAGGAGAGAAGCTGCCGAACTGGCCGAAGAACTGGAGGATTTTCCTCCCTCGCTGGAGAAAGCACTGTCGCTCGTGCCGGCGCGTATCCTTCAGCAGCCGACACCCAAATTATACCCGATCCTTGGGATAGAGCCCCGCACGCCCGAAGGCCGCAACGCCGTCGTGGCCGTCGTCGCAAGGGATCACAATGGGCAGGACTTGCCTGCCGACTGGTCTTATTCGCTGGCGTGGTTCCTGGACCTTTACGGCAGCGCGACGGAAGCGGGGCGCCTTGACGGCGCGCTGGCCGAATGCGCAACGCATGTGATCGCGCTCGGCACTGGCGAGGGAGAAGCCGCCGCCCCGGTTGAAGATATCGGCTACGCACTCTGGCGCTGTTCGCGAAGCCCGAAACTTATCGGCGATCTGGCCGGGAATCGCTGAGATAGCGCAGGAGGTTTTTTCGCTTACCAAAATCAACTGGAACTCGACCCAGATCAACCAGAAGCTTCCCATTCCCATTCTAGCAGCCAGAAGAGTGGGTGAGCTCTTTAGATATCTATCCGAGGAATCGACAACTCAGACTATCGCAAGTATACATAGTTTTTTTGTTATAGAGTCTGCTCGGCTGCAGGCAAAGAGCCCGGATAAACTTCAGCACGAAAGCAGTATTGAATGAAGGTGGGCTACATGGAGTTCTCATTTGGGTATGCCTTCACCGAAAACCTTATCCGGTCATCGTCAGCCGCACCTGTAGGCGCGCCGGTCTTTCCAAACCTCATACAGGAGGGGCATTCTGGCTTTGACATCCGCATCAATTTCCCAGGGGTTCCGCTGTTTTTCCAGTACAAGCTTCCGGAGCTGATGAAGCGAGGAACTGCCTTTGAGATTGCGAGCGGACATTGTCCCGGTTTGTCGATACCATTTTTTCGGATTGCGATGATGCGCAGGGATGTGTCGCGTCAGCATGAACTGCTTCTTCGGCTTGAGGCGTGCTATCCGTCAAACGTCTTCTATGCGGCTCCTTGTATTGCAAACATCAGCGATTTCGACCGCTCTTACCGCTCTTATAATAGAGCAATCGTAGCACGGCAGTCCATTTTCGTCTCACCAGGGGATATTGGGCCCTTGCCAGACGACTAAGCGCACAGCCTTGCCTATAAACCTGGACTGGCAACTGGATATTTTTGCTCGAAACCCAAGCCCACCAAAGTTCAAACATTTGATGATCTCGCTGCGCTCTTTAAGGAGCAGTTCGCCGAGAAGCGTTTTGCGGAAGTCGGCGAGGCGGCGCGTGAGATGCGCGAAAACGTACTTGAGCTTGCTTCGCCGTCAATGCGGCAAGCCGAACAGCTCATTGCTGAACGGGTCGGCGCGAGACGCATTCAGATTCTAGACGGCGCAGCCAGACCGCCCGAGGAAGAGCGCGCAGTCACTGACATTCTCGTAGCGCGGGAAATTGCGCGTATCGATCTTGGCGTCGACCTGCTGGTGGCCAACCACGCTAACGACATCATACCTCGCTGATTAGCCCTCCTTTTGTCTAGGCCACAGTTATGAGACTACGAACTACTTGGCCAGGAAGAAGATCGGATTGAAAGCGAACCTTCCTTGTCATCTTTGCATCACGGTCAGTCTGCACGAGATTGACCGGTGCAAGCCGGGAGCAAGACCGGGCTGCGCAAACGTTGCAACAGTTCCTTCAAGGAAATTCATAGACTCTTAGCAACTCCGGTTCGCTGTGAATGGTAGGCTTATTGCAACGTTTGAGTCAGTGGGGTCCGAACCGTGGCTTATTCTCCGACCCGCCGAACTGCGTGCAATTTCGGCTAAAGGCAATGGCAAGAAGAGCGCCCATCTTGTTTGTTCGACACAGCCATATCGGCTCAAAACAGTATCTTCACGGCCACCGAGATTGTCCGGTCGGTGGACAAGCAACCATATTATTTGGTTCCAAAGCTGCAACATCTGTGGAGAACGCGAAATGACAAATTCAGTAGGACGAGTGCCCAGGCTTTCCAAGTGGCTTGGTCGTGACCAATGCTGACACTGGTCAGTCGCCTACGGACGGCAGCGCATTTAGATCGCCTTCGAATTCTAGGCCTTTGCGCGCACGCGGACCTAACTGTCTGCCAGCTAGCGGAGATTCTGGGTCTGCGTCGTGAGCACGTTGTACGACACGTCCGGCTGCTGGCCAGAGCCGACTTTCTTTACTGCAACGAACAACGTCCGTGGTGCTCGTACAATCTCAAAACAGGAGGTAAGGACGGCGGGCTGGTTCAATTGTTGGTTGATCTCCTGCCCCACGGCGATGGCTATCACAAACGAGACCTTCAACGGCTCGAAGCGGTACGAGACACGCGGCCGAAGGGGACCGCATGCTTGACCGTGAAATAGGTCATCCAATTGGAGCGCGAAGCTACCATGGACAACTCCGCCGACGGCGCGATCGCACAGCCCGACACCTACGGGCAGTCTTCCTTGGCCGCGGTTGATTGCCGCGTTCACGAACTGCTTCTAAGACAGGAGCGGCATGAGCGGACGACCCTTAAGCTCATCGCCTCAGAGAACTTTGCGTCCTCGGCCGTGCTGGAAGCGAACGGCTCGATTTTCATGAACAAGTACGCCCAGAGGTACCCCGCTGCGCGCTACTACGCGGGAAACGAGATCGTCGATGAGCTTGAGAACCTCGCCATTGAGCGCTTGAACACGTTATTCGGCAGCGAACACGCCGACGTCCAGCCTTATTCCGGCTCGCCGGCCAATCAGGCTGTCTATCGAGCGCTTTTAAGCCCCGGTGACAAGGTGATGGGTTTGCCAATTCCGGAAGGGGGCCACCTCACTCATGGTTGGGTCATCAATTTTTCCGGAACAGACTATAAGCGCGTCCCCTATGGGCTGCACGAAAAGACGCAGCAAATTGACTATGACCGTTTGCGCGAAACAGCAAAACGCGAATGGCCTCGGCTCATTTGGGCTGGCGGTACTGCTTATCCCCGTATCTTTGACTGCGTGGCAATGGCAGAAATCGCTCTGGAGGCGAACTCCTACCTCGTGGCCGACATCGCGCACATCAGTGGCCTGATTGTCGCTGGAGCGCATCTGAATCCCGTACCCCATTGCGACGTCGTCAGCAGCACGTCTCACAAGTCGATCCGCGGTCCCCGCGGTGGCTTCATTTTGTCAAGGAATGAAGATCGCTATCAAGCGCTGTATCATTCGAAGGGCAAATACAATCTCGCCAGACGAATAGATCGCGCTGTCTTCCCTCAACTGCAAGGCGGCCCCCATATGAATGTTATCGCGGCGCTAGCTGTCGCTTTGCGGGAAGCCGCGGACCCGTCCTTCCGCAGTTACGGCCAACAGATTGTCAAAAATGCCAAGGCTCTGGCCCAGGCGCTTCTGGACCGAGGTTATGACCTGGTCACCGGGCGCACTGACAATCACATGCTGATCCTTGATCTTCGCGATCGACCAGTATCAGGCAAGGCCTATGCCAAGCGGTTAGCGAAGGCAGGCATCATTACGAGCTTTAATATGGTGCCGGGCGACCGGCGCCATCCTGCGGTCACAAGCGGAATTCGCCTGGGGGCGCCAGCAGTGACGTCAATGGGCATGCGCGATGTGGAAACGGTGCAAATTGCTGGCTTCATTGACTCCGTCCTCCGGCGAGCTAGACGACGAAGATCTCCATGCCTGCGTGCGATGAGACGTTGCCGACTTGTGCGCTGCGTTCGAGGTCCCGGGCATCACCGACAGGTAAGGTGGGCTAAGCAACATGCCCCATACAACTCCAACACCCGAAGCGAGGCATTTCATGGCTAGGCAGTTCGTGTTCTCTTCCGAATCGGTTGGCGCGGGACACCCGGATAAGTTGGCCGACAACATCTCGGATGCCATCCTCGATGCCATCCTCCGCACCGATCCCAAGGCGCGCGTCGCCTGTGAAGCGTTGGTAAAATCAGGGATGGTCGTTCTGGCTGGCGAGATTACCAGCGATGCGCGGGTGGATTATAGCCAAGTTGCACGCGATACGATTCTGGATATTGGATACGACGATGAGGCCGTCGGCTTTGACGGCCGGCGTTGCTCCGTCGTTCATGCACTCACCGAGCAATCGCCCGACATCAGCCAGGGCGTTGACGAGGGACGAGGGCAGGACCTCCAACAGGGAGCGGGAGATCAGGGCCTCATGTTCGGCTACGCATGCCGCGAAACCGATACTCTGATGCCTTTGCCGATCCAGCTCGCTCATCGCTTGACGAAACGACAGGCAGATGTCCGGAAAGCACGACAGCTTGGCTGGTTGCGTCCTGACATGAAATCCCAAGTCTCAGTGCGCTATGACGGGTTGCGCCCGGTCGCCCTGGATACCATCGTCGTATCGACCCAACATGACGAGCAGGTCTCGCAAGAGACGGTCCGCGAGGGCGTCATTGAGGAAATCATAAAGCCTGTCCTGCCGACCCACCTGGAGACGGAAGGCATCAGAATTCTGGTCAACCCGACGGGGAGGTTCGTAGTCGGCGGGCCGCGCGGCGACTGCGGTCTCACTGGACGCAAGATCATCGTCGATTCCTATGGTGGGATGGGTCGTCACGGCGGCGGCGCCTTTTCGGGCAAGGACCCGTCCAAGGTTGACCGCTCAGCTGCCTATGCGGCCCGGTATGTCGCAAAGAATATCGTCGCTAGCGGACTTGCGGACGTCTGCGAGGTGCAGCTTGCTTACGCAATCGGCGTGGCCAGTCCGGTTTCTGTCATGGTCAACACGTTCGGAACAGCGAGGGTTGAGGAAAGAAGGATCGAGCGCCTCATTCTTGAGTTGTTCGATCTCAGACCGAAGGGCATTATCAAGATGCTTGATCTCTTACGCCCTATATACCGCAAGACCGCGACCTATGGCCATTTCGGCCGTGAAGAGCCTGATTTCACCTGGGAGAAGACAGACAGGGCCGACGAATTGCGTCGCGAGGCAGGACTTGCCGCCCCGTGAGGGCTGGCGCCGAACGGATTGGCAAGCGCAAAGCCCATTCCCACTGGCCAGACCCGCCCGCGGCCGGCATGCCAGAAAGCCGGTGGGCTTTTGGCGGAGACATCATTCATGCCGGACTATGACGTGCTTTGTATCGGAAATGCCATCGTCGACATCATCGCCCAGTGCGACGAGGCGTTCCTGGAGACGAACGGCATCATCAAGGGCGCGATGAATTTGATCGACACGAGGCGCGCCGAACTGCTCTACAGCCGCATGGGCCCGGCCATCGAAGCTTCGGGCGGCAGCGCCGGCAACACGGCGGCGGGCATTGCCAGCTTCGGCGGCCGCGCCGCCTTCTTCGGCAAGGTCTCCAACGACGCACTCGGCGAAATCTATGCGCATGACATCCATGCCCAGGGCGTCGCCTTCGACACAAAGCCGCTCAACGGCGAACCACCGACGGCGCGCTCGATGATCTTCGTCACACCGGACGGCGAGCGCTCGATGAACACCTATCTCGGCGCCTGCGTCGAGCTCGGCCCGGAGGACGTCGAGGCCGACAAGGCGTCGGGCGCGGCCGTCACCTATTTCGAGGGCTATCTGTGGGACCCGCCGCGCGCCAAGGAAGCGATCCGGCAAACGGCGAAACTCGCCCACGCCGCCGGGCGCGAAGTGTCGATGACATTGTCGGACTCGTTCTGCGTCGACCGCTACCGCGACGAGTTCCTCGATCTCATGCGCTCCGGCACCGTCGACATCGTCTTTGCCAACAGCCACGAGATCAAGTCGCTCTACCAGACCGCGTCGTTCGACGAGGCGCTGGCCCAGATCCGCAAGGATTGCAAGATCGCCGCCGTCACCCGCTCGGAAAAGGGCTCGGTGATCGTGCGCGGCGACGAGACCGTGACCATCAATGCGACCAGGATCCGCGAGCTGGTCGACACCACAGGCGCCGGCGACCTCTACGCCGCCGGCTTCCTCTACGGCTACACGCAAGGCCGCAGCCTGAAGCAGTGCGGCGATCTCGGCTCGCTGGCAGCCGGGCTGGTCATCCAGCAGATCGGCCCAAGGCCACGGCAGAATCTGCGCCGAGAGGCGGAGCAGGTGGGATTGCTGTAGGTGGCGAGCCAAGAACCAGCTGCCCACCCTCCTTAATCCAGCCCGAGCCTTTTCTTCAGTTCCGCATTCTCCTTGCGGAGACGATCGGCAAGCAGGCTCTTTAGCCGCTTGTTTTCTTCCTCGAGCGCGACGAGATCCTTCAGCCCGTCACTGTCCGCCGGCGCCGCCGCCTTCTTCCAAAGATAATATGTCTGTTCCGAGATGCCGGCTTGCTTCACCGCGCTCTTGAGAGTAGCGCCGCCGCCGATCGAGGTCTCGATCTGCGCCAGTTTCTGGGCACGATCCTTCGCGGAGTAGCTCTTTCGGCCTGTTCGCGCTGACGGCGGTGCTTCAGTGGTCGCGGATATCGGCTTGGCGCCCTCCTTGCGGGCAGGCGCGCTCGCCTCAGCTTCTGGCTTCCTCGACCGCCGCGCTCTCGTCTTCGGTTTTGGCGTTTCCGCTTTGTCTGCCGGTGCGCTAGGAACTACTGCTGACTCGGTTTCCAGGGGATTGGCCATGAAATGCTCCACTCGCGGTTTGTGCAAAGGTTCAGCATCAAGGGCCACTACAGTAGAGTCAACAAGCTGACGATTTAACGGCTCGACTTCCTTTGTTGTCTCGGCCATCGCCGCGGCGATGTCGAAATTACCCCAGATGGAACGTGCGGATTTTTGATAATTGCGCTTTTGTTTGACTTCCACGGTGAATGGTCGCGTCTGCCGCCTCATAGTTCCTTCCTGAATAGGAGAATGAAGTCGCCGCTCGAATTTTTGGCGGTTCCTGCTTAGCGCGGAGCATTATCGTATAGCCGCTCAACGGGCAAGTGATGCCGGTCTTCGATGGCTGACCCATCTGGGGAGATTTGAGCGGCTTCGCGCGTCCTGCGCATGCCTGTAAGGCCGCCAAGTTTTCTGGGTTAGCAGGCGCGCCACTGTGGCAGCTTGGCTTGTACGGCGAGGCCATGGTTGAGTGAGGCGAACCAAATCCAGCCCCGCGCTCGATCCCGAAGCTTCCCACAACGGCGAAGAGAACATCTTCACTCGTTCCTTTTCAGCACAAGACCTTCCGTTCGCTATGGTCGGCTGCACTCGTTTCGAACCTTGGCACCCTGGTGGAAGGTGTGGCGGCGGCTTGGCTGATGACCAGCATCGCCACCTCCCATGGAATGGTGGCGCTCGTCCAGTCATCGACCACCCTCCCATACATGATCTTCTCCCTCGCGGCGGGAGCGCTCGCGGACAACTTTGACCGTCGCCGGATCATGTTGACTGCGCAACTGCTGATGGTCTGCGTATCCGCCTTCCTGGCGTTCCTGACCTATGCGGGGGAAATGACACCCTGGATCCTTCTGGGTCTCACCTTCCTGATCGGCTGTGGTTGGGCATTGCACGATCCCTCTTGGCAAGCCTCGATGGGGGATATCCTGCCTCGCGAACACCTGCCTAGCGCGGTTGCGCTCAACGGCATGAGCTACAATCTCATGCGCAGCATCGGGCCGGCGATTGGCGGCCTAATCGTGGCCACAGCCGGTGCGGCCTTCGCGTTCCTCTTTAACGTCTTTTGCTACTTCGCTCTGATCGCTGCGCTGTTGCGGTGGAAAGCGGTACGGGCACGACAAGCGCTGCCGCGGGAGGCTTTCGGCAGTGCGATGGCGGCGGGCTTCCGTTACGTGCTCTTGTCGCCGAACCTTCTCAAGGTGATGTGCCGGAGTTTCATTTTCGGCCTCACCGCCGTTGTCATTTTGGCTCTCCTGCCGTTGGTCGCTCGCGAACAGATCAAAGGGACCGCAGTCACCTACGGCGTGATGCTCGGCTTCTTCGGCCTGGGAGCGATTTGCGGCGCGCTCCTCATTGGGCGGGTCCGAGAAGTTCTCTCCAACGAATGGGTCATTCGCGGTGCGTTCTTTATACTGGCGATCAGCTGCTTCTTTCTGGCATGGAGTGAGCACGTTTGGCTGAGCTGTCTCCTCCTCATGCCGGCCGGTGCGGCCTGGATTCAATCATTCTCGCTGTTTAACGTCACAGTGCAGCTTTCGGCGCCGCGGTGGGTGGTTGGACGCGCCCTGTCTCTCTATCAGACGGCCACATACGGCGGCATGGCGGCGGGAAGCTGGCTTTGGGGCGAACTGGCGGATGTCCAAGGTGTTTCGGGAGCCTTCCTCGTCGCCAGCGTGGTTCTTCTGATTGGTGGACTGATTGGGATCGTTCTGCGTCAGCCGGATTTCGAAACGCTCAATCTGGATCCGACCAACAAGTTCAGCGAACCGACGCTGCAACTTGACCTTCGGCCACGAAGCGGTCCGATCATGGTGATGGTCGATTATCGTATCGATCAGAGAGATGTCCCAGAATTTCTCAGTGTGATGACATCGTGGCGAAAAGCCCGGCTGCGAGATGGCGCCAGACAATGGGCGTTGCTGCGTGACCTGGAAAAGCCCGAACTATGGACCGAGTGCTATCATGTGCCAACCTGGGTCGAGTATGTTCGCCACAACAACAGGCAGACCCAGGATGACGCCGAAATCGTTGCGCGCCTGGAAGCGCTGCACCGTGGCGATTGCCCGCCCAAGACGCATCACAAGATCGAACGCCAAACCGTGCGCGTGCACGACGATTTGCCGCTCAGGCCTCATTTGGACAGGACTTGAGCTGGCCCGGTGGTTTGAGCCGGGTTACCTTGAGCCGGTGGGCTGCGAACAAGCATTCGAGACGTCGGCCTCGATCCTCCGCAACACGCCGCTGCGCCGGGCCTCGGGTGCTCCCCTCGAAATCGTTGTGTTGTGTGTCACCGAGGGCATCACGGCCAACACCTTCCACATGGGCAACAGCCTCGCCATTGAGTCGAATGTGGTCGCGAGCAGATCACCAAAGAAGCGGTCGGAACCTTCGGAGCCGAAGTTCGACGCCGAGGTGGCGTTCGCATGATGAGGGAAGCAGCACCACGGCACTTGCCGGTATGTTTGCCGCCGGCAGCCGACGAACTCCTATCCTCCTGGACCGCTGTGCGTCATTGCTTTGATTTACCGGCCGCTCAAGGCTTCCACAGTTTTCGCTTTCGAGGCGACCTTTGGGGACATGCCAACGGAAATTTAACATAACGACATAAACATTTCTTTATGCGGCGTTGACAAAGAAGCGAACTGCTGTGATTGTCTCCCGTGTCGTGGTTCTCCGTACGGCGCTGCCGCAGCGGAGCTAAGAGGGAAGCCGGTGCGATGCCGGCGCTGCCCCCGCAACTGTTAGCGGCAAGCCAACCCCACTCATGTCACTGAGGCGAATAGCCTTGGGAAGACGGGTAGAGGCTATGACCCCGCGAGCCAGGAGACCTGCCACGGCAAATTACGTCCACGGGCGGGGTGTCTCGGTGGCCGCTGCAGCCTGGCGTTCCTGCCGGCCTGCTAGCGCCTTCCTTGTCACCGACGCCCCAACCATCGGGGTATGGCATGACTGTCTCTCAGCAAATTCCTGTAGCAACGCTCGGCGTGCCGCGCTTCGGTCGTCGGCGAGAACTGAAGTTCGCGCTTGAAAGCTACTGGTCCGGAAAATCTTCCGCCGCCGACCTTCTCACGACGGCGAAGGCGCTCCGTGCCGCTAGCTGGGAAGAGCAGCACGATCGCGGCGTGTCGAAAATCCCGTCGAACGACTTCTCGCTTTACGACCATGTGCTCGACACCGCAGCCATGGTCGGCGCCCTTCCGTCTCGTTACGCCTGGAATGGCGGCGAGGTCCCACTCGACATCTACTTCGCTATGGCGCGCGGCAACCAAGGTCAGACGGAGGATTGTGGGCACGGTGGTCACCAGCATGCGGCTCATCGGCCTGGTGTAACCGCGATGGAAATGACCAAGTGGTTTGACACCAACTATCACTACATTGTGCCGGAACTAAACGATGATCAAACGTTCGCTCTTTCGTCGACGAAGCCGGTTGATTACTTCCTCGAGGCTAAAGCCCTCGGCATTCACACACGCCCAGTCATCCTTGGACCGGTCACCTTCCTCAAGCTGGCGAAATCGCCTGCCGAGGGATTCGATCCCATCGCGCTCCTGCCGCGGCTGCTGCCCGTCTACGAGCAACTCCTGCAGAGGCTGAAGCTGTCGGGAGCCGACTGGGTGCAGATCGATGAGCCAGCGCTTGTCCTCGATCTGAACCCGAACGAACGAGCTGCGTTCGAATTCGCCTGTGGCCAGCTGTCGAAAGCCGCGCCCGAGCTGAAGATCATGCTGGCTACCTATTTCGGGCCGCTGGGAGACAATCTCGAAACCGCGGTTTCTCTGCCCCTGGCCGGGCTGCATATTGATCTCGTGCGCGCTCCCCAGCAGCTGGAAACGGTGGGTCGGCTCGCACCGAAGGATCTGGTGCTCTCGCTTGGCTTGATCGATGGCCGCAACGTCTGGCGTGCGAACCTGCCCGCCATTCTCGACCGCATCAAACCGATCGTCGCCGGCTGGCCCTTGGACCGCGTCGAGATCGCGCCTTCTTGCTCGATGCTGCATGTGCCGATTGACCTGCGCATGGAGACGGAACTCGACGCGGACATCAGGTCGTGGCTCGCCTTCGCGGCCCAGAAGACCGACGAGTTGGTGTTGCTGGCCCGGGCCCTGTCCCAAGGCAGGGATGCGGTGGCAGGCGCGTTGAAAGCGTCTGCCGAGGCTGCCGCCACCCGCGTG
This sequence comes from Mesorhizobium sp. M0408, assembly GCF_040321495.1. Classification (NCBI taxonomy): domain Bacteria; kingdom Pseudomonadati; phylum Pseudomonadota; class Alphaproteobacteria; order Hyphomicrobiales; family Phyllobacteriaceae; genus Mesorhizobium; species Mesorhizobium sp. M0408. Next base: position 26,873 of record NZ_JAMYRO010000037.1, on the reverse strand, counting down.
ACATCCACGAAGATCCATGACCCGCTTGTTGAGGGGCGGATCGCCAGCATTGACGACAGCATGAAGCGACGAGAGAGCGCTTTTGCCGAGCGCTCCAGAGTCCAGGCCGGCACGCTCGGGCTGCCGCCGTTCCCGACGACGACCATCGGATCCTTCCCGCAGACGCCGCAGGTACGCAGGGCGCGGGCCGCTCATGCGAAGGGCCAGCTGAGCTATGTCGACTACGAGACCTTCCTGAAGAAGGAGATCGAGGCTGCAATTCGCTGGCAGGAAGAGATCGGGCTGGACGTGCTGGTGCACGGTGAGTTCGAACGAAACGACATGGTACAGCATTTCGGCGAGCAGCTGTCCGGCTTCGCCTTCACCCAGCATGCCTGGGTGCAGAGCTATGGGTCGCGTTACGTGCGCCCCCCCATCATCTTCGGCGACGTATCGAGGCCCAATCCGATGACGCTGCGCTGGTGGCAATTCGCCCAGTCGCTTACGGAATACCCTGTGAAGGGAATGCTCACAGGCCCAGTGACCATTCTCAACTGGTCTTTTGTTCGCGACGACGTACCCCGCTCCGAGGCATGCCGCCAGATCGCGCTTGCCATCCGCGACGAAGTGACGGATCTCGAATGGTCCGGCGCAAGGATGATCCAGATCGATGAGGCCGCGTTTCGCGAAGGATTGCCACTGCGCCAATCTGACTGGAAAGACTATCTCGACTGGGCTGTCGAATGCTTCCGGATCGCCTCAACGGGTGTAAAGGACACGACTCAAATCCATACCCACATGTGCTATTCGGAGTTCAACGAGATCATCGACGCGATCGCCGAAATGGATGCGGATGTAATTTCGATTGAGACGTCGCGCTCGAAAATGGAACTGCTGGACGCCTTCACGAGTTCCAAATATCCGAACGAAATCGGGCCCGGAGTCTACGACATTCACTCACCACGTGTCCCGGAAGTCGGGGAGATTTCGGATCTCGTCATGCTTGCCCGCGAGCGACTGTCGGATTCCCAACTGTGGGTAAACCCCGACTGTGGCCTCAAAACACGCAAATGGGAGGAGGTCCGCCCTGCCCTCATGAACATGGTCGATGCAGCACGTGCGCTCCGGGAGAAAGTGTAGGCCGGAGGGTTTCCTGGTTGCTCACCATGTGGTGAGTCCCCGGCTGCCGCACGTCGGCCGTGAATGTGCCAAAACGCGATCACATCCTTTGAAATAATTCACTCGAGCGAGAATGTGCATTTTCCTTCGGCACGTGTATTAATCGCGCAGGAGTAAAGGGTACCGTTTTCTCCCTGTGACGTGTCGAGTTCGAAGGGGATGTGATTGGCGTCGAGACCGCTCCGGCCATGGGTTATCAGCATGCCAAGTGCGCTGTTCTCGATCAGTTCGTAAAGGACTTCTCGGCTCGGTTCATCGAAATGCGCGGGTACATACATGACAGGTTCCTTCACTGGCCGCCGGGTTCGCTGTTCACCGGTTGACATCCGATGGCAAGCGTTCCAACGCGGCGGCGATCTGGCGTTTCGCTGCTGAGGGCAGAGGCAGGATGGGACGCGGGGGGTCGGCACGGCAAATGTCGAGCAATTCGGCAAGTGCATAGACGACGCGAAGGCTCGAGAACTCCTTGAAGAGGCTCCAGAGCGGCGCAAGCGTGGCATCGATCCGTCGCGCTTCGGCCGCATCGCCCTGTTGCGCCGCCGTGACGATCTTCACGCAGACCTCGGGCAGGATGCCGGCGAGGACGCTGTACCATGTGTCGGCGCCGGCGATTATGGCCTCTGCAGCGTTCCAGTCGCCGCTGTAGCCGATCGAGAACCCTTCCGGCACAGTGCGCCTCTGGTCGGCCAGATGGCTCTTGATCGCATCGCCCTTGTCTGTCGGATTCTTGATAGCGACAATCCCACCCACCTTTGCCAGGCGGCTGACGAGTGCTGGGGTGAAATGGAAATGCGTCGTTCCTGGATTGTCGTAGACGACGATCGGCAGGCCGCTCTCGCACGCCACCGTCGAGAAATGTTCGAACACCTCGTCATCAGTGAGCGGGGTGTAAGAGGCGGCGGCAAGCAACCCCGCGGCAGCCCCAAGGGCCTTAGCGTCCTGCGCGAGCCTCACTGCTTCGTCGGTGCGCAGCGCGCCCACACCCACCACGACCGGCATTTGTCCCCCGGTTTCGTTCAAGGTCTCGGCGAGCGTCCGTCGCCGTTCCTCGCGCGTCAGATACATGTATGTGCCGGTGCTGCCGAGAAGACCGATGGAATCGACCTGAGCGGCGCAAAGCCGAGCAATCAGCTTGCGCAGAGCAACGCTATCGACACGGCCGTCACGATCGGTCGGCGTGATGGGAAACGCGGAAAGACCGCTCAGGAATGCCATGGCAAGGCTCCAGGTTTAGGCGTGAGCGCAGGGGTGGCCGCACGCCAAGTCATCACAAGACGTCCAGAGCCCGCCGCAGATCGGCGATCAGGTCATCGGCGTCTTCGAGCCCCACCGAGAGACGCATGAGGTCCTCGCCGACTCCGTCGGCCAGATGGGCATCCTTGCGGATCGGCTGCCGAGCACGGGTCAGGCTTGCTGGATGATAGATCAGGCTGTCGGCATCGCCGAGGCTGACAGCCCGGGTGATCAGGTTGAGCCGGTCCATCATTCGGCGCGCGCCTTCGAACCCAGCGTGGAGGCCAAAGGCCAACATGCCCGACCCTTGGGACATCTGCTTTCGCGCCGTCACCTGATCAGGGTGCGAGTCGAGGAAGGGATAACTCACCCATGCCACCGCCGGGTGCGCCTCGAGCGCCTGAGCCACCGCAAGGGCAGTGGCGCTGTGCCGTTCCATGCGCAGCGTGAGCGTCTTCAGACCGCGCAGGATCAGGAAGGCTGACATGGGCGAGAGCGCTGCGCCGGTGATGTAGCGCAGGCCCGTTTCGTGCAGCGTGCGGAGCGTTTGCGCGTCGCCGAGAATCGCCCCGCCAAGGGCATCGCCGTGCCCATTGATGTATTTGGTCAGGGAGTGGAGCACGAGGTCGGCCCCATGTTCGAGCGGCCGTTGGAGCGCGGGCGAGGCGAAGGTGCTGTCGACTGCAACCTTTACACCGCGCGCGTGGGCGCGCTCGGCAATGGCAGCGAGATCAAGGATGCGGCTCAGCGGATTCACCGGCGTCTCGAAGAAAACAAGCCGGGTCCGCTCGGTAATCGCGGCATCGAGATTTTGAGGATCGGACAGGTCCACCGCGACGACCTTGATGCCGAAGCGGGGGACCGCCTGTTCGACCATGGCAAGCGTGTTCGCATAAAGCGTCTTGTGGACGATGAGTTCATCGCCTTGGGACAGGAGCGACAAGATCAGTGTGCCGAAAGCCGCCATCCCCGAGGCAACGACCAAACCTGCCTCGGCTCCTTCCAGATTGGCGAGCCGTTGCTCGAGGATCTCCGTCGTCGGATTGTATTCGCGCGCATAGAGCCTTCCGCCAAGCGCGGCGGCGGCCTCGTTCGCTGCCACGCTTTCGAATCCATAGGTCGAGGTCAAGAAGACTGGCGGCTGAACGGCATTGGAAAAGCCGGCCGGATCGTAGCCATGATGGATCGCCCGAGTGGCGAATCCGGGACCGGTGTCGTTGAGCGACCGCGTGAGAGCATCGGTTTCGGATTGATAGGAACGGGTCATTCGGCCTCTAGATCTTTCTTGGGTTTCCGAAAGATTGACGGCAAACTGGCCAATGTGAAATATCCAGTTAGCGATGAATGAAATGGTCCAGTCTTCAAGTGCCGGTTCTGCAGGTCGCTCGCACGCGATGGGTGCACGCCAGATCTACGAGGCTCTTCGCGAGCAAATCCTCGGCGGCGTCTATGAAACCGGCAGTCAGCTGCCGTCCTCCCGAGGCCTGGCAAATGACCTTGGCGTTTCGCGAACGACGGTGACGGTCGCCTATGAGCAACTGACCGCGGAAGGTTTCATCGAAGTCCGTCAAGGCGCACGACCTCGCGTTGCATCTTCGCTGATCGGTCCTGAGACGAGCCGCACTGTCGCGAAACGAGTCGGCCCGGTTCATCTGTCCGCCTATGGCGAACGACTGCGCGTCACGCCGCCCTGGCCGGATTATCTGCCGACTGGGCTGAAGGTCGATTTCCGCTATGGCGACCTGGCGCCGTCAGACTTCCCCGCATTGGTCTGGAAACGTGCGATGAGCAAGGCGATGGGGCAGCGCCCGTTGCGTCTTGCCTATGACGATCCTCGCGGCTCGCGCCGGCTGCGCCAGGCGCTCCAGGGCTATCTCTGGCGCGCCCGAACCCTGAGCTGCGACCTCGAGCAGATCATCATCGTCAACGGTTCGCAGCAGGGCCTAGATCTGTGCGCTCGCCTGCTTCTCGATCCCGCCGACCGCTTCGTCATCGAGGACCCGTGCTATAGGATGGCGCGTCAGGTCTTTGCCAGTACGGGTGCCTCGCCCGTCCCGGTCACCGTCGACGAGGACGGGATGAAGACGGAGTTGCTGGCGGGGATTGGTGCACGACTGGCCTATGTCACGCCATCGCATCAGTTTCCGCTGGGCGGCGTCATGCCGATCACGCGCCGCCACCAGCTTCTGGAATGGGCGCGGCACAACAATGCCTACGTGATCGAGGACGACTACGACAGCGAATATCGCTACGACATCAATCCGGTCCCTCCGCTGCACAGCCTCCAGGACCACGGGGCTGTCATCTACCTCGGCACGATCTCCAAAACGCTCTCGCCGATGCTGCGTATCGGCTACCTCGTTGTCCCGACGGAATTGCAGGAGGTCTTCGCTACCGCCAAACAATTCGCGGACCGACATTCGCCGGTCGCTGAACAGGAGGCTCTGGCCTCTTTGATCGAGAGTGGCGGCTACGAAAGCCATGTGCGGCGTGTGCGCAGGCTGAACGGCGAGCGTCGGGAGGCGTTGTTGGGCGCCTTGCGGCGCAGCTTCGGCGATCGCATCGCTGTCCAGGGAGCAGAGGCCGGTCTGCACGTCGTCGTTTGGTTCGACGAACTGCCGCGATCGCGGGAAACGACCCTGGTCGAAGCCGCCCGAGGCGCGGGCCTGGGGCTGCACCTGATCTCGCCGCTCTACGAGCGGCAATCGGACGAAGGCCACATCGCTCGCGTGGGGCTTGTCATGGGCTATGCCGCCTTGAGCATTCGGCAAATCGAGAAGGGCGTTGAGATCCTGCGAGCGGTTGTCAAGCAGGTGCAAGACGCGTTGCCGGGAAACGGTGGCTAAAACGGCGGGGACGTGGCGTGCTGGCGAGGAAACCGACCCTTGGGCTGAACCGCATTTCGTTGCAAAGCCAACTGGACTGGGAAAACGCTATGCAACTGGTGCTGTTGATCAGGCCAGTTTGGCGGCAGATTTTCGTGCGAGACGAATTTCCGAAAGCGATGCATGACCCGGCAAGAAAAGCTGCTTCACATCCATATCGCGCCCGCTGCCTCCTATGAAATGGAGGATCTGGAGGAGGCGTAGCTTGTTGCCGGCCGAGGTGGGCTCGAGCACCCGCAAGACATAATCGACGATCTCTATCAGGCCTTGTCCACCGCCGAATGATGGAATTATCCAGCGCATGGTGCGGCATGCACCATGCCGATGCTAGAAGATCTGGACGCTCGACAAGCACCTTTCTTCAAACATTTCCCGAACGACCCCCAGCGCAAAGCCTCCCCATGAGAAAAGAGCATCCCATGTCTTTCACGCCATTGGTTGCCCCCGAGATCAAGGCCCGCTACCCGGATTTTCATCTGATCAGCATTGTGGTGCGGAACGCTGAAATCGACGTGCCGGATGCACAGGCGTTGAACGACACGATCGCGGCGGCGGAACAGGCGGCGCTTCGCGATGACGCCCAAAGGGACGCGCATCTTGCGGCGTGGGCCGTTGCCTACGAGGCTTTCGGCACAAAGGCCAATCGAACGCCGTGCTCGGCCGCCGCGCTTCTCAAGCGGGTGCGGAAAGATGGCTCTCTCCCGCGGATTTCCCCACTGGTTGATGCCTACAATGCCGTCAGCGTGTTGTATGGCGTTCCGATTGGCGGGGAGGATCTCGATCTTTACCAGGGGGTCCCGAGACTTTTAATTGCGAAGGGAGCGGAGCCATTCGACACGATCGAGCAAGGTGAAATGGTAACCGAGCATCCTGAACCGGGCGAAGTCATCTGGTGCGATGATGCCGGTGTCACGTGCCGCCGCTGGAACTGGCGGCAGGGGCGGCGCACCATGGTCACGGTCGATACCCCGCGCCATGTGGCTCGTGCTGGAAGCCCTCGGCCCAATGTCAGCTAAACAGATGACGGCCACCGGAGAGCATCTGATGGGACTTATCCAAGCGTTGTGCCCGGGTGCGCGAATCGAAACAGCGCGGATCGACGAGTCCACTACATCTCGTGTCCCTTAGGGCATGGCCCCAACTTTCGGAGAAACACCCCACTCAGCCCTGTCCGGATCTGGCGCTCCTTGCTCGCTCCGCTGGCCTACACAGTTGATTGCGAACGACCCAGAACGGCTCTCGAAAACGAGCGTCGAACGAAATCAGATCACCGTTTGTTCTCCCTTAGCGTTGTTTGGCGTACTTTAATCGCGATGCCCTCCAGTGTTGGATGGTCCAAATTACGCAAGCTCGGTGATCGCGGAGAAGGTTAATGTCGACTACATCGAAATTCATGGAGCGGTTCGGACAACGGGTGCGAACCCGGGACGTCGTGCCGGTTTCGTCAGGCTCTCCCGTCCGACTGAGCCTCGGTTTTCTTCACGGCGCGAATACTCCTGAGGCCGCCCGCATTCTCGTAAAGAGACAGCTGCCGCTCAGGACGGCCCACGCGATCCTCACTGAGATGGTCGATCACGGCAAGGCGTTCGTGACGGTTCCTTGCGTCGACGACCTGTTGGCACTGAAGAATGAACTGTCGTCCGCAGGGGTGATCGCGAAGGTTCATGCGCCGCGGCCGATAAGTGTTCGCGAAGTCCGAGATCGCACGTAGCTCTCTCAGGAGGCATTCTCCGTAAGGTATGGTCTCGATCTGGCAACGCTTCGAAACTGGGAGCAAGGTCGCTCGAAACCGGATATAGCGGCGAATACTCTCCTTTGGACCATCGCCCGGAATCCGGAAGCAGTCGAAGAATCTCTGGACATAGAGGACGGGGTGGCTGCCCCATCGCCCTAGGGAGGGCCGCTAACTCCGGCGCGCGGCTATTCGGCCGCCAGCGCGATGGCCGTCCGCCGCGCGGTATCGACAGCGCGCGAGCCTCATGCGTCAGACGCCTTCCTTGGCATGTCGCACGCCAGATCCCAACCATGATTCCATCGCAACGGGATGGTGACGAAAGCAGTGTCTGCACTTTGGAAACGAGCCATTTGCGTCCTCATGGACCTCGCGATCGTCTCGTCCCAGTAAAAGTCGCAATCATTGTAGATTGCGATGTTCCGCAGTCAGCTGGCCGTTTATTTTCCTAAGATCTGCGTTACAGGCCGGGGCGTTGTCGCCGTTTCGGCGGGTAAAATGGGATAGGCGAGCTCGGGTGCCTTTCCGGTCAGCGAGTTGAGGAAGGCAACAAGCAGGTCGACTTCTTCGTCCGCCAGTACCACGCCAAGCTGGGTGGTTCCCATGATGGCAACGGCCTGTTTCAGATCCCAAACCTTGCCCGAATGAAAGTATGGCGCGGTGAGTGCAACGTTGCGCAGCGGCGCCACGCGGAAAACATAGGAGTCGTCGGCAGTATTGGTGACCGCAAATCGGCCCTTGTCTTTTTCCGGCAGGACCTCGGCGCTGGGCTGTTCCACGAGGCCGAATGGGTAATAGGCTTCCCCACCAACGTTGATACCGCCATGGCAGGACGAGCAGCCTTTGTCCATGAAAAGCGCCATGCCCTGTTTCTGTTCGGAAGTCATGGCGGCGTCATCGCCATTCAGGAAGCTGTCGAAGGGCGCCGGCGTGACCAGTGTCGCCTCGAAGGCTTCGATTGCCTTGGCGAGGTTGTCGAAGGTGACCCGATCGGCTTCAGCCGGAAAAGCTGCATCGAACCAATCGACATATTGCGGCATCGACTTGAGGGTGGCGATGACTTGACCCGGTGTATTGGCCATTTCGACGCCGGCTTGGACCGGTCCCTTCGCCTGAGCCTTCAGGTCTTCGGCACGACCGTCCCAGAACTGGGCGATGTTGAAGACGGCGTTCAGTACAGTCGGCGCGTTGCGCGGTCCCTTCTGCCAACCATGGCCGATCGAGGTTTCGTGATTGTCGTCGCCGCCGGTGGCCAGGTTGTGGCACGAGTTGCACGACAAGACGCCTGACGCAGAGACGCGTGGATCGAAGAACAGTGCCTTGCCGAGAGCGATCTTTTCCGGGGTGATCGGGTTGTTGGCGACTGCCGGCGTGGTGGGTGGCAAAGCCTTGAAAGTGGCCATTGCCGTTTCTCTGAGGTCTGCGGGGATCGAATCCGCAGCAAAGGCGGTGGCTGTCAGCAAGGGGACAGCCATCGTACTGAATAGGATTTTCATAAATGATCTCGCTGCGTCGTGCACGCAGCCACTCTGGGATATGCGGCTCATGAACGCCCTGCGCTAGATCAGTTGCGGACCGGGTGGTCTGACACCTGTTTTTGCGGCAGAGCTTGGACCGTCCCGGAATTGAACGCTCTTCTCGATTGGATTTTGGGAGGCGGAGGATCGCTGCTCGGCAAGCGGCGGCGCCGGAGCCGTGCTCCGGTTCTCTCTGCGCCTTCTACCATGAAGAAATCGGGTCCGCCGCCGTGTCAGATTTCGGTTCGGGGCCGGTGATCTGTTCCGCTGCAGGTCCTGCTCGATTTCCGGCGTGCCTTCGCCAGATCGACGTTGGCCCAAATCGATCCGCGATCGCGTCTTGTAGCACCCTTTGCGGGACAATCTTATTTTCGACTGTGGAGGGCCGTTTGGGGTGAGCGAAATTAAACGAATTTCAAAGTGCACCCGAGTAGCTGTTTTGATTGGCTTGTGAGGCCTATAGCCTCCATCGAGCGAATATTGCAGACGACGGAGAACAATTTTGGCTTCGTTTATCATCTTGCTTCAATGGGACAACTGCTTTGCGATCATTACACGGTAATTACCATCATAAATTTGAGAACCAAGTCCCACACAGTGATTTTTACACCGGAATCGTTGCAGTCCTGTCGCGAGAAGCTGATTTACAAATACAACAAGATGATTAACATCACCACAGCGCGCAAAATATTGTTTATTCGCTATACTACGCTCCAGATGCCGACGAAATCTCGATACAATAACTTCGTCGGCGTACCCGCTCCAGCCTCACACACGACTGCGACGCCTACACTTGCGCTTTTCCACAGCCCGACATGCAGGCAGCGAGCCATTGCATCGCGGAGGTTGCATCTTCCAATATGGCGACCTGTTTCGCAAAGCGGAAAAAGTCTTGCGCGCTGCGCTCGCAGGTTTTCGTCCGTTGTATGCATCAAAGCACGCCCTGAGGGCGGCTTCGTAGATCCGGTCTCTGCGATCTTCTGGCAATTCGTTGAGAAACTCGATAGCATCCGCAGGACTGGTAATCTCTTGCACGATGTGCGCTGCACGCCTTACGAAAAGTGGGCTGCTGAAAGTCCCTGAGCTCATTCGTTCCTCCCGACCTGCTGAACCGCTAGTTTGCGTGAACAGGCGCCTCATCTACACCCGCCCACCATTGCGGAATGTGTTTCACAGCGATAGCGGTTCAATAGCAAAGCAGCGGCGTGATGTCCTCGGTTTACCATCGGGCCAATCCCTAACATCCTGATGCGAGAGCGGCTCACCGGATGAATCTACATCGTTTCGACCATTGCGAATCAACACTTGGTAGTTCTTCCACGCGCCACCAGGAAGCGGCCACTGCTCTGCCACCGATTTCACAGCCAAAGAGAGGATGGCGAAACAGAAATAGCCCGCTTCGTTTCGAGATCACTGGTCGTTTCGGCGCAAAGCTTACGGCCGAGACGCGCCTGAAATGCGCGAAGCACCGCGGCAGGTCGCCAACAACGGACGGATCAACTGTCACGACGGCGGGATACCGCGCCATAGATCTCGCTGGACGAGCATCGCAATAATCCTGTCGAGACCTTTGTTGCTTTCAGCGGCGACCGCCACTATGAAGCGACGCTTCGCCGACTGTGTTTCACGCCGCCTGGAGAGTTTCATGACAGAAGAAGCCGAAAAAAACATCGACACCCTCATCGAGCTCACCGCCGATGTCGTCTCAGCCTATGTCTCCAACAATCCGATCCCGGTGGGGGATCTCCCTGCCCTCATCGGCCAAGTGCACGCGGCTTTGAAAGGGACGGCCGGAGGTGTCTCTGCAGAAGAGCCGGTTGCCCTTACGCCTGCAGTCCCGATCAGGAAGTCGGTGACACCGGACTACATCATCTCCCTTGAGGACGGGAAGAAATTCAAATCGCTAAAGCGCCATCTGTCGACCCACTATGGGCTGACGCCGGATGGATATCGGGCCAAATGGGGCCTGGCGGCGGATTATCCCATGGTCGCGCCGAACTACGCCGCGGCGCGCTCGGCATTGGCCAAGACGATGGGGCTCGGCCGCAAACCGAAAGCGCCGGAAGGGCCGGCGCCGACGAAGCGAACCCGCAAGAAGGTCGCAGCTTGATTTCGGCAATCGAGATTCGTTCTGGAGCGTTGCAGCCATCGGCTTAATCTGCGCGTCAAATAAAAAGGCGGGGCCAACCCCGCCTTCCTTTGAAACAACTTTGTTTCATGAGGAATTCGCGACGCCTTGCAGCAATCTGCTGCGGCCTTGCAGTTGAGCCACGTTCTTGCTCGCTCATGTCGAGCGGCCGTGAGGCCCTCCTGACGTACCGCTCCCACTCTTGCCAGGACGCAAGAGTAAATTCAGCCAACTTTGCTGAGGCTGCCAGCGGAGGATTTGCCAGTGCGTCGGTCCTGCTCGATCTCATAGTTGATCTTCTGGCCGTCAGCGAGGGTCGAGAGGCCCGCGCGTTCGACAGCGGAAATGTGGACGAAAACATCCTGACCGCCATCGTCGGGTTGGATAAATCCAAACCCCTTGGTGCTGTTGAACCACTTCACTGTTCCGGTCGCCATATGCGTCTTCCTTTGTAACAAATTGCAACGTGGGCAGGCCATTTGGCCAGTCCGATTCATAGCCGAGACTTAGGGGCAGCAAAACGAAAAACTTCAAGGCCGTTTGATTGGTCGCGGCAACTGGCGCACTCCATTGTGGCCGTGGCCGCCAGCAAAAAATGTCCTTACACTACCGCTCGAGCATGGCCGGAAGCGCCCCATCCTTCCAACGCTCCTCAGCGCCACGTCTATGGCTGGTGCTTGGAGGCACGACGTATGGCCGACCGCTGCTCGTGCCGCCGCTCGAGGGCCGGGTAGTTCACGGAGCTACCTTCGTGCATAACGGCTTGGCAAGCGCTTGAAGGAGTTTTGAATTGGATTGTTTCAAGAGGATCGAGGGGTTAATCGATGCCACCAGCGTGGAAGCGATCGATAACGCGCGCGTTTTGCTGGACCAGTTCAAGGGCAAGTCAGAAACAATCGCCCAAGCGATCGACGACTTCCTACTTGATTTCATGACCTTGCTGTTTGTGGTAGAAGCTACCCGCGAGCGGTTCCACAATCCGGCGAGGCGGTTGGCGCGCACCGGATTGAGCAGGATCAGGCTGTTACTGACCCGATGCCCTTGACCTTAGGGACCACGCCGGCAGGGATGCGTTTGCAGCCGCGAAGAAGGCACAATCTGTTCGCCGGCAAACCGAGCACAGCCAGGCGGTATTTACGCAGATGAATTCAATCGCGACCACCAAATTCTCCTGTTTGGTACCCAGCGACGACGGCAAGCGCGGACTGCCTCCGTGCAGCTGTCCTCCAGCGACAAACGTGCCTGCATGACCCCATCCACGGCAAGCTCGACGGTTGTCTCTTACGTTTGACCAAGGTCCCGCGCAAACACTCCCCTTTCCCGCAGCAACTCATCAGGCTCAACGGCCTCGCGGCAGGCGCATTACGCCTGAAGCGCGCCACCGCTTCCTTCTTTTCCCGCCCGAGTCCTACGATCTTCGTTTTCCAACGCCTCGCGGATATCGCCCAACTCGCCGATCTTTGATCAGTCTTCGCGCGCGAGCAGGCTCTGCGCTCGAGTTCGCTACGCTGCTCACGCCTCTGCCGTTCAGCATCGACCCGGTCTGGCTGTCGAGGACAGGTTTCCGCTGGGGCGACCAACATCTCCATTCTCACCGTCAGTGCAGCGGCCATCGAAGCGCATCCTATTCCCCTCCCGGCAGCGCGCCCATCGTCTTCCGAAGATATCCTCAGCCGCGCGCGCGTTGCGTTCGGCCCTGTCCGATGTCCGACAATGTCGGATGCGCAACATGGCAGAGCCCGATTTGTCTACATGCCTCGACGGTTTTCTGATCTGGCACGGTGCGTGCTTGGTCATCCGCAAGGCGTCGCGGACCAAGGAGAATCCGTCCCATGATCACCTCACCAAGAAGTACGGCCGCAGGTCTCCTGGGTCCATCCAAAGATGAGGCTCGAGTAAGGCCTGGCACCGTGAAGAGCTTGTTCATCTGGCTCGGCGCTGCCCGCCGATCCTCCCACGGGGGGAGACTGGGACGCAGCGCCTTCATCAAAATGAGGAACAAATCACTTTGCCTCGAGCCTTGCCTTTCGACTAGCCACCACAACAGGAGCCATCGATCGTCCCCCCGGCTGCGCAAGGCGTTCATTGCCACCGCGCTGGCCCTGGTGACAACCACTCCGGCTCTGGCCGCCACCGACGGCGGCAAGGTGACGGATTTCCTGCTCGACAACGGCATGGAAGTGGTCGTCATCCCCGATCACCGCGCGCCGATCGTCACTCATATGGTCTGGTACAAGATCGGCAGCGCCGACGAGCCACCCGGCAAATCAGGCCTTGCCCATTTCCTCGAGCGTCTGATGTTCAAGGCGACGACCAATCACGCCGCCGGCGAGTTCGACCGAGCCGTCGCCGCCATCGGCGGCTGCAATAACGCTTTCACCGCCTATGACTACACCACCTTCCTCGAGACGGTGGCGCCCTCGGCGTTGGGTGAGATGATGGGCTTCGAGGCCGATCGCATGTTCAACCTCATCCTCAACGACGATGATATCAAGACCGAGCGCGACGTGATCCTGGAGGAGCGCCGTTGGCGCAGAGAGACGAACCCGCATGCTCTGCTGGACGAGGAGGTCAACGCGACGTTGCGGCAGAACCAGCCCTACCGCATTCCGGTCATCGGCTGGATGCAGGAGATGGAGAAGCTGAACGGCACCGACGCATTCACCATCTACAACAAATACTACCGACCGAACAACGCCGTGCTGGTGGTGGCCGGCGACGTAGAGCCTGAGACGGTGAAGGCGCTGGCCGAGAAGACCTATGGCAAGGTTGTGCGCGGGCCGGACCTGCCCCCACGCAACCGCCCGGTCGAGCCGGAGCAGAACACCAGGCGCACAGTGACGCTGACCGATGCGCGCGTTTCAGTGCCGAGCTTTTCCACTCAATGGGTGGTGCCGTCCTATCATACGGCAGAGCCCGGCGAGGCCGAGGCGCTCGACCTGCTGGCCGAGATCCTCGGCGGCGGCAACCGCAGCCGGCTCTATCAGGAGCTTGTCGTCAAGCAAGGCATAGCCTCGGCGGCCGGCGCCTTCTTCCAGGGCACCATGCTAGACGACACCAATTTCACCATCTCCGGCTCGCCGCGCGGCGATGCAAAGCTCGTCGATCTCGAAGCGGCGGCCGTTGCCGAAGTCGCCCAGATCGCCAAAGATGGCGTCACCAGCGACGAGCTGGACAAGGCCAAAGACCGCTATATCCGCTCGGTGATTTTTGCGCACGACGAGCTGGACCACATCGCCAACATTTATGGCAAGACGCTCACCACCGGTGGCAATGTGAAGGACGTGCTCGAGAGGCCGGACCGCGTCCGCAAGGTCACCACCGACGAGGTGAAGGCGGTCGCCGCGCGTTATCTGGTGCTCGACCATTCGACGACAGGCTATCTTTTGCCGCAGCAACAGGCGGGGAATTGATCATGAGCTCCATCCCCATGCAAATGCGCCGGCCGGTCTTCCCTCGGCGCGCCTTCGCCACCCTGTTCCTCTCCATCCTCTTTCTCATCTTGCGGGCGCTCGCCGGGTAAACGGGATCTGTTTAAAGCCCCGAGGAGCGGTTTTCGCGGGCCTTGCCAGGCATTTGCCGGTTCAGGCGTCATTATTGGGGTGCGCTCTCCTCAGGCCAGCCTCTCTTCGAGTGGATAGAGTCGCCGATTCGTGGTCCGCAGATTGTAGGCGCAGGCCACCAGCATCCACTCCGCGCGGCTGGCGAAGCCGATGTCCGTTGTTCAATCGTTCGACTAGTAGAACCGCGAGGCATCTTCTGGCGTATTCAGGTATTCTCCCTTTCCAGTCGGGTACCGTGGTCTACCAGCTGTCTGGCCGAGGCCCTATAAGGAACCCGGACGTCGCGGAGTACACACCGCACCTGCTATATGTACCTGCTGCGTTGAGGAGGAATCCGGTATTGCCCCTGTGCCTGCCGATGATCCGTCACCTGAGATCCCCCGACCTGTTTGGACCCATTGATCGCCTGCCGGCACTTGGCACGCGGATTAGCGAGCGGACATTCGAGGTCCTCAACCCGTCGACTGGCGAAGTGCTGGCAGAACTACCCGACATGGGTGTCGAGGAGACATGCGCTGCGATCGACAAGGCCTATGTCGCGCAGCCTGGATGGGCAGGGCTGACCGCACGTGAGCGCAGCGACGTTCTATGGCGATGGCATCAGTTGATCATCGACCACGCCGACGATCTCGCCGCGATTCTCACCGCGGAGATGGGCAAGCCGCTTGCCGAAGCCAAGTCGGAGATATCGCATGCTGCGGCGTATCTGCAATGGTACGCCGAGGAGGCCAATCGCGTCTATGGCGAGACGATCTCCGCACCATCAATGGACCGCCGAATGCTGGTAATCAAGCAGCCCATCGGAGTTGTTGGCACGATAACGCCATGGAATTTCCCGGCCTCGATGGTGGCGCGCAAAATCTCGCCAGCCTTGGCGGCGGGCTGCACGATCGTCCTCAAGCCCGCTGAACAGACGCCGCTCGTGGCGGGAGCAATGTTCGCCCTCGCCCATCAGGCTGGCTTTCCCGAAGGCGTCGTCAACCTGATCTATGCGTCCGAAGGTGACGCGGTCGGCCGCGAACTTTGTACCAATCCGAAGGTGCGCAAGATCAGCTTCACCGGGTCGACTGAGATCGGGCGCCTTCTCATGCGCCAGTGCTCGGACCAGATCAAAAAAGTCAGCCTTGAGCTCGGCGGCAATGCGCCTTTCATCGTCTTCGATGATGCCGATATCGATGCCGCGGTTGACGGTGCGGTCCAGGCGAAGTTCCGCAATGCCGGCCAGACCTGCGTTTCGGCGAACCGCCTTTACGTCCAGTCGGGCGTTCACGACGAGTTCGTCGAGAAATTCGTGCTACGGGCTCGCCAACTTCAAGTTGGTGACGGTTTCGCTCCCGGAGTGGACATCGGACCGCTCATCGACAAGCACGCTTTGGCCAAGATCGAATCCCATATTGCCGATGCCGTCGCCAAAGGCGGCGCAATTCGATGCGGGGGCAAACGCATCGGCACGAATGGCACGTTTTTCCAACCGACAGTCCTGACCGGTGTCTCCAGCGAGATGACCGTCGCGCAAGAAGAGACATTCGGGCCGCTGGCACCGATTATTCGCTTCAAAGATGCGGATCAGGTCGTGCGTGAGGCCAACGACACGATCTACGGCCTCGCGGCCTACTTTTATGCCTCCAACCTGAAGCGTGTCTGGCGTGTGGCCGAGGCCTTGGAATATGGAATGGTCGGGGTAAATACCGGCCGGATGTCTTCAGAAGCGGCGCCGTTCGGCGGGATAAAACAGTCCGGCATCGGGCGGGAGGGATCCCGCCATGGCCTCGAGGACTACCTCGAAATGAAATATCTCTGCATGGGCGGCATCTGAATTTTCGGCTTGCAGGGTTCACGGCCGGGTAACCTAGCGAGCGATCTCAGGGGGCGGCTTCCGTACCCGAGCAAACACGCAATCCTGAAGGAGCACCCTGGCTGGACTTATCTCTCGACGAGACAAGCGTCTGCATTGTCGGCGAAGACGGCGTGCATGTGACGGAGGATACGCTTGCGAGGGATTTGGCGGCCCTCGCCGACTATCTTCAGGCGACGGGCTGTCTTTGCACGGGTCTGGTTGGAAGCTTGTGCGCCCTCGCGATCGTGAACGCTGGTTGTGCGCAATATCCGGTTTCTGGGGCAGAATTTTGAACCTGCTACCTTCCGATTGTCAGTAGCTCAGTTGTTCTTCGGCCGACTGCCGCGCCAGTACAGGCTCGGACAGAATCGAAGATACCATCAGGCAGGCATTCGCATTCGACATTTCCGGTGATCGGCGCACGATCTAGGGCACGCCAGGTTGACCAAGCGCCTCGAACCGCATGACAGTCTTGACCGGCTGGAGCACGGAAATCCCGCGATGCCGAAGAGGTTGGTCAGCGCAGTCGAGCCCACACGGCATTTGCGGCACGAAACAGCAAGGGCTGGGAAGCGATCGGCCGAGCGGTCCTCGAAGGCGCGGGCCAGGGTGTCGACGATGCGTTGGTTCAGGTCGGCCAGTCTGGTCTCTAGTCTGGTAGCGGCCTTCGGGGGCCAGCAGCGAGTACAGATGTTCGGCATCATCGGTTTTGATTGCCGCAGATCTGGTCGAGATTGGGATAGCTCACTGGTGCACCTTTGGGCTCATAGTGCTTCCTCCTCATCGAGATGAGGATTGCCGGATTTGGCGTAGAACACCAACACGGGTCCGAGATCAAAGCGCGTCCCTGGCGCAAGGCGCTGGACGGACCGGGGCCATGTTTCGGTTGAGACGCCATCAATGCCTCGCGCCAGCGTTCTGGCGAATCGGGGCATCAGCGGAGCGAGTGTCTGTGCCAGGATCGCCGCGGCCGTCGTCTGAAGGGCTAGCGAAGTCCGATTGCGGGCGGGATAGAAAAGTCGCGCCGCCGCATAGTCTCGCGCCCGACGGTAGATCACGCAATCGCGCACGAAATCGCAGACCTGAGCGGCCGCGCGCCGGACCGAGAAGCCTTCGTCCGAATAGGCGCGCTCCATCGCCGCGCGATAGATCTCTATCCGAGCAAAGAAGGCGCGGTCGGCCGGGCTCCAGTCGCCTGCATCGGGTACACGGCCGCCAAAATCCTGCTTGATTTCCTGGTTCAACGCATCGAGCCAGTTCAGCCAGATCCCTTGGAACACCTCGTTCTCGGTGCGGCGCAGCGCGTCCAGCGTGAAATCCGTCCGCTCACCTTCCGGGCGTGTCAGGCCCAAATGCAGGCGCACGACGTCGACTGTCTTTGGGCTCAGAACCTCCTTGCCCCAGACCGCATGGCGGCAGCTGGTTGAGAACTTCTTGCCGTCGAGCAGGTAGAACTCGTTGACGTGATAGTGGATGCGTGGCGTCCAGTGGGAGAAGACCTCGGCGTAAAGAGCGGGGTAGAGTAGCGCGTGGTAGAACGAATTGTCGAAGCCGAAGAAATGGACAATCTGCCAGTCGTTGCCGGGCATCTCCGCCTTCCAGTCGCGACCCAGCAAGCGGCCGAGCGCCTGGATGTTGTAAAGAAAACCGAAGGCCATCTCCGGCCAGACCCAGATCACTTGCCCCGGGAACCCTTCGGCCGGCAGGCCCCAGCCCGAGGGGTGGGTAATGGGCACTGAAAAGTTGCCGCGTCGGCGTAGGCGCGCGAAGAGATCCAAGATCCGTAGCGGGACGCCCGACGCCCTTAGATGCCGGTCGATATTGTCGTAGCATCGGTCCAAGGCAAGTTCCGGGCGGCGGACGGAGCCGACCAGCGGCGCCTCGGCAGACTGCCGTGACCGGGCTGCACCCAAGTCGTGGCAAAGGTTTGGGGCGCCGCATTCCTCGCAGATGTTGCCACCGGCGGAGCCGCCGCAATCGGGGCAGAGGCCGCTAACATCCGGTTCGTAAAGATAGTGGCCTGTCACAGCATCGAAAAGCGCAGGGCTCTGGCGCAGATTTACCGCCGTGCTGCTCAGAAGACTGCGGAAACACGCGGCTTGAAACTCGCCGTAACCGTCATCGCCCATTGTGGGTTGGAAGCTGTGGACGTCACAATCGAGAAGTGCAAGCGTGGCGCGAATCTCGTCGGCGTAGTAGCGCGCCACGTTTGCAGGCGTCGATTGATCGGCATCGGCGCGTGTCGTGACGTAGCTCTGGTTGTCATCGCTTCCAGTGAGGTGATATGCTTCGGCTCCTTTCATGCGCAGGAAACGAGTATACACGTCGGCGCCGAAATAGGGGCCAGAAAGATGCCCCAGATGCAGATCGCCATTTGGCGTTGGCGGCGTGGAGAAGACGAAGATCGGCCCGCGTGAAGCCGCGGTCTTTGCAGCGGCATCAAGGGCGGCCTCGCCGTCTCGCCAGTAGATATCGACGAAATCTAGGTCTTCGTTTCCGTCGTTGCGCAGCACATGCGCTTCAAAAGGGTGGAACAGAACGACATCGCCCGCCTCGACCGAGATTTCCCAACGGTCGGTAGTGACCTTGCCCGCGCCAGACAGGACCACGAAGGCCTCGATTTCGTCGTGCCGATGGGGCTCGGATGTAACGCCCGGTGCCACCGTACCGAATGAAAAACCCGTGCCGACGCTTCCCGTTCCAAGAGTGGCCATGTCGATACCGAACGCCCGCGACAGCTCCGTTCGAGAAAACGTGTATTTGCGCATGACAACGAACCTAAGCTGTTGAAGCAGTGGGAGCCTCGGCTGCCAACGCAACAGCCTCCCGTGCAATTCGTGGAGAGAAACGGTAGCCCGACCCGTTGGCGGCCCCGGCCAGGATAGTGCAGCTCTGGGCCGCCAGGCGGGCGACCAGGGGCACCAGTCGGGCTGTAGGCGCCACAGAAGACCGCCCTGCGACCACCTCCACAATCCACGTGCCGAAGCGTCTTAACGGGCTGCGGTCGATGCTCCGCGAGCCCGCAAACCAGAACGCCATACTCTCCCGCATTTTTGAGCGGTCGATCAGTTTCGTGTGCATGCCTCCGCCTGGCTGCGTGAGCTCAATCGCGATAGAAAATGCCATTTGGGGGCTTGAGTTTGTCGAGATCGGCCACTTTGCCCTCGGGCGGGTTAAGGGCGCGCTTAAGCACGTTATATTCAGTGCGGGTCGGTCCACCGGTTGAAGCACGCTGGAACACCAAGTAGAGTGTCCGCCGCGAACGATTGCTTTTGTTCGGTCGTGAGTAGTGCGGTGCGTAATCGTCGAAGATGAAGATGTCGCCAGCCTTCCATACTACGGGTTCCCAGGAGAACATTTCGGCGACTTGAGGATCGATCACCCCACCGGCATCCATGGGAAACACCCCCTTCTTGTGGTTGCCGCGGCTGAAGAAAAGCCCGCCGTTTTCCGGGTCGGAGTCGTCGATGCCTATGGCAACCACCGCATGGACCATCCGGTCGGGGAGTTTGTGTGGAATGTGATAAATGTCCTGATGCGGGAGATAGCCGCCGCTGTCGGGGTAGTGGAAAATCAGCAACTCCTTGAGCCTGCGCGAATCTTCGCCAAGCAAATCCTCGACCGCTGACTTTATGCGCTGATCTTCTAAGAGCAAACGACGCAATGGATCATGGAAGTCGAGAAAATTCTCGATCTTGGAGATGATCTTTCGATTGTCCGTCGTCTTCTCGAACCACATGAGCCATTTATCATCGCTGACATCCCAGCGTGACATATCTTCGACAAAAGTAGAGATATCTTCTTGAGCCTCTGGAGCGAAGAACCTTTCGAGCCTGACGTATCCGTCTTTCTGCCACTTTTCTCTTTGTGCATCAGTCAACATGCGAAAAGCCTCCTGTTGGAAAGACTGGTTGGTCGGACATCCCAATTAGGGCAGTCGGGCGCTGGTCAAGTTGCGGGTCCACGGAGACGGACTCACGTCATGTGGGACGGAGATGCTAAGTGCGTTCCGCTCCGGCGGATATTGTCCGCAGAAGCTCGGCGCGAGACTGCCTATGTCAGGCTCAGCCGGGTCCAGGGGTTCCGTAAACTGGGCCGGATCAATCGCTTCACCCGGTCCAGCCACGACACGCATCGCTAAAGGCCGGCGCCATCCGCTGACCGCCGACCCAGCCATGGCCGCCAAGACCACGGCGCTCTTTCGAGTGAGCGACCTGGTACGGTCTTGGCAACCGTAGGGGAAATGCACGCCCCCAGAATAATGCGATGCGCCGCTTGGTCCAAGGGCTTGTTCGGTCACGATGATTTCGGAGAAGCCTCCGTCCTTCGCCGCAGCGGAGGCGGACATCATTCCTAGGATGCCACCGCCGATGATCAAAAGTCTACGAGTCATATCCCGCTGCCCATTTCTTCGGCTGCGGGGGCGGCCCAGCTCTCGATCGAGGTATGGCTGATGAAGCCAGGATGCTCGGGGTTCGCGCATGGCGCGCGCCTAAGAAGGCTATCGAGGATGCGGCGCGCGCGCCAGGCCAGCAGGCTTAGGTTCGGATCGGCCAGGCCGCGCTGCCCGAGGCTCGCGTTTTGTACGAAGATGCGTCTGTCACGCGGTCCGTCCCAGCTCACCGAAAAATCCTCGCGAATAGCTAATTCATTATCGATCTGCTCCAGCCGGTGCGCGATCGGTTCCAAGAAGTCTGGCACCGCGTTCTCGTAACCGGTGGCCAGGATGACGATGTCAGCCGTGACTTCTTCGACCTCGTCCATGCCGTGCTGCAGGGTCAGCCTGTGACCCGGTCCGGCGTTGATGCAGTGCGAGACGGTGCAGCCCGGCCGCAGTGTGATGTCGCATTGGTTTGACTCGAAAAATGCGTGGCGGTACAGCGCCTGATAGATCGCGCGCAACGTGCTTTCCGAAATGCCGTCCGAGGCAAGCACGAAACGCCGCAGGAGCAGCTTACGCTGCGACTCGCTCATCGCCGCGAAACGATCCGAAAAGCAGGGCATGAACAACTCGTTTGTGAACGGGCTGTCGTCCAGAGGCAGATAGTTTTCGCGCTGCGAGACCCAAGTGATCGAGGCAGGCCGCCGTTCTTTCGGCAGGCCGACAAGATCCAACATCACCTCGGCTCCCGACTGGCCTCCGCCGACCACGCAGACATGCTTTCTCCGCACCTCAGGATGGATGTGCAATAAAACAGATGAGTGGAACAGGTTGCGTCCAGTCCAGCCCTGAAACTGAGGCGGAATTTGCGCCTGCTTGCCAATGCCGACCACGACGTTTCTGGCGCCAAGAACCGCGTTTTCCGTCCGCACCCGGAACTCGCCGTCAAAGCGGATTTCGTGCACGGTCTCGCCGCCACGGACAAGTGGGTTCCTGTGGAAGGCCCAGTTCAGGTACTGCTCAAACTCAGCTCTGAACACAGCTTCGAACCGTGCGTTCAGGAAGTGATACAGACGCCCGTTCTCGTGCAGGAAGTTTACGAAAGTGTAGGCTGATCGCGGATTCACCAGCGTGACCAGATCCTTGAAGTGGCTGACCTGGAGCTCCGAGGAATCGAACGCGATGCCCGGATGCCAGCGGAAGTCGATCTGCCGATCCAGGAACAGTGCCCCTTGCCCAACTTGCTCGTGTATTTGACACGCAAGGCTCAAATTAGACGGCCCAGCACCGACCCCAACGCAAGATAACTCCACTTGCTTTCCTCCTATAGAGTCTTCCCACTAGGTGGCTTGTTCTCGGCGAATATCGGCCATAACCATTGGGCCCCTCGCGGACGTTTTCGGAGCCCCCGTCCCGACCGGGTTTGCGAGAATTTGTCCAGCGCTTTCGCGTCGTCGAATGTAGACCCGAGCATTCCAGCGCGGTGACAATCGAGGGGTCAGGCCGGCGACGTGGGGCAACGACGTATGTCCTATCCGCCGTCTGGATGCCCGCGTCGCCGTCACGCGAGACGCAGCCCATCGAGGTGTTTGAAGCCGGCGCAATCGTCCGCCTCAACCATGACGCGCGGGCCTTTCGGCGGCTTGATGGCAGGCGAGAGCGCGGTTTTCACTGCGGCGACGGTATTTTCGGTGCGCATGATTATGGACGACCTCTCGCTGATGCGTTCGCAGAATCCCGTGCATGGGCCGTGCCAGAGAAGGAAAGCCTTATTAAACAATGGGTTGGCGGATTTCCGATCCTGTCGGAAATCCGACATTAAGGGGACGCCTACCGGCGGCGTCCGATTTGCACGTCGATGTCGCCTTTCCGAATAGCTAATCGGGCACTTTCTGCACCAGAATACTTCCCTTATGGAGACCAGCACGACGTCTTCATGAACGGATAGTGCAGAACATTGTGTCTCTGCCGAGCAGATCGCGATGTGCCTTGTTCAGCGAGGTCGGCAGTTGCAAGAGTTGCCAGATCCTTCGCCCTGTCGTGCCGTTGCACTGGCTCGATCCCGACATCCTCGGAGGCCGCGATCATGAAGAGTGACGCAATCTCATGTCCGCCGCGAGGCCTCTCTAAATGGGGAAGCAATTCTCTATGTTGGTGTCGGATCGATGCTCTTGATGAGATGGTCGCGGATGGGCGCATGCCCAAGCCTAAGCGCATCAATGATTGCGCGATATGGGACCTTCACCAACTGGATTGTCGAATCTCTGTAAAGATAGCCCGAGGAGAATTGCGTTCTACCACTCTGCCGGTTCCAAAAGCAGATGCGCCATTCGGTCCCTGCGACTCATCCAAGGCAAAGGGATGAGGCCGCAAAGCAGTCTTTTGCGCGCCGACCCGTGGGCCAGGATGGAGCCGTTGTAAACGCAGTTATTCGATGATCGCCGCCGCGGAGCTCCTCGGGCTGTGCCGCGCCCGGCACCGGCGACGTAGGTGGTCGTCGGTCGCCCGTCGCCGATGTCGATCCGAAGCTCTGCCAGTTCCGCAGTGAGCTTCACTGCTTATTCCGCAGTGGCCACCGAGGTCGCACAGGAGGTTCTATCAGGCGGTCACGGCTGCATTCGTTGTCGGATTTTCGACGATGTCAGACATGAGACACAGCGCGGTCAGGGTGATCGCATTGTTCTGAAATGATTTTTTCATTTGGCACGACACCTGCAAAGCAGTCCGCAAAACGCGCTGCGGCACGGACAGAGGAGAAATCATCCCATGATCATGCGCGCCGAACATGCGGTCCCAGTCGCGAAAACTGGGCTTTCCCGGGACGGAAGACTTTGCGCCTGTTTTCGAGGCCACATCACTCTTCGGGTTATCCAGACATGACCGCATTCGATTTCCGCCCAACGCTGAATGCTCCAGACGATGATCCCTATCTTTGGCTCGAAGATGTAGAAGGAGAACGGACACTTGCCTGGGCCGCCAGCCAGTCGGCCAGAACCCTGGGGCACTTCGGTGTAACGCAGTTCGATCGCGACCGCGACGCGCTGACAGCGATGTTCGACCGTCCTGACAAGATTCGCTTGATCACCCGCCGCGGCCCGTACCTCTACAATTTCTGGCAAGATGCCGGAAATCCGCGCGGACTGTGGCGCCGGACCACCCTTGCCGCCTACATGAAAGTGGATCCCCATTGGGAGCTACTGCTCGATTTGGACGCCCTCGCCGCTAGCGACGGAGAGGACTGGATCTGGCGTGGCGCGTCCCTTGAGCCAGAGAGACGAGAAAGAGCCGTTCTGCGCCTGTCGCGCGGCGGCAGCGATGCGGTCGTGCATCGCGAATTTGATCTGGGTTCCATGAGCTTTGTCGCCGAGGGTTTCAATCTACCCGAGGCCAAGGGCGGGGCTAATTGGCTCGATCCGGACACGCTTCTGCTTTCCAGTGCGCTTGGTAATGGCATGGCCACCCGCTCCGGCTACGCGCGCACCGTGCGGCTGTGGAAGCGTGGCGCGGATCCGCTCACCGCGCCGGTAATATTCGAAACCGGTTCCGACTCCATGGCCGTGTCCGGCCATCTGGACCGCACCGCTGAGAGCGAGCGCCTCTGGTTCATCGAGCGGTCGACCTTCTTTGAGACGATCGGCCGAATCGGCGACAGGAGCGGGCCGAAGATGCGGATCGACCTTCCTCGGGACGCCTGGTGGAGCGGCTTCGGCGACTGGTTGGCGGTAAAGCCGCGCAGGCCATGGACAGTGGGAGCGATGACCCATGCCGCGGACGCGCTGATCGGCATCTCGCTTTCCTCCTTCATCGCCGGCGAGCGCAGTTTTGCCATCCTCTTTGAACCAGGCGACAGGCGCTCCCTGCAATCATTCTTCTGGAATAACGGGAAGCTCGTTATCTCCTACCTCGTCAACCTCGATCCACGTTTCGAGATGTTCACCCCCGAGGGCCACGAATGGACGCGCCGAGCGCTGGACACCGTGCCCACCGAAGGGACTGTTCACCTTTGGTCGCTCGATGCTGAACCTCACGAGACCAATGGGGACGTCCTCATTTCGGCTCAGGACCCGATCACGCCGCCGAAGCGTCTCCTATTAGACCTCAATGCCGCAGCGCCTCTCGGCGCTCCAGTAATCCTGAAGTGCGATCCGGAGAATTTCGACGCGTCAGGGCTGGTGGTGACGCGCCACGAGGCAGTCTCGACCGATGGTGAGATGATCCCCTATACGCAGGTCGGTCCGGCGAACGGGAACGGGGATGCCCCGGTTCACCTCACCGCCTACGGCGGGTGCGGCAAATCGGTCCTGCCCCACTACAACTCCTCGCTCGGCAAGCTGTGGCTCGAACGCGGCGGCACGTGCGTGGTGGCGAACATCCGGGGCGGCGGCGAGTTCGGCACCCGTTGGCACGAGGCGGGGCGCAGGGCGGGCAAGCGTCTCGCCCATGACGATTTCGCCGCCGTTGCCGCCGACCTCGTGCGAAGGAGCATAACGCTGCCGAGGCGGATTGCCGCCGAGGGCGGCTCAAATGGCGGCCTTCCGATCGCCAATATGCTTACCCGCTATCCTGAGAGTTTCGGCGCGCTGTTCTGCAAAGTGCCGCTTGTCGACATGCGCCGCTACACCAAGCTTTTGGCGGGCGCGAGTTGGATTGACGAATATGGCGACCCCGACAAGCCGGAGGAATGGATTTTCCTAAAGGAAATCTCCGCCTCTCACGCCGCAACGCCAGGACAACCCTATCCGCCGATCCTGCTTGCCACCACGAAGCGGGACGACCGCGTCCACCCGGGCCACGCGCGTAAGATGGCCGCAAAGCTGCAGGCTCTTGGCTATCCCGCTTACTTTTACGAGGCCGACGCGGGCGGCCACAGCTACGGCAAGGACAATCGGGAGCGGGCCGGATTCATTGCGCTGGGCAACAATTTCCTTCGCAGTGCGATCGGTTGGCAAGCCGATGGCGTCGATAGGTGGGCGGGACCCAGACAAAGAGCAACGCTTCTATAAGTGAGTACAGGTCGATGATTGTGAGCACGGCGCCAATAATGTGTGCACGGTCCCACGCAAATGCGCATGAGCGCTCCGCCAATCTCAAGCAGTTCGAGCAAAATTTTTCGTAATTCAGTCCACATTTTCTGAAAGCAAGGAGAATATCATGGCGAGAAACCAAATGCGCGCGGCGCGGGGAGTAACAGCGGCCGTTGTCCTCATCGTGATGGGACAGCAGGCCGTCGCGGCGGACCTTGCGCAAGCCGCGAGCGTCCCGCAGGCAGGAGCCCCGGTCACGCAAGAGCCAAGTCCTTGGCAACTCCGCCTGCGTGGGTTGGGGGTCATTACCGAGGATTCGGGCTACGTCAATGCAGTGTCAGGCTCGGGTCTTTCCTATTCGGACACGGTGATCCCGGAACTCGATATCTCCTATTTCTTCACGGACAACATCGCCGCCGAACTCATACTCGGCACCACCTATGCCAACATCGAGGGCCAAGGAGCGATCGGCGGGCTAGGCAATATCGGCAAGGTTTGGCTGCTGCCGCCCACGCTCACATTGCAGTATCATTTTACCAATTTCGGCGCTTTCAAGCCCTATGTCGGCGCCGGCGTGAACTACACGATCTTCTATAACCAGGATGCCGGCAGCGCCGATGCTCTCAAGGTTAAGAACACGTTCGGCACCGCGCTGCAGGTCGGGTTCGACTACATGGTGGATCAGCACTGGGGCGTCAACTTCGACGTGAAGAAGCTTTTCCTCAAGCCAGACTTCGACGTCACAGTGGACGGCGCGAAGCTGACGGGGAAGGCGGAGCTCGATCCCTGGTTGATAGGCGCAGGTGTCACTTACCGCTTCTGATCGCGAAAGGCGGAGGCGGCCGGCTTTCAGCCGATCTGAAATGAAGGATAGTGTCCTGAAGGTTCTGCAAAAAGTTTTGGAGAGAGAACGGCGCTTGCTCTGAAGGGCGAGCGGCCATGGCACGGTGGTGACGTTGCAATCACCGATTCCCGTGGAAGGGGAAGTGCCATGACCAATCGAGAAGTTAAACTGAGCAGGGGCGAGTTGAAAGCGTTGCTGCTGTCGGATGAGGACGGCTTTCGCCAGGTATTGCAGACTGTCGTGCAGGAGGCTCTGGAAGCCGAGATGACGGAGGCGATCGGGGCCGAGAAAGGCGAGCGGACGGCGGAGCGGGTGAGTTACCGGTCCGGGTATTACGAGCGCAAGCTGGTGACGCGGGTTGGGGTGCTGGAACTTCGCGTTCCGCAGGATCGGACGGGCCGGTTCTCGACGGAGTTGTTTGAGCGCTATCAGCGTTCGGAGAAGGCCTTGGTGTCGGCGCTGGTCGAGATGTACGTACAAGGCGTTTCGACCCGCAAGGTGAAGGCGGTGACGGAGGAATTGTGCGGCCACTCTTTCTCGGCCTCGACGGTGAGCGAGGCGACGATGCGGC
>NZ_JAMYRO010000036.1:0-60048 GCF_040321495.1 Mesorhizobium sp. M0408 | reverse complement strand
GCTTGCGGCGGGTGCCCACTTGGCGGTTGCGCGCGCGGCAGCCTCCACCATCCACTACTGCCTTCGAGGCGCCGGGTTCATCCTCGTTGACAACGAAATCCCCATACCTTGCGGCATACTAGTCGGGGTCAATGTTCGGGATCGAAAGCTTGCTCAAGTCGTCGTCATAGCTTGCCGCCGGCCCGCCGCTGACGTTATCGTTCGTGCGGATGTCGGCGCTGAGGCCCAGCGTCCGCCCGACCGGACACATGTTCGCAGCCTGCATCAACTGGGCGCGCTCGTCGTCACCGAGGTTTCCCTCGAGCGTGATGGAGCGCTCAAAGGAGTCGCGCCCACCATCCCCGCCATGGTGATACGACACAGCTACCTCGACATGAGATAGCGGGAATTTTCGCCTTCGCGCCTGGAACCGTATCGTCATCGCCGTGCACGCAGCGAGCGAAGCACTCAGAAGCTGATAGGGATTCGCCCCGGCCGCCCTGCCGTCGGGGCCGCCAATCGAGAACTCCGATGCGCCGGCACGGCCGTTGAGTGCGCCGGCGTCGTCAAGGTCGCCGGCCACTACAGCCTGTGGGCGGGGAGCGCCATCATCGTTCGAATTCGTCATCGTGCTTTCCTTTCAGATTTTGACATTGCGCTTGGCAGGCCCGTCAGAGGCGGTTCTCCTCGACCAGGTGTCGTCGCCGCCGCCCCGCGAGATCGATCCCGGCTCCTGCAAGACGCGTGCCTGGGCGCACGCTAGCTCGAACTCGCGGCCGGCAGGCCCTTGCCGACGGAGCGGTGTCAGGCGTGGAGGGTGTCGCGGCCCGTGGCGTCTGCATAGTATTGTGGTGCCTCGCGACGGTCGTATTTCCCGTAGTCACGTACGATCCGCACTCTCCGGACCCTTGCCTTGTCATTTGGCGCGGAAGAGTCCTCGTAGGCTTGCGCTGCAGCGGCATCTTTCCAGGATATGAGAAGAATCAGGTCGCCGGGCGTAAGTACGGCCTCGAAAATGTCCCAGGACGTACTGTCGGCGGCCCACGGGTTCAGGCCAAGCCACTCGGCGCAATCGTACGGATTGTTGGTCTGCTTCCACTCGGCGGGGCGAGTCGCGTTGATCAGCGTCACCGTGGTTCCTTCCCCGACTTCAGTCTCGTCGAGCCGCTGCTCCATGAGGGCATACCCTGTCGGCAATTGATTGTCGGCGGTGATCTGGCCGACGCGCAGGTGGTAGTCTGCGAAGATTTCGTCGCGGCCCTTCTGCTGGGCCTCGTGATGGCGCCTGCGCGTGCGCCAGCGGACGACCGACTTCTCGTCCCGCCAGTTCGAAAGCGAAAGGATCCAGCCCTCGCGGGTAAAGCTCTTATAGCGGATGTTGTCGACGAAGCCCTCGACCTTTTCCAGCTCGGGGCGCAGCATCTCAGCGTTGTCGAGGTAGTCATCCCAGTTCTCTTTATTCGGGAGAACTTCGAAAATCACTGAGAACATGGCTGTATCCTTTTCCTAGAGTGCCGCGACGTGGTCGATCTCGATGCCGAAGTGCCCCCGACCAGACGTACCACCTTCACAGGAGAAGACCTTCAAGCCGTCCACGTCGATCGTCCTGGACAGCATCTGTGCAGCTCCCGTTTCCTTTACTGACACGTCTTCCTGCTCCCGTAGGGCCCTAAAATAATCTGGCGTTTGGAAAACCATCCTCTCGCAAAGCGAGAGAGATCGTCTCTCAAGCGCCGTAGCGTTCGGTCTTGATCGCTCCCGCTTCCAGCCCCAAGGCGAGCGCCGCGTCCGCCGCGATGTCGACGAAGGCATTCGACCCGCACACGAAGACGCTGCCGGGAGAGACATGCTGACGTGCGGCGACGTCGGCGATCATCGCAGCGTCGATCCGCCTGCTGAAGTCGCTGCCGCGCATGGTCGGCTCGCGCGTCAACGCCAGGGCGAGTGCGAAATCGGGAAGCGACCTCTCGAGCTCGAGGAGCTCGTCCCTGAACAGCACGTCACCCCAGGTCCTGGAGGAGAAAAACAGCGCGACAGGCACTGGCTCGCCGCTGGCCTTCCGATGGCGGATCATTGCCATGAGCGGTACGACGCCGGAGCCCGCGCCGATCAAGAGCAGCGGATTCGCGGTCGGCCCCGGCCAGAGGAAGTGACCGCCACGCGGCCCGCGAAGCTCAATCATATCGCCTGCTCGGGCGACGTCGTAGAAGAAAGGGGAGACCTCGCCGTCAGCGAGGCGCTCGATCGCCAGCTCGATCACCTTGGAATCGCTCGGGGCCGACGCGATCGAGTAGCTGCGCATGGCAGTGTAGCCGTTTGGTGCAGTCAGCCGCACGTCAACGTGCTGTCCGGCCGTATAGTCGAACGTTTCGGAGAGGCGGAGAAAGAAGCTCTTTATAGCCGGCGTTCTCGTCGCGATCTCGACAATCGCGCAGCTCTGCCATCGCGCGGTTGCGGCAATCGCTTCAGTCATTCTTGT
This sequence comes from Mesorhizobium sp. M0408, assembly GCF_040321495.1. Classification (NCBI taxonomy): domain Bacteria; kingdom Pseudomonadati; phylum Pseudomonadota; class Alphaproteobacteria; order Hyphomicrobiales; family Phyllobacteriaceae; genus Mesorhizobium; species Mesorhizobium sp. M0408. The sequence goes on along the minus strand of NZ_JAMYRO010000036.1, from coordinate 57,590 downwards.
ATCGCTGCTCACGCCACGGATCGCCATATATGTGGTACCCACGCAGCTCCCAGAAGCCGGCCTCGTCGCGCTCCGTGAACTGAAGCCCGTTTACCCACTTTGCCGACTTCCAGAAGTAGAGATGCGGCACGAGTAGGCGTGCCGGCCCCCCGTGATCGTGCGGCAGCGGCTGGCCTTCGTAGTTGAGCGCGACCATTGCCTTCCCCGTCGCGAGATCCGCGAGTGGAACGTTGGTGGAGTATCCGTCGTAGCAATGTGCGAGTGCAAACGGAGTGGGCGCGCTAAGCCCAGCGTCGGCGAGAATGTCGTCGATGGCCACGCCCTCCCAGGCGGTGTTGAGCTTCGACCATGAGGTCACGCAGTGGATGTCTCGCGTCATCCTGGTTCGTGGGAGCGCGTTGAACTCCGACCAGCTCCACGCTTTGACCGGACGAGGTCCGACCTTCAGCGTGAATGTCCAGTCCGCGGGCTCGATCCGTGGCGTGGGACCGGCCGTGAGCACCGGGAAATTGTCGACGAGGTGCTGTCCCGGGGGAATCCGATCCGATAGTTCAGATCCGGATTGGCGGCCTGTGAAACCGCGAGTGACCATGGCGGACTTCCTCCGTCGGCGCGTGAAAGGAGCGTCGTCCCGCACAATACGCTAAGCTGTTGTGCGCGGGATGAGCAAGCTACCGGCGGAGCATGGAATTCCGCGCGGCGAATGGGAAATGACGTCAGGCCATGAAGTCGATAGCCGGGCGTTATGATGGCCGTCCGCCTTCCGCATCGGACTCGCGTGCCCGATGGCGCTCATGACGGGGTCCGGCAGTCCCAGGAATCGCGCCGCCTTGGGACCGCAGGCACGTCTGACGGAGACCTAGATGTCGATGGCGTGGGAAGAACTGTCAAAGGCTTGCTGGCCTGGCACGCCGCTCTGACAGCAGAACGAAAATAGAGCCCGCTCGGCCGCGTGGCTCCTTTTCGCTGTCTCGGCGCCTGCTGTGACCGCCGTTGCGCTGGTGGTGCTGCCGCGCATGGAAGACGCCGCGGCCGGTCTTGCCTGGCGACCGGTGTTATCCGCGAGTCGGTCTGGAAGCGGCGATAACGCTTCCGCTGCTCCAACGGTCATGGATACGATAACCCAATGCTATGGCGAATTGGAGGATAAGCATTCACCTGCTTCGAAGTCGTCGAGGACGCCAGCGATAAAGATCACGGGCGATCAGGGTTGGAGATTCAAATGGACCTTTCCGCTCTCGCCGGCATCGTTGGCGGCGTCGCCGTCGCAGGCGTGGGGATGATCTACAGTGCGGTCACCGGAGGTGGCTTTTGGTCTCTGCCCAACAGTATCGGCGGCATCCTGGCGGGGGCCGAAGCGGGAAATACGCGCTCATTCGGCATGGTGACCTTAGTGGGCGTCTACTTTCACATGGTGCTTTCGGCGATATACGGTATTGCGACCGTGTACCTTGCCCACCAGCTCAACATCGGATTCGTTTTTGCGGGCATCGCGGTGGGTATCTTTTTCTGGCTCTTCAATCATTTCTTGATTGGCTCTGCTTCAGAAGGCGCACGCAAGCACGTCCAGTTCAACCCCGTCTGGTTGGCGTTTCTGCTGCACGTGCTGTACGGCGCGGTCACCGGGCTAGTAGCTATTGCACTCATCAGGTAGCGCTAGCTGGCCGATTGCGGGCGCTGATCTCACAGACCTCCAAGCTACACGTGCTTCGGAGAGCCAAGCCCCAGGTCGGTGGTCACATCTAAAAGTACTGGCCTTCGAACAGCCGGCATGGAAGCAGACGGCTTTCCGATCGCCAGGAAGCCTCCAACGCTTCATCTCGATCTTCTCAGCCTTCCGTAATCTCTTCGACCCAGCCCGCTCAAAACGGTCCGCATTTCAGACCCATCTCCATCGCCTCAACGCTATGGCGGAATGGAGAGCTGTGAACCGAGCCCTTGCCGGATATCCCTGTCAGCGGTCCCTTCACGTCCAACCTCAGATAACGTGACAGCGCCTTTCGATCCCGTCAGGGCTCTCCAACCATCCGGCGTCGATCCCGAGTTCAGTCGCCAGAGGACGGTTGATGCGAATCAGGCTCGGCGCCGACGAGGCATTGGCGCCGGGCCGCGCGAAAAACCGATCCTGCAGGTGTGCGTAGCTGTTATTGAAGCTTGGCGGCTGCGGGACCTCTGTGTGGAGCAAGATCACGCGTCCGTCCTTCTCTTTGTAATACGAGACAGCAAGCGCATTCCCGCTGAGCGATAGCTCGAAGCGGTGCATCACGGGATTGTCTTTGACCTCGGCGTCCATCCTGTGCCTCCTCCAGCGTCAATCGAACGGGTCCCAAGCGCTGTTGGGGCAGGGGGATCGGCTCACGCCTCGCCCACGGTGTATTCGAATCCTTGCGCGCCGACGGACGCCGCGTGATCGCAATGTGCCCGTTTATGGCGGCCTATGCCTCGCGGCACCCGGAGTACCTCGCTATGCTAGACGGCTGATCGAGCGACGCAGCGCGCTTTCAAGGATATTTCTCCGCACCTTTCGCCAAGTGCACGGCTACATCTCGGCAGAATCTGAAGGCAATGGACGAAACTCAGATTGAAAACACGGCGACGTCGCCACGGCAGCCGCACCAGGCAAGGTCGCCGCGATGCGATCGCACCCGGATTGAGGTCCATGATGAATGGTTATCAGATAGATAGTCACAGGGCATTTCCCTTTGTCGGGCGGCGGCGGCATCCTCCAACCAATTCGCAGTATGCGATTAGGGCCGCTGTGCTGTGGCACACAGCATCGGGCGGTTCGGTCGGGTTGGGCCGTCAGGCAAGCTCGACAATCGATGGTCCGCAATCAGGAGGCTACAAATGTCAGTTCAGAAGCCGGTTCTCACGGCGCCGCACGGCGGCGAGACGGTGACCTCGAGCGGGGGCTCGAGCGTCGAGTTGAAAGTGGAGAGCAGCCAGTCCGGAGGCGAATATGGCGCTGTCCTGTGGACGCTGCGGGCCGGCGAGGAGCCGCCGCTGCACACCCACTCGCGCGAGGACGAGCTGGTCTTCGTGGTTCAGGGGCAGCTAATCGCGCGGGTTGGCGATACCCGCGTCGAGGTGGGGCCGGGCGCCTACGCGGCTCTTCCCCGCGGTGTGCCGCATACGATCGAGGTGGTCGGCGAACAGGCGACCCTGCTACTCAGCTTCGTGCCGGGTGGGTTCGAGCGCTTCTTGGTCCCCAAGGACGGCAAGGAGCCCGACCCGGCCACTTTCGGCCTGACGGTCCCATAGGGTGGCACCGCGGCGCGCTGCGTACGTGACTCCGCCCGGGGCCATCGCGCACTGATTTGAGTTGTGCCCGGAGGTAGCCACCTCCGGCGCTGGGGTCGTGGCGCTGCGCTCTTCCGCGCTCGGCAATCGCCTCAATCATCGCTTTATGGGCAGCACAATCCAGCTTACAACGCAGCACTTTGGCTGACAAATTGCGCGTGCAAAACAGAGCGAACTTCGCAGCTTTGCATCGTTAAGGATGGCAGAACAATCGTGCACATGACCGGGTCATAATGCCCTCGCGGATCAGCTTCCCGTCAAAAGCACGCATGCAAACGATGCGGTCGCACAAGTGGGTTGTCTTAATCGCTGGATCGACCGGCTCTGTACTAAGTGCTCTTTGCCCACCTAACCTTCACATCACGAGGGATGTTAGAGGTGGTCCCGGATTTTGAGACAGCGGCCTAAGGTGGGTCGACCGATGAAAAGGACGATCCAGCACGAAGACACGCAGACAGTTCTCGGCCGAGTTCAAGGCCAAAGTTGCGCTTGAGGCGATGCGGTCATGATCGGGCCGAGAATCGATACCGCGACAGCCTCGCCGCGATCGATGTCGCTCCGTGGCAGATTCCCGACCAGCCGAGTGGACAGGGACGGTGGAGAAGTAGAATCCACCCGACACGAGGAGCGTGAGACTCGAATGGCAGAGCGCAAGGATACGGTCATTATCACTGGCAGTACGGGCTTCATTGGTTCGGCCGTGGTCAAGAAACTCGCTGGGCGATTCGCCCTGGTCGGACTGGATCGGGCGGCCACACACCAACCGCCACCGGCCGCCGAATGCATTTGCATCGACCTGACATCGGAAGACGCGATCGCGGCCGGTTTGCAACGTGTCCGGACGACTTATGGCACCCGCATCGCATCAGTGATTCACCTTGCAGCCTATTTCGATCTCACCGGCGAGCCGAACCCGCTTTACGATGAGATAACGGTTCGCGGCACCGCAAATCTGCTGCGCGCACTTCAGTCGTTCGAGGTCGAGCAATTCGTCTTTGCAAGTTCGATGCTGGCGCACAAAGCGGGCCGGCCGGGCGACGTGATCAGTGAGGACTCGCCGCTGGATGCGAACCTGCCGTACCGGGCTTCAAAAATCGAGGCGGAGCGCTTGATAGGAGAGCAGCACGGGCCGATCCCGGTTGTCTATATCCGGCCGGCCGGCATCTACGACGGCTTCTGCCGCAACGCTTTTCTCGCCAACCAGATTGCGCGGATTTACGAGCGGGATCCGACCGGACACGTCTATCCGGGCAACCTGCACACCGGGCAATCCTTCCTTCATCTGGACGACCTGACCGAGGCGATGGCGCGCTTGGTCGAGCGACGCAAGGCGTTTTCCCCGGAGGTGGCGCTGCTTCTCGGCGAGCCCGACGTTATTGGCTACGGCGATCTTCAGGCCGAGATCGGACGGCTGATCCGTGGTGAGAGTTGGGAGACCCACGAGATTCCCAAGGCCCTCGCCAAGGCAGGCGCCTGGGTCCAACAGGGTCTTCTAGGCGAAGATTCCTTCATTCGATCCTGGATGGTCGATATTGCCGATGACCATTATGCCATCGATATCAGCCGCGCCCGTCATCTCCTCGGCTGGGAGCCGGCGCATTCATTGCGCGAGACGTTGCCGCAAATGATCGAGGCGCTCAAGGCAGACCCCTCTGGCTGGTATCAGGCAAACAAACTCAATGCGGCGAAGGTGGCAGGGAAGGAGACCGCGCAGCGAGAGCCGTCGGAGGCGCTTCACGCCAACCGAGAAGAGATGGAGCCGAGGCACATAATGGAAATGGCTGGAATGGGCAAGCGGACGCTCTGGCCTCATTTCCTGGTGTTCATTCTTGGCATCTGGCTTCTCACCAGCCCTCTCCAGTTCGCGCTTTTCGATCCAGCAACGGCCCACGCCGTGCGCGACATCACGCAGGAACGCGGACTGTGGGAGCCCGTGTTGCGCAATGCGCTCACGGGGTGGAGCGACATCGCGTCTGGCGTCCTGCTGATGACTTTTGGCCCGCTCGCGCTGTCCCGTCGTTTCTCCTGGGCGCAATGGGGCTCGACGGGCGTCGGGCTCTGGCTTCTGTTCGCACCCCTTTTCCTCTGGACGCCGAGCGCAGCCGCCACAGCGAATGACACGATCATCGGAGCGCTGGCAATCACCTTCTCGATCCTCGTTCCGATGATGCCGGGCATGAGCCGCGAAGGAATGATGGATAGCAGCACCGTCCCGCCCGGCTGGACCTATTCGCCGTCGTCCTGGCACCAGCGGCTCCCGATTATCGCGCTCGGCTTCTTCGGCTTCCTGATCGCCCGCTATCTCGCCGTCTACCAGCTCGGGCAGGTTGGCGCGGTGTGGGAGCCGTTCTTCTCCGGCGGCGCCAGGAACGGCACGGAGTTCATCATCACATCTGCGGTGTCGCGGTCCTGGCCGATCCCCGACGCGGGGCTTGGCGCGGCCGCCTACCTGATCGAGGCCTTGATGGGTGCCATGGGCACCGCCACGCGTTGGCGGACGATGCCCTGGATGGTGGCATTCTTCTTCGTCCTGGTGGTCCCGCTGGGTGGCGTCTCGATTTTCTTTATCATCATTCAGCCGATCGTCATCGGCACTTACTGCACCCTGTGCCTGCTCGCTGCGCTCGCTATGCTGGTCATGATCCCGCTGACGCTCGACGAGGTGGTTGCAATGGCTTTGTACATGCGGCGAAGCGTTCGGGAGGGCAGGCCGTTCTGGCGCACGTTCCTCCGTGGCGGGCCGGAGCCCAGCGGAGGAGCGGACGAGAGCGACCCGGGCTTCTCCGGCGCGCTTGAAATTCAGTCTGCCGCTGCGGTCCGCGGTGTGACCGTAACCCTGGACGCTCGCCGCGTGCTGCCTCGCCGGGGCATGGCTCATGCTTTCGCGGCTGGTTCTGGGAGCCGGGGGGATCACCGCAAACAACGATCACCTCGTCGGTGGGCTGATTATCACGATCGCGGTCTGCGCCATGGCCGAAGTGGCGCGGCCGCTTCGATTCGTCAATCTGCTGCTCGGACTGTGGTTGATCGCTGCACCGTGGCTGCTCAGCGGGGGCGACGCGTCCTCGATCTGGAACGACGTCGCCATCGGGATCGCCGTCGTCGGTCTCAGCCTCCGGCGCGGGACGAGAAACAAAGAGCACTACGGGTCGTGGGACCGGTACCTGGTCTAGGTGCTGTGGACACTTATCGCATCCATAGGACGATGGCAGCGAGAGTGATGACGGCTCGGTAATTTCGGGCGGTCTTTTCGAAGCGGGTTGCGACGCGACGGAACTGCTTGAGCTTGCTGAAGCAGCATTCCATAGGATGGCGCTGGGCATAGCCGGAGCGAGAGGCCGGTCGACCATAGGAGCACGACGACGATACGACGGCTTAGGGCGCCCGGCACTTGGTCGTAGAGATTGTCGGGCATGGCCTCGTTCGTCGCAGCCGAATTCCGATGGCGAGCGCAAGAGTCTCAGCCGGCAGAATTGTCGATTTGACATAAAGTAAAGTTTACGGCGCACCGGCATTGCACCGGTGGCATTCTTGAGACAAATCAAGCGATTCCACGCGGAGTTACGGCACTATCAGGCCGCCTCACGACGGGTCCAGCAAATGGCCATAGGTGATGAAAAAGGTACTGGTTTCGGTCGTTGAAGATGATCGGTTCCTTCGTGAGTCCATGTGCAGGCTCATGAGATCGCTGGGCTATACGGTTGACATTTTCTCGTCCGCAGCCGATTTTCTCGCCTCCCTGCGGCTTGCCGAAACAGCCTGCCGGATCGCCGACATCCATATGCCTGCCATGACCGGGCTCGAACTCTACCGGCGCCTTATCGACACGGGCAACGCGATACCGACAATCCTTGTGAAGGCCTTTCCCAATGATGCTGAGCGGGCTCGCGCCCTGAACGATGGGGTCTTGTGTTACCTGCATAAGCCGGTGGATGAGGTCCATCTCACACGATGTTTTTGCGCGGCTCTCACGTCGGCAGGCTCGCCTGAGGAGGGGTCGTGAGCTCCCGTTCCGCTCCCGGCAAGGTGAACTGGAACACGGCGCCGCGGGGTTCGTTCGCCTCCGCCCATAGCTTGCCGCCATGAGCGTGGATGATAGAGCCGCAAATCGACAGCCCCATGCCTGTTCCGCCGGACTTCGTGGTGTAGAAGGCGTCGAAGACCTGATCGAGATGCGCCGGATCAATGCCCGGCCCGGAATCGCGCACGGCCACGAGGACGCCTGCTTGATCCTCCTCTGTGCTGATCAACAGCTCTCTCGCCCCCTCCTCCATCGAACCCATTGCTTCAGCCGCATTCAGAATCAGATTCAGCAAGACCTGTTGCAGCTGAACGCGATCCCCCAGAACCGAAAGTAGTCCCTCCGCAAGCCGGGTCTGGACCGAAACGCCATTCCTGAGGGTCAAGCTTCGAGCCAAAACGATCACTTCGTTGATTGCCACGTTCAGATCAAAACACTCTTTTCGCGGCGGCGCTTTATTGATTTGCTCTCGGATACGAGCGATGATTTCTCCGGCCCGATCAGCATCTCCGACAACACAGGAAAGTGCGTCCCCGACCTCGCCCAGGTCCGGCGGCTGCATCTTCAGGAAATTCTGAGCCGCCCGCGCATTATTGCGCGCGCTGGCAATCGGCTGCGTGATTTCATGTGAAAGCGATGCGGCCAATTCTCCCATCATGCTCACGCGGTTCATGTGAGCGAAATCCGATTGCATCTGCTGCAGTCGCAGCAGCGCCTGTGTGTGATCCTCGATGTCGGTCAGCAGAGAATACCAGCGAACAATGCGGTCGGAGGCATCTCGGACCGGAATGCCTCGGATGTCAAACCAACGAAATTCGCCGTCGAAGCGCCTGACGCGTGCTTCGGTCCCATAGGGAACGCCGGCGGCGATCGATTTTGTGAAGACTTCAGCGAGATGGGGAAAGTCATCAGGATGGATCGTTCCGTTTGTGCCCCAGTTCCTCAGTCCTTCCAGAGACTGGCCACAATACTCAAAGATCTGACGATTTACGGCTTCGAGGTCACCATTCGGGGCCAAGATCGCAACGAGGCCCGGTATCCCGTCAATCGCCGAGCGCAAACTTCGCTCGCTTTCACGGAGCGCCTCCTCGGCACGTTTGCGTTCGGTCAAATCGAGCACGAACGCAAGGCGGTCGCCTCCTTCCTTGAACAGCGCGGCGCCAACAAGCACCGGAACGCGGCTGCCGTCTTTCCGAAAAAACTCCTTCTCGAAGGGCTGAACGATGCCGGTTGAGTTTAGTTCAGCCTGGGTCAGTACGTCGCGCTCGCGCCATTCGGGCGGGGACAGCTCGGTCCAGCGCACGGGGCCCGGAACCAAGTCTTCACGGCCATATCCTACGAGACGTAGAAACGCGTCATTGGCTTCAAGTATCCGATCTTCGCTGTCGGCGATGAAGATCCCGATGATGTTGGCGTCGACCAAACGTCGAATCTTCCTTTCCCGATCCGCCAGGTCGTCATAAAGCCGCGAGTTTTCGAGCGAGATCGCCGCCTGCGACGCAAGCACCTTCAATAGAGCGACACGGCCTGGCGTGAACACGTTCGGGGTGAGATTGTTCTCAAGGTAGAGAATGCCGATGCACTTTCGCTGGTTGATCAACGGTAGACAAAGAATGGAACGCGCGCGACGCTGAACGATGTAGGGATCGGCAGAAAATAGATTGTGAGATGACGCATCGTCGAGAATAACGCTTTCCCGGGTACGCAGGACATAGTGGAGCACCGACTCCGGCAGCACGGCCGCGCTCACCGGCTGGTCGCGCAGATCCACGGTGATGGCGTCGCCGTTGGTGGTGGCTTCGGCTGCGATCCGCTGCTCAGCCCCGCGTGAAAAAATCAACAAGCCTCTTTCGGCACCGACCTGTTCAAGCGTCGTGCTCATAAGCATTTCGAGCAGCTTCTCCAGCACGATCTCGCCCGATATGGCCTGCGACGCCTTGATCACCGTTGCGAGGTCGAGTTGCTCGACCGACGCTGCGATCGTGCTTGCCGAAGCAGGTGCGGGCTCTTCCATTCTGAGGCGCGGATACATCGCATCGAGTTGGTGCACCTTGCCGTCCGCGCCCCAGCGCAGGTAGCAGTCGCGGGCGTTTCGCAGGTAGAGACGCGCGATTTCATCGAAGCCACGTGCCGCATAGAAGCGCGCGGCCACTTCGTAAGCGAGGGCTTCATTGTGGACAAAGCCGTTTGCGCGAGCCAAGCGGATGGCCTGCTCGTACAGACGTTGGGCATCAAGGTCGCGGCCCTCCAAGCGGGCGATCTCGGCGCCGACCAGCGCGGCGCGGTTCTCGAAGTGGTCTGGACAGTTCTCGGCCCAAAGCAACAGCTGCCTGCGATGATCAGCTAAAGTTTCGAGACACCCACGCCGCTCCTCCACGGTTGCAAAATCGCAAGCGGCCGCCTGCGCGAGGGCACCATAGAAGTGGTATTCAGCCCCTTCGAAGAAGGAGTCAGTTGTCCAGAGGAGGCGTTGCGCGTTCGCGGCCGCTGCTAACGCCTCGGCGTAGTCGCCGGAGAAAAAACGCGCCTGCAGCTTCCGGATCCAATACCAGCCCTCCGCCATCGCCAGATCGCGGTTACTGCGGAATTGGCGTTCAAGTTGGAGTTCGTCAAACTGTCCATTGTCAAAGCGGCCGAAAAGCGGCGTCAGGCCGCGGAGTGTCCGAATAAGCCCAAGCTGCCCGGCGATTGAGTCCATCGCAAAACCGAACCGCATCTTCTCAGCGAACGCAAAGCCACGCTCGGCCTCGACTTGCACCTCTTCGAGCGGATCGCCCACCGCGAGAAGGTAGGTGTTCAGGTGAGTGTAGTAGTATGCCGCATAGGTGAGATCGCCGGTCTGGTTTGCCGTGTCGAACGCATACTGCAGCAGCTCGCGACCTTTCCGGACGTGTTTCGTCCAGAACATGAGCAAATATCCAAAGTTCAGATAGGTCCTGGCTTGGAATCTCTTCAGACCCCGCTGCTCGACCAGTTCATAGCTGAGACGGGCGAACCGAAATCCGGCCTGGTAATCACCGAAGTAGGGCCCGGCAATCCCGCCAAGCACGGCATAGGCGTAGCACGACCCGTCACAATTGCCGCTTACCAGGCTGAGGTTGACTGCCTGGCAGATGATCAGGGAACGTAGGTTCGCATCGGTGTAGTGGGCAGGCGGTCCGAGTTTCGTCAGGACATCCAGAGTGGCGAGCGTTGCGGGATCGGTCATCAATGGTAGACCAATGAGACTCTCGACCGTGCGGGGGCCAAGCTGGGACCAGATCCGCTCATACACACGCCGAGCCTCGTCTTCCGGCGGGTGCGGTGACCAGTTGATGTCTATGTCCAGGTGCTGCAGATAATCGAGACCAACAGCTATCGCGCGACTGCCTTGATCGAGGGTAGTGTACAGATCCACCTGCAAGCAGGTAATGCTGGCGCGTTCGACGGACCTTAAGGCGCGGCTCGACAGCTCCACTAGATGCTCCTCCGCCGCCGCCAGCGCTCCGGTGAGGAACTCGCATTCCGCCCGGTGCAGCTCCAGCGCGAAGGTCAGTTCATGATGACGTTCCCATGCATCTTTCGGCAACAACTCCAAACCGGCGATAAAATGCTTCAGCGCCGAGGCGTAGGCGGTCGATGCCATAGCGCGTTTGCCCGCGATCAGGTTGAACTCGGCAAGCTGCTCTCGCTCTTCATCCAAAGTGATCAGGCCCACTCCGCGGTTGAGCTGATTGACGATGTCGAAGATCGTCTCCTCGCGCTGTTCCGCAGGGGTATGCGCCGCGAGCAGCCGGCCGATCCGCAGATGCGCCGCCGCCCGCGCGTCATCGGGGATCAGCGCGTAGGCGGCCTCCTGCACGCGGTCGTGGATGAAGCGGTACGAGCCGCCCTGCCGCTCGACCAGCCCGGCACGGACAGCCTCCCACAGGGCCGCATGGACCGGCGCCTCCGAGGTCCCGACCGCGATCGCAAGCAGCGCGATCTCGGCGGTGTTGGCGACGCAGGCGAGCTGCTGCACCGCTCTCTGCGTTGGGGCCGGCAGGCGGGTCAGCTTCCCGACCATCAGGTCCACCACATTGTCGGTGTAGCCCTTGGCGTGAATGCGACCGGTATCCCAGCACCAGCCCGCAGCCTCATGGTCGAAGCGGAGCAATCCCTCCTCGGCGAGGGCCGCCAGGAACTGCGTGGCGAAGAACGGATTGCCGCCGGTCTTTTCCTGCACCAGCGCCGCCAGCGGCGCGGCGCGCCCCGGCTCGCAGCGCAACGCATCGGCGATCAGCTGGCCGAGATCCGCGCGGGCGAGCGGCGCCAACGCGATCTCCGCCACCTTGGCGCCGGCGTTGCGGATCGCCCGCAGCTTCCGGGCTAGCGGGTGCGCGGCATCGACCTCGTTGTCCCGGTATGCGCCGATCAGCAGGAGGTGGCGGACCTCCGCCCGGGTCAGCAGATCGTCGAGCAGGTCGAGCGTCGCCGCGTCGATCCATTGCAGGTCGTCGAGGAACAGCGCCAGCGGATGCTCCGGCCGGGCGAAGACGCTGAGCAGGCGCCGGAACACCATCTGGAAGCGGCTTTGCGCCTGCTGCGGCGGCAACTCAGGAACCGGTGGCTGGTCTCCGATGATTAGCTTGAGTTCGGGTATTAGGTCGATCATGAGCCGCCCGTTCGATCCCAGCGCCTCTAGAAGCGCGTGGCGCCAGCTTGCCAACTCGGTGTCGCTCTTGCTGAGGAGAGGCCGGACGAGACTTTGAAAAGCCTCCACCAGTGTCGCGTAAGGGATATCGCGCTTGTACTGGTCGAACTTGCCGGACGCGAACAGGCCGCGCAGCTGCACCATCACCTTGTGTAGTTCGTCGACGACTGAGGACTTGCCGATGCCGGAATATCCTGAGACCAGCACCAACTCTGGCACACCGGTCTTGATGATGCGATCGAAGCAGGAAAGCAACGTCGCGATCTCACGATCTCGTCCGTACAGCTTTTCGGGGATCAGCAGCCGGTTTGGCGTGTCCTGCAGGCCGAGCGGGAAGTCATCGATGCGGCGGCGCGCTTCCCATTCCGCCAGGCAGCGTTGCAGATCGCGCTCGACACCGCCGGCGGTCTGGTAACGATCCTCGGGTGTCTTGGCGAGCAGTTTCATGATGATCGCCGAGACGGGCGCTGGGACACTCTCTAACCGCTCCCCGGGCGGCACCGGCTTTTTGGCAATATGGCAGTGCACCCACTCCATGGGATCGGCCGCCGTGAAGGGCAGAACGCCCGTGAACATCTGGTACAGCGTGACGCCGAGGGCGTAGAGATCGCTGCGGGCGTCGATCGAACGGTTCATCCGCCCGGTTTGTTCGGGTGCCATGTAGGCAAGCGTACCGGCGATGGTCTCGGGCGGCTCGGGCGCCTGCCGCTCGCGGGACAGGCGCGATGCGATGCCAAACCCGGTGAGCCGCACGTGTCCATCCGGGCAGTCCACCACAATATTAGCGGGCTTGATGTCTTTGTGGATGAGCCCGCGCTGATGAAGCTTGCTCAGAGCCGAGGTAACAGCGATAGCCAGGCGCAAGAAGCGTCCTATCTCCATGGGCTCACCGAGCAAACGGTCGAGCGGCCCGCCGCCCACATCATCGAGCACCAGCACCGTCCGACCGGCGTCGCTCATGAGGGCCAGCGGCCGCGCCGCCCATGCCCCGTCGAGCTCATCTTTCAGCTCGAATTCGTGCGTGAGGCGATCGAGTCTTGACCGGGACGGGTGGTCGGCGGCAGGGGCAACAAGCAGCACGGCGAGCCGGTTGCCATTGTCGTCCAGTCGCCAGCCACGGCTGAACACGCGCTCGCCGTCCTCCCACAGCACCTGAGAGTTGCCATCCGAGTACGCGAGGTTCAGCGACTGCTGCACCATCTGTCAGACTCCGGCCGTCGGGCTTCGGCTTGACGTCGGCTGATAAAGCTCTTCGTGCGCCACACGCGGGCTCTCTCCAGCCTGGAGGAATCGTACTCCATCGCCCGAGAAATGCCAGCCGTTCCTTGTCTTGCCGGATACGGCGGACGCGGATGACCCTCCTTCTTTTTTAGCAGCAATTTGGAGCGATTTGCCCGGCTTTACTCGCTACGGCGGCGCACAACGCAACCGAATGGGCTTCCGAGGAGGCTGCCAGATAAACGAAGACGGCAATGAAGACGAGAATCGGATTGTGGAAGAGGCCGATGATGCCGAGTACGAAGCCTGTGAACTGGCCGATCGAAGCGGCCGTTCAGTCGCCCGCACAAGCCCATGCGGCTTGCGAGAGAGCCGCGCAAGCACGCGGCCGCCGGCCATGGGGAAGGCGGGAATAAGGTTGAAGAGCGCCAGAAAGAGGTTCACCGCGGCAAGCCGGTCCACCATTGGAATCTGCATGTCGTCGACACCGATAGCGGCAGTGGCGCGCGGGTACGCGTGGGCAAAGACGGGCGTACAACGGTGCCAGCTACCTTTCCGATGTTCATTGTCCAGGACACATAAGCCTCAACTTGTTAGTTATGTCTGTTGTTATGGACAGGAGGCGTCCGGGCGCGAGCGACGCCGATGCACGGTGTGTGCGGGTGCGGCGGGTGAGACCAGGGACTGCGCCGCACACTGCTGCGGGACAGGGGCGATTGTCTCTTTCATGGGCCAAGATCGATCGCGTCCCGCACACCTTCACGGGGCAGCTGGACCGCTCTCGCCGAGCGCTCGGGTAAACCTGTCGGCGTCGATGACGAAGCCGTCCTGAAGGACCACTCCGTCAGGGTCGATGGCAACGAACCACGGCGTGCCGCCAGTGCGATAGTTTTCCATCGTCTTGGGATGAACGCCGAGCGGCGAGCGGCCCTCGTGGCCGAAGGGAATTCGGAGGCCGTAGCGTTGCTGGTCCAGGGGCAGCTTGTCGCGCGTATTGACGTAGGCGCGCTCGAATGCGGTCTGGACTGCGGCGACCCCGACATCCGTGGCGCGGGATCTTGAACCAACGCCTCGAGAGTTGGAAATCCGTGCGAGTGGCAGCCACCGCACCAATGCTGGTAGAAAAAGAGAAGCCTGTACCGCGCGCCGAGCTCCTTCAGACTAAGAGGCGGGCGTTCCTTTCCTCAGCATCGATCCAGCAGGGGACCGTGAGTTCGGGAGCAGGTTGTCCTTCGATGCAATGAGTCATGGCTATACTCGCAATTCTGACTGCGGCGGGTGCATGCGGTCGGTTCGGCCACACGACCGCGCTCTCGGCACCAGCGGTATTGCCGTGGAATCGGCTGGTAAAGCTATGATCTCGATAACCGCCCCTATGCCGCGCAGCCCGCAGGATAGCCGAGGACCTCTTCTCCGCCGCCAAGAGTGCTGCTCGGCGAGTCCTCGCAGAGAGGCGCGGCGCACATCCCCGGGCGCACCCCAGGCGCCCTCGGTCATTCCGATAACGGCCGGCTATCGACTCCATGGCGAGAGGTGATTTTCCTTTCGACCGTCATGGACTCACTCTTCGATCCATCGAACGATCGCAGGCTAGGAGATCCGACATGCAGATCAAAGAGACAATTGGCGTTTCGTTCCCCGGCTCGATCGAAAGCCCGCCGCTGGAGGATGTCGTCGTGCTCGTGGACAGCGCCGGCGTCGCGCTTGGAGTGCGGCGTGCGTTCAGTGCAAGGGTCCGGGTCGTCCGCGATGGCAGCGGCCTCATTGCGTCCAGGTGTGTGGAGATCCCGCTCGTCGGGCTCGACGGCGAGGTCTCGGGGATTTTGTGCCACACGGGCCCGGGGTCAGACACGCGCGGCGCGGTCGTCGCTGGCGGGCGGGAGGGGGCGAGGGCGATAGCGGACGTGGCGCAGTTCGTCGTCCACGACATCAACAACGTTCTCGCCGTGATCGGCAGCGGCCTGCGGCTGCTCGAGTGCCAGAGCGATGCCGCTTACCGAAAGGTCATCGTCGGCAAAATGCAGGAGGCGATCACGAGAGGCGCGTTGCTCAGCCGGCAGCTGCTCGACGCTGCGCGGCCGTGCCCCAAGTCGATCGACGGGTTTGTCGCAGGCAGTCGCCTCGCAGAGATAGCAGGAACGCTTGACCGGGCGTTGCATCCAGACGTCACAGTCCGCAGCGAGATCGCTTATGACTTATGGGCCTTCGATGCCGACCCGGAAGAGCTGTACTTTGCTTTGCTGAACCTCTGCCGAAACTCGGCCGATGCGATGCCGGACGGCGGCGTGATTACTGTTGCGGCGCGCAACGTCGAACCTGGCACGGCGCAGGGATTCGTCGAGATCGTCGTCGCCGACGACGGGGTGGGCATGCCCGAGGAGGTCCTCTCACAGGCCTTCGCCCCGTACTTCACGACAAAACCCGCGGGCCGCGGCTCCGGCCTCGGGCTCCCCCAGGTCCAGCGCTTCGCCGAAGGACGAGGCGGCGCGGTTCGTATAGAGAGTCGGCGGGGTGCCGGCACGCTGGTGCGGCTCTTCCTGCCCCGGGGTGCAAGCAGCTGGGCTCCCCAGCAGCATCGTCCGCACGGAGATCGCGTACACGTCGTCACCTGACGGCGGCGAATTCCAGGTCATCAATCCAGGGACGGCTGCGCCGACGTCGTAGCCGGCGCGAACACCAGGAGACCGGCTCAGCGATGCAGCTTATGATCCTGCCCGGCCGCCTCGACCGTCCGGTCGACCACGAGACGGACCACGTGCTCGGCCCCGCCAATGCCGAGATCACGCTCGTCGAGTACGGCAGCTACGCCTGCCCGCACTGCAGGGCTGCCAACGAGCGCATCGCGCAAGCACGCGACCAACTTGGCGACCGCGTCTGCTACGCCTTCCGCCATAGGCCGCTCACGGACAATAGTCTTGCGTTTCGGGCCGCCGAACTCTCTGAGCTCGCCCAGACGCCCGAGGCGTTCTGGTCCGCGCACATCAAGCTGATGACGAGGTCGATGCAGCTGACAGAGGAAGACCTCGTCGCGGTGGCCTCCGACCTCGGCGTGAACGCCGACTTCGCGCTCGGCGACAGCGACGCCGTGCGGGGCGCGAGGGCGAGGGTGGAGGCGGATGTCGCAAGCTCACGCGCAAGCGGCGTGAGGTTCACGCCGACCTTCTACATCAACCGCCGGCGCTACGACGGACCCTGGGACGAGAGCTCTCTCGTCGATGCGATGCTTGGCACGCTCGGCCACCGCGTCCGTACAGCAGCCCTGGACTTCGCCAGCTGGGGCGCGTCCGCCGGGATTTTGCTGGTCCTCGCGACCGTGGTGGCGATCGTCGTGACGAACTCTCCGCTCGGGCCAGCGTTCGACGCGTTCTGGCGCCAGGAGCTCAGCGTGAGCTTGGGTGACGCGGCCTTCCGGATGTCCATCCTCCATTGGGTCGACGACGGCCTGCTGACGGTGTTCTTCCTCGTCGTTGGGTTGGAAGTGAAACGCGAGATGACGGTCGGCCACCTTGCGAGCCGCCGCTCCGCCGCGCTTCCGATTGCGTCCGCGCTCGGCGGCATGGTCGTGCCCGCCCTTCTGTATGCACTGGTCATCCCAGCGGGGCCGTGGTCGCACGGGTGGGGCGTCCCGATGGCGACGGACACGGCGTTCGCGATCGCCTTGATCGCGGTAATGGGCGCGCGCGTCCCCGTGGAGCTGCGCATCTTTCTCACCGCTGCGGCCATCGTCGACGACATCGGTGCGATAGTGGTCGTCGCTGTCTTCTACTCCGGCGAGATCCATCTGGCCTACCTTGCCGCGGCTGCGGCGGTTGTGGTTGCGCTGGCGCTGCTGAGCCGGTCGAGGGTCTACCTGCTGTCGCCCTATATCCTGTTGGGCGTCGTGTTGTGGGCGTTCGTCTACGCGGGCGGCCTCCACGCTACGCTGGCCGGCGTGGTACTTGCGCTGTTCATTCCGACACGGCCGCCCGCCGACTTGGCCGCCTTGATGGCGCAGGCCAGCACCATCATCGCCTCCGAGGCCCGGCACGAGGGCGAGGTTCTCAGGCATGGCCCCTCCACCCCGGCCCTGCACGCGCTCGACGCAATTTACGACAGACTTGAATCGCCCGCCGACCGGCTGCTGCGGCACGCCGGTGCGCGGTCGAGTTACGCTGTCCTCCCGATCTTCGCACTGGCGAATGCGGGTGTGGCGATCAACCCGTTCCTCTTCGTTGGGCATGGCTGGCTCATAGCCGCGATCATCGCCGGCCTCGCCATAGGAAAGCCGCTCGGCGTTTTCCTCGCGGCCGCCGCGGCCGTGCGCGCAGGCATAGCTGTCAAGCCGGCGGAGTACACGTGGCGGCAGTTGGCCGGGGCAGGTGCCCTCGCTGGCATCGGCTTCACGATGTCGCTCTTCATCGCCGGGCAGGCGTTTCCAAGCACCAGTGACTTCTCGTCCGCCAAGATCGCCGTGTTCGCCGCGTCGATTCTTTCGGCCGCCGTTGGGACTACCCTGCTCTGGGGAGCTTCGCGCCAAGAGCTTATCGAAGAGGCGCCGCAGAGCGTCGGCACGCAAGTATCATAGCCCGCTGGCGTCTATGCGGGATCGTCAACAGGAGGTCTTTGGATGATACATACGCTACAACAGTTGCAGTCGCTGACGGCGAGACGGTCCGCCTGTTCCACAATACTGGCGTGAAACCTGGGGTGTATTTGGTCGAGATCACGGCGGCTCCGCCTGCGCCCGCCCACTCAGGCTCGGGTGCGGGCAAGGTACACAAGGAAGCCTAGGCCACCGCGCGGCCTCAGTGCGCCAGCAATCTGATCGGCGTTTCGAGACTGGCTTTTCCCGAGCAGCTCATCGAAATCGTCTTCACGGCGGTGGTGCCTCCGGCATAGACGAGCGACAGCACGCTCGGGCTTGTCGCGGCCTAGCCCGCCTCAGACGCCAACGCTTCCGACCGATGCTCGACGATGCACAGATCACCTATCCGCCGCTCAACACGCTGAAACCGGGCGCGCGGAACATATGGATCGTGGACGGCCGGCAATCCGGTTCGGTTGGCCATGGCCGAAGTTTCGCTTCTCGAGGCGCATGACAGTGGTTCGACTCGCCTCCGGCGAGCTCCGCTTCGGCTTTTCCTGTCCAACCTGACCACGCAAAATCGCTTCCAGGTCGTTGGAGGGCGGCCGATGCATCATTCAACACGCTGAAGATCTTGCATCCAGCTATATGCTGCCGATAAAATCCTGAATTTGCGCTAAAAGTCTGGAATTCCGCGGCACTCAACCGGGTGAACGTGGAGAAGGGCGTTTCATAGTCAAAAGGTTCGTCACATCATGGAGATCGTCTGCGGATGAGATGCCAACTGTCAGCCATTTCCCGTCAATGTATGTTTTGGCTTCATCGTAGAGCTTGACCAACGGCGAGCGCCAGACATAACGCCTCTCCTCAAACTTCTCTCGTTCAGCTCCCCCCAAGACCACCACAGCCGAAAACAGCCTGTACTCCGGTATCAAGGTGCAGAATGCCTTGGTCTTCTTGTAGCGCAGGGACCAACCGCGCTTCTTGCCACCGTAGAGCCAATCCGGTGCGAACACACCGGGGTAGTATGCCTCGATCCAGTTTTGCAGCTTGGCCCAATGCTCGTAGGCCTTCGGCCCGATCCACTCGCGGACCGTGCCGTCATCGGGCGGTGCTGATTTGTCAGTGATCCTGTCGCCGATCTGGTGGGATTGTTCCATATCACTTTCCTTTTATCACATAAGCCTCGGAGGACTTGGCTGGCTGCAACTTGATCTTGCGCGAAGGATCTGTCGCAAGGTTCCCGAGTTTCGAATCGGTGTTGCGCCTGATATTTCTTCCGTCCTCAGACGAGTATTGACGCGTAGGCGAATTGCCCGTCAAAGCAGAAGCCACTCCGAGGATTCGCGGACACGGAATCTGGACCCCCGGCACGTTCTTGGAGGACAGGCGGTCCGGCTATCTGACGTCGACGCCGTTCCAGAAAGCCACGTAGTCCTTGATGTTCGCGGCCCCCGTGGACGGCTCCGGATAGTACCACGCGGCATCCTCATTGGGCTTTCCATCCACCAGCAACGAATAATATCTCGCCGTGCCCTTCCATGGGCAGCGGCTCGTCGTCGAACTCGCCTGTAGGAATTCCTTGCGGACACTCCCTGGCGGGAAGTAGTGGTTTCCCTCGACGACGATTGTCTTATCGGACTCCGCGATCGTCGCGCCGTTCCAAGTCGCCGTCTTCATTTCATGCTCCTCGCAGTCATAGCCACATTCACCGCGACACTATCGCGAGCCGTGGCCGCAGCGAAATAACGATCGGGAATGGATTGCATGACGCTACGCTTCGCCAGGTCATGCCACCGTCAGGCTTGGGACATCGTGACGTTCCATCGATGACTGACCGAAGCGCTCGATCCAAACCTCTCCAGGTCCTTTCGCGCAAATCTAGCGACCTGGTCATCGTCGAGCCAAGGGCCGGATGGGATCGAGTGCTCGGTCAATGAAGACGGTTGGACTTCGCGCCAGCGCGTCTGCGCCGCATCGTACGGGAACGCAAGGTGTTGATGGAGGAACGCATCCGGCACAGCAACCGGATCAAGGGGCTTCTCTTCTCACAGGGCATCGCCGGCTACGACCCTCTACGGCGTGATCATGCGATCGGTTGGAGGCACTTCGCAGAGCCGATCGGCAGGATTTGCCCGAACACATGAAGCTCCGGGTCCTGCGCGAGTTCGACCGGATGGAGATGCTGCTCGATCAGATCAAGGCAGTAGAAGCCGAGCGGGACGCCATGCTTGCAAAAGAACGGCAATCCGCGCGGGAAGTTGCCTTGCTGTTGAAGGTCGTCGGTGTCGGGCCGGAATTTGCCGCCGTTCTCTGGGCCGAAGGGCTATTCCGTCACTTTGGCAATCGAAGGCAGGTGGCTGCCTATGCCGGTCTTGCTCCGACGCCCTGGCAGAGCGGATCGATCGACCGGGAACAGGGATCGGGAAGTCCGGAAATCCGCGAGTGCGATCGACGCTACTGGAAATGGCCTGGCTTTGGCTGCGACACCAACCAGGTTCGTTGCTCAGTCGATGGTTCGACGAGCGCGTTGCCCAGAATGGCGGTCGCTTCAAGAAGGTGATGATCACGGCGTTGGCCCGCAAGCTGGTCGTGGCTTTGTGGAAGTATGTCAGCGCCGGCGTGGTGATAGAGGGAGCTGTCGTCAGGCCATGGCGACCTTGGTGAATCGCAGTTCGGCCCGGGGCCTGATCAGTCCTGCCGGAACCAGGTAGACGACCGCATTGCGGCATGGGTTAAACGTCGTCATCAAGACTGGTCTCGTCCCCCCTGAGCCCTTGCCGCCGAAGGCGGGATTATGGTGCGGCCGCACGAGCGGCGATCGGCTGTGAGGTTGATACGTGCATCAGCGCGGATCAGGAAACGGAGCTCAGACCTGAGGTTCATTGAGCGGGACGGATTGCACTGCCTGTGCCGAATGCATGGCAGAAGGACCGATAGACAGCGTCGTTCTCGTGAGACTGATGCTGGAACCTCCCTATACGGCATCTAACGCTCTTGGAAGCAACGCCTTGCTACGACCGTAGCGCCGCCGCATTCTTCGTTTTCCGTTTTCCCCATTCGATCTTCCGAAGCAGCACATGGTTTTGCGCGATCGGCCGTAGGGATAATTGTGCAATCCTGATTTGGTGCGAAATTTACCCTAACCTTCCCGATACATCCGAAAAGCCCAGACGCGTTCCCGAGAAACGGTCCTCGGTGCATCTGGGCGATGACGTCACGCTCGCATCAAACGGCGCCTCCAAGTGCTCTCGCAAATGGTCGATGCGACCGGATAGAATTCAGATCGCGCTCGCCGGCGCAACGGCCGGAAAGTCGTTCTCGGGATCGAATACGTTATTGAAAAAGTTCGTTAGGGAGTACATAGCCACCAGCGCGACGATCTCTATGACGTTCGCATCCGTGTAGCCAGCATCGCGGACGGCTTTCAGATCGGCGTCACTGACATGGCCTCGGGTCTCGATGACTTTGCGCGCGAACTGGACCGCGGCATTCCGCTTCGGGTCGCTGGCGTGTCCCTTCCGTGCGAGCATAATTTCATCGGTCGGAAGCTTAGCCATATGCTCGGCCGTAAAACTGTGAACCGACAGGCAGTAGTTGCAGCCATTCACTTCCGAGACTGCGAGGCCAATGCTGTCGCGCGTCTTCACGTCGAGCGCCTTGCTCAAGGAGCCGAGCAGGGAGGCCCACGCGTTGAACGCGATCGGGCTCTGCGCAAAGGTCGCCATCATATTTGGGGTGAACCCGATGGTCTTGGAGAACGCATCGAGAGTCAGTTTGCAATCGGTCGGTACCTGTTCCGACTTTAGGGCAGCGGTTCTTGGCATCGTGTTCTCCGTAACTAATACTTATACGAGATGCAGCACATCGGCGACCGGACGGCGCGACTTCTGCGCCCAGTTTCCCGGACGCTCCGCCCCTACGGACAAGAGCATGACCGGTACTTCATCCTTGGTCAGTCCGAACTCGCGGTGCACCGCTTCGGCATCGAAGCCGATCATCGGCGTCGAACCCAAGCCTAGCGAGCGGGCCGCATAGATCATCGCCGCCGCGCCGAAGGTGCCGGTGCGAACTGCCTCGTCGCGCTGGCGCTGCGGGTACTCCATGTACAGATCGCGTGCGGGGATTTCCCATTCCGGCACCATCTTTGCGGGCATGATGCCGGCCTCTACCAGCGGTGCCAGACGCTCTGGTACTACGCTGGAATCGGCCAACTGTCCGCAGACGATGAAGGTAACGGCCGCTTCGGTGATCGCGGGCTGACTCCATGCGATTGGGCTCAGCCTGGCTTTGGCTTCCGGGGTGCGCACGGCAATGAAGCGCCAGTTCTGCAAGTGGAAAGATGTCGGCGCGGTGGTGCCGATTCGCACCAGCTCGCGGATTTGGTCGTCGCTCAAGGCGGCGGTGGGGTCGTAGTACTTGGTGGAGCTGCGGCTCAGAATACAGTCTATGACGGCGTTGGTCATGGTGGTTCCGTTGGTCATGATGATTCCTATTGTTCAGGATAGGCTGAGGTACGAGAGTGCTTTCGCCCTCTTTGTTGAAAATGCCGCGGCAACGAGGCGCGTAGACATCTAATGCCGGAGGCCTTGGGTCGTGTCCGAAAGCGAAGGTTGAACCATGTGGCCTCGCTTCGAGGACTACTCGGCGCAGCGCGACGGCCTGACCGATGACATATCAGCGTCCACGACGTTCGCGATCGGGCCGGCTGAAGCGGGTCTGCTCATCTACGCGAGCGCCGCCACGCTTGCCGCGACCAGCGAGACGGCGACGGCCGGGCCGACGGTCTTCCGTGATTTCATTCGGTTCTCCTTTGTTGCCCGGGTGCGGCAAACAGCTCAGCGCAATGACTTCATCCAACGTCGAGGCGGTTGGATGTTCGGCCAACCCAGTGGATCTCATGATCGGACGCTGCAGAGGGCATTGGAAATTCCGTTTGGACATGCATTCGATAGACGAGGGTATCGTCGCCTTAAAGCGTCATGCGCGCGTGCGTCCCGCGCGGTCGGCTAGCTCTTATGACCGTGGTCAAGCGTGGTAGATGAACTGTTCCGCCCCATGTCTTTGCCACAGGATGTTTGCCTTTGATGACAGCCCGGGGACGGGATGAGCCCTTGAGACGACGGTCGATCATGCTCTTATCCGCGGGTTGGCTACCGCACTTCCGTAATCCGTCTTGGGCTATTCCTTGTCTAGAATCGGGCGTTGGGCCGTTGCCCAGCCACATAGCTAGCGCGGGAATTCCCCATCGTGGCCACATCCCGTCTCCGTGCTGTCCCGGTTGTTCCGCCGGATTGAAGCCGATCAATTAGCTTCAGGCGGCGACGTCAGTGGGAGACGAGCGTTTGCCGGAAGCTCGATCTTCACGGGGGAAGCGCACCGCATCTTCAGTGCACCGATAGCCCACAGGAAAGCCGCCATCTCGCGGGCGAATGCAGAAGCGTCTTTCGGCTTCCGACATCTCAGCACCAACTCAAGGGCTTGATCGCGCGAAGAGAGCCACCCGCTTCAGTGTTCGCGGCTTCCCACGTTCACGTCTTCCGGATTTTCCTCTCGGATCGATTGCCGTTGGACTACTTCGTTGGTTTCGATTTCGGTGGCTGCCCCCCACACCTCCTCGAAGTGCGTTGCGGGTATAATGACGGCACCCGAAGAGTCGGCGTACACATAATCTCCGGGGACGACGGTGACACCGTGCAAGACAACCGGCACGTTCACCCCAGAGGGCATTAGCTCGGCCGTGCCTGCGCGCACCGCCTCGCCGGCGCAATAGAATACGGGATCATACTCGGCCAGCTCGCGAAAGTTGCGCAGACGTGCGTTGGTTATCAATCCGGCGACGCCGGTGTTATTTAGCCTGGAAAGTTTCGTGCCGCCGCCTACCGACGTATTGCCGTACCCGGCGCTGTCAAACACAATGACCTTCCCCTGCGGCTCATTGCCGATCGCCGCATAGAAGCATCGCGCGAAACTGTTGGCCTCTTCCTGGAACAGATCGTCCCGATAGGGAATGAAACGGATTGTGACGGCAACACCGAAGAGGACGCGTCCGGGCGTCGGCGAGACGAGGTCCAGCGCATTGGCTTGGTGATTGAGCACCCTTCCAAGCGCGTCGGTCACAGCCGCCACACTTGGGCGCTCCTGCGGTTCCTGCACGCTGCCGATCAACGCTGCGCCTCCTTCCGCGCTTCAGACCGTGGCGACGCTCTTTTCGCAGCCGTCGCCCGGACACCTTGGCCCCGGTTCAAGTCGATCACTCAAGTGGTTTGAGGCCGGCCAACACCGTGGGAATGAGCTCGCTTACCGTCGGATGAATGTGTACCGTCTGCATCATCTGCTCGTACGATGTTCCGGCCGCCATCGGCTGCAGAAGCGAGTGAGCGACTTCGTCACCCTCTATTCCGGGGACTGCCGCACCCAGGATTCTCCCGGAACTTGAGTCGACGAGAACCTTTATCAGCCCTTTGCGTTTCGCCACGCTCGTTAGCGCGGGCAAGCATCGCTATGCGATGTCTTCGATCACAAGCTTCCTCTCCTTGAACTCCACCGTCTCTCCGGCCCGTGCTCCTTCGATTGCCTCGAAGATCGGAGCCATTGTGGAAATCCCCATGATCTCCCGACCTTCGCATGTGAACTTGGCCGTGGAGACTGCAATGATGAAGTAGCGACCGGAAAGCCGCACGAGCGCTCCCTCGGTGACGGTCGTTTTTGGCCCGAAGTCGATCTTTCTAAGCTTATCGAGCTTGTCGCTGTGATCGTGAACCGTATCGTCCAGTGCTTCGGAAAAATCACTGGCGACCTCCGCCTGTGCGTGCTCATCGTTCTCTATCGGCTCACTGCGGTCGAGCCGAGCGTCAGCAACATAATCAAAGTATTTTTCGCGGGCACTTTGAAAGGCGGCGGCCTCGAGCGAGAGCATCGTCTCTTTGATGACGTTCTTGTCCATCGTTCACTCCCTCAGGGTTCTTGTTCCGCTCGGTCCGGCTATCCACTACGGCTTTAGAAGCATCGCCATGGTCGCGGACGTAATTCATTCGTTGTCCGGAACATCCGCGCCCTGATACGGAATTCGGTTCAGCCGTGAATCCTGGAGTATGCTGGTCACCAGCCATACATATGTCTGCTCGGCAGTATCGAAACCGAGCATCGAGAATGACTCGCCGAAGGGGCATTCCGGAAAGTCCGGGTAGTCGATGCGCAGGACGTAGCGCTCCGGATCGCGGTCGAACTCGCGCTTGTGGACCTTGCGCAAGCCGTAGCGGCTCGGGACATCACTACCTTCGACAAACTCGCGGTTCTCCGCCAGCCGATCCGCCAATCCCCGGTCGCAGATCTCGTCGAAAATGTCGTACGCGTCGACGAGCAATCCCTTGCTGTGCGACTTCAGATCCGAAATGGCATAGATATTGGAGGAATCCTCGCCGTCTCTCCCGCTCGCCAACCGCAGGGCGGTGTCCACGTGGATGTCCTTCGTGTCCAGCGCCGAACTACGTGCCAGGTCGAAAAGGCGACCATCCTTTATGCGAAACTCGCGTTCGTAACCCTGGTCGACGAGCTGCGAAACGGCGTCCACGACATCAGCTACTTTTAAACTCATCCGAAACTCCTAGTGAGTCTTTGCAGACGGTACGTCAGCAGCCCCTCGCTGGAAAATATCCGACTGTTATCGAATCCATTCCCACGCGTTCACATCGACGATGGGCCGAGGGGTAGATAGGTAGAATTGAACGCCAATTCCGGAGCCAACGGGCGGCGGGCGACAATGAGTTGAGGATTGAGTTCAATCCCGTTGAAATTAAAAATCACGTCTGCCGAGCGGACGCCGGCTTTTGCCGGAACGGCGAGGTCCGCCTGGGCCGAGGCGCCTATTTCACGAGCATTCCCTCGAGCGGCACACTCGGCCGGCGCCAGCGGTCTCTTCACGCTACGATCATCCCGGCCGCGGCATTACATGCGGTTATTGAAATCATATCTTTACCGGCGAATTTCACGGCAATAACACCGACTGCAGAGGGGGGCGTGCAATCAGGATTGCGAGCAACGACATGATCCAGACCATCGCAGGACGAGCAGCCCCGGAACTCGCTGTTCCGTACTGGATCGATGCTGACGGGAAGCAGCGCCCGCCTCTTACCTTGGAGGAGCTCGGTGCGCGCTATAGACTACTGTTTTTCTATCAACATTGGTGCGACGGTTGCCATTCGACCGGATTCCCGACTCTCCAGGCGCTGGTTCAAAATCCCAACACCAAGAACGTCGGCTTTGCAGCAGTCCAGACCGCGTTCGAGGGCACCTATGTCAACACCCGAGATAAGCTGCCCTTAGACCAGCAACGGTACGGCCTGCGAATTCCCTTTGGCCACGAAAGCCGTTCGCCGCTTGGCGTCAATCCAACGACGATGGAAAACTACTGCACCGGCGGCACGCCGTGGTTCGTGGCGATAGACCCCGACGGCGTGGTTCTACAGGACGGATTCAGCATCGACATCGACAGGTTTGTCAGAGCAGTCAGCGAGAGCGGTCCGGCCCCCCGTGAAGATGCGCGGGAAGTCTGCCGACCTCACTCGCACCGGATATTTCCTGTCCATCACAACAGACATAACTAGCAACAAGAGGCTTATGTGTCCTGGTCACTGAACATCGGAAAGGTAGCGGGAACAGTAGTGCGACTGCACATCACGTTCGTGCTGTTTCTCGCGTGGATCTTCGCCTCGAGCTACGCGTCGAACGGCGCCGCCGCGGCGTGGAACACGTTGCTCTTCGTGGTGCTATTGTTCTTGTGCGTACTGCTGCACGAGTTCGGGCACATCTTTACCGCCCGGGCTTTCGGTGTGCCGACGCCATACGTGACGCTGTTGCCAATTGGCGGTGTCGCGCAGCTCGAACGTATTCCGGAGGAGCCTTGGGAGGAATTCCTCATCGCGATTGCAGGTCCAGCCGTGAACGTGGCCATCGCCGCTGCGTTGATCGTCTTTGCCCATGCACACCTGGGCGCAACTGCCGCTATGGGTATCGACGACATGCAGGTTCCAATGGTGGACCGGCTTGCCACGGTGAATCTCTTTCTCGCGCTCTTTAACCTTATTCCCGCCTTCCCCATGGATGGCGGCCGCGTGCTTCGTTCGGCTCTCGCAAGCCGCATGGGCTTTGTGCGGGCGACTGAGCGCGCCGCTTCGATCGGCCAATTCACCGCCTTCGTACTCGGCTTCATCGGGCTCTTCCACAATCCGATACTCGTCTTCATCGCCATCTTCGTTTATCTGGCTGCCTCCTCGGAAGCCCATTCGGTCGCGTTACGCGCGGTCTCGCATGGAGTGCCGGTGCGCCAGGCGATGATGACTCAGTTCGTGACGCTCCAGCCGGATACTCACATCGACGACGCTGTAGAGGCTCTATTGCGGACCGCACAAAGAGCGTTTCCCGTGGTCGACGGCAATGGAGGTTTCGTCGGCATTCTGGATCGCACCGACATCGTTCGGTCGAGGAAACAGGTGGGGCCGGATGCACGGGTGGCCGACGCCATGACCGTGCCTGTTCCGACGGTCGACTGTCGCGCCACCCTCGAGCATGCTTTCAGAGCGATGCAGGAAAATTCCGCGTCGACTGTGGGGGTGACGGACGCCACCGGGAAGCTGATCGGTCTCGTGACGAGCGAGACGCTCGCGGAAATGATGGCGCTTATGGCATTGCCAGGCCGTGGCGAGAATGGAGGGGCTTTCAGCCCAGTTACGCGTCGGGTTCGAGGCTTAGACAGTTCGGCTTCCTGATCCAATGAGCAAACGACGGGCTGGCGACGGTCGGCTCGTACGGTAGGTGCGGTGGGTCATGTCTTTGCTCACAATCCTGATTGCCCGTCAGTACGACCAGGAAACGGAGATTTCTCTTCTTGCTTATCCCCTCCCGCCGTCTTGACCCACCTGTAGACGAGACACGCGACCATATCCTTGGCGCTTCCGACGCTCCAATTACGCTGGTCGAATACGGGAGTTACGCGTGTCCCCATTGCCGAGTGGCCAACGAGACCATCGCCTCACTGCGTGATCGGTTCGGCGACCGCATGCGGTACATGATTCGGCACCGTCCACTAGCGAACAACGACCTCGCACGCCGCGCGGCGGAAATCGCGGAGTACGCCACGCCGGAACAATTCTGGAAAGTTCACCTGGAACTGATGACGCGTTCGTCGAAATTGACTGAAGACGATCTCCTCGCGGTCAAGACCGAACTCGATCTCGAATCTCCGGAAATCTCCGAGCGAGCGCGGGCGCGTGTTGATGAGGATGAACGCTCGGCCAACGCCAATGGTGTGGTTTTCACGCCGACCTTCTTCATTAACGGGCGGAGGTACGACGGGCCATGGGACGATGTCACGCTCGGCGATGCGATGCTCGGTACGCTCGGCCATCGTGTCAGGGCAACCGCACTCGATTTTGCAAGCTGGGGTCCGTCTGCGGGTGTCCTTCTATTCATTGCGACCGTGCTGGCACTCGTGTTCTCGAACCACCAGTTGGCGATGCCATCGCGGAATTCTGTCACTGGGAGCTCGGCTCCCGGGGCACGATTCAGCTTTTTTTTGTGCTCCCAATCTTTGCGTTGGCGAATGCGGGCGTCGTTCTTTCCGCCGACGCTCTTGATGGCCACGGTCCACTTGTACTGGCGATCATGACAGGGCTGGTGTTGGGCAAACCGCTCGGCCTCATCGGCGCTTCGATGATCGCGGTACGAACCGGTATAGCCGAGAAACCAGGAGCCTATAGTTGGTGCCAGCTCGCGGGTGCCGGGGCGCTCGCGGGCATCGGCTTCACCATGTCGCTCTTCATCGCTGGTCAGGTTTTTCCATCAACCAGTGAATTTGCGGCCGCCAAGATCGCTATCCTCGTGGCCTCCGTGTGCGCCGGAACTATCCACGATCATCCTCTCGAACGCAAAATCGCCGAGCGAAGCATAAACATGCTCGGGCTCCTGGGGCGAGTTCCGTCTCTGGACGAACGGCGACAGATTGTGGATTCGCGGTGCGTATCACTGAAGCTATCCTGCAAGATGAGAAGACAACAAAAGCTGCATGCGCGAGTTGGCGGACTGCTTGAGTTGGCCGAAAGAACTTGTGGAATCCCCCCGCGGCTCCACACGCCCGAATCGCTGGACGAAACAGAACGTCCATTGAGAGGCGCCAACTCAAATTGCAATCAAGCAAGGTTTCACCTGTCGTGGCGAAGCAATGACCAAGGCCGCTGAGAAGATCAACTATTCCAAGACCCTCTATCTGCCGCAGACGGAGTTTCCAATGCGCGCGGGCCTGCCGGACAAGGAGCCGTTGCTGGTCAAGCGCTGGCAGGAGATGAAGCTGTACGAGCATCTACGGGAGACGGCTGCCGGCCGGCCGCTCTTCGTTCTGCATGACGGCCCGCCCTACGCAAACGGCAATATCCATATCGGCCATGCCCTTAACAAGATCCTCAAGGACGTCATCACGCGCTCCTTCCAGATGCGCGGCTACAACTCCAACTATGTACCCGGCTGGGACTGCCACGGTCTGCCGATCGAATGGAAGATCGAGGAGCAGTATCGCGCCAAAGCCAAGAACAAGGACGAGGTGCCAGTCGTCGAGTTTCGCAAGGAGTGCCGCGAATTCGCCCAGCACTGGATCGACGTGCAGACGGTGGAGTTCAAGCGCCTCGGCGTCGAGGGCGACTTCGACAATCCCTATACGACCATGGCCTTCCACGCCGAGGCGCGCATCGCCGGCGAGCTGCTGAAGTTCGCCATGTCGGGCCAGCTCTATCGCGGCTCCAAGCCGGTTATGTGGAGCGTGGTCGAGCGCACCGCACTGGCCGAGGCCGAAGTCGAGTATCATGACTACGAGAGCGATACGGTTTGGGTGAAGTTTCCGGTAGCTCTCGGCAACATGGTCACCCACCTCGAGCCCGAGACCACGCGCGCTGAACATGATCAAAGCAATAGCGAGTTGGCGAAGGCCTTTGTCGTCATCTGGACGACGACGCCCTGGACCATTCCCGGCAACCGCGCCGTCTCCTATTCACCGCGCATCTCCTATGGTCTCTACGAGGTCACGGCTACAGAAAACGATTTTGGCCCGCAGCGTGGCGAAAAGCTGATCTTAGCGGATGCACTGGCCGAGGAATCGTTTGCGAAGACCAAGCTGCAATCCAAACGCTTGCGCGAGGTGAAGGCCGAAGAGCTTGCATCGATGACGCTCGTCCATCCCCTCAAGGGGCTTGGCGGCGGCTATGATTTCGTCGTCCCCATGCTGCCCGGCGATCACGTCACCGACGAGGCCGGCACGGGTTTCGTGCACACCGCACCGGGCCATGGCCGCGAGGACTTTGACGCGTGGATGGACGCGGCCAAGGAGCTTGCCGCGCGTGGCATCGACACCGACATCCCGTTCACCCTCGACGATGCCGGCTTCTTCACCAACGATGCGCCGGGCTTCGGCCCGGATCGTGAGGGTGGGGCCGCGCGCGTCATAGACGACAATGGCAAAAAGGGCGACGCCAACGAGACCGTCATCGAGGCGCTCATCGGGGCGAACATGCTGTTTGCCCGCGGGCGGCTGAAGCATCAGTATCCGCATTCGTGGCGCTCGAAGAAGCCGGTGATTTTCCGCAACACGCCGCAATGGTTCGTCTACATGGACAAGGAGCTCGGCGACGGCACCACGCTGCGCAGCCGCGCGCTCAAGGCCATCGATGCCACCCGCTTCGTGCCGGCCGCCGGCCAGGCGCGCCTGCGTGCGATGATCCAGGACCGGCCCGACTGGGTGCTGTCGCGCCAGCGCGTCTGGGGTGTGCCGATCTGCGTCTTTGCCGACGAGAACGGCGAGGTGCTGAAGGACGAGACCGTCAACGCCCGCATCCTTGAGGCGTTCGAGGCCGAGGGCGCGGACGCATGGTTCGCCGACGGCGTCAAAGAGCGCTTCCTTGGCCATGTCCACGACCCGGCCGAGTGGACGCAGGTCATGGACATCCTCGACGTCTGGTTCGATTCCGGCTCTACCCACACATACGCACTGGAAGATCGGCCGGATTTGAAATGGCCGGCCGACGTCTATCTGGAAGGCTCCGATCAGCATCGCGGCTGGTTTCACTCATCACTGCTCGAAAGCTGTGGCACGCGTGGACGCGCACCCTACGACTCTGTCATCACCCACGGCTTCACCGTGGATGAGGAGGGCCGCAAGATGTCGAAGTCGCTTGGTAACACGATCGCGCCGCAGGATGTGATGAAGCAGTCCGGCGCCGATATCCTGCGGCTGTGGGTGATGACCACCGACTATCGGGAGGAACAGCGGCTGGGCAGGAACGTCGTCCAGACCAACGTCGACGCTTACCGCAAGCTCAGGAACACCATCCGCTGGATGCTGGGCACGCTCGCGCATGACGAGGACGAGGATGTACCGCTTGCCCAGATGCCGGAGCTGGAGCGCCTGATGCTGCATCGCCTAGCCGAGCTCGACGAGCTGGTGCGAAAGGGCTACGACGCCTTCGACTTCAAGCACATCAGCCGCGCTCTGCTCGATTTCATGGTGGTGGAGCTGTCGGCATTCTACTTCGACATCCGCAAGGACGCGCTCTACTGCGACGCGCCATCCAGCACCCGTCGCAAGGCGGCAATCGAAGTCGTGCGCACCCTGTTCGACTGCGTGGTGAAGTGGCTCGCCCCAATGCTGCCCTTCACCATGGAAGAAGCCTGGCTCGACCGCAAGCGGGATGCGGTCTCAGTGCACCTCGAGCAGTTTCCAGAACTGCCAGAAGAATGGCGGAACGACGCATTGTCGCAGAAGTGGCGTAAAATCCGGCAGATTCGCCGCGTCGTCACCGGGGCATTGGAGATTGAGCGCAAGGAAAAAAGGATCGGGTCGTCGCTGGAGGCAGCTCCAGTGGTCTATGTTGCCGACCCCGTCCTGTGCGCGGCGATCGAAGGCGTCAATATGGCCGAAATCTGCATCACCAGCGGCATCGACATCCGAGCCGAGGTAGCGCCGTCCGGCGCTTTCTCGCTGGAGGACGTCAAGGGTGTCGCCGTCGTCTCCGACAGAGCGAAGGGGAAAAGATGTGCCCGCTCTTGGCGCTATACCGACGATGTCGGGTCCGATCTAGAATTTCCGGATGTCACCGCGCGCGATGCGGCAGCCTTGCGGGAACTAAGGGAACTCGGGCGGCTGTAAGTCAGCCCCTTGCAATTCGCTCGCGTAGCTTGAATGGATTGAGCAGTGGCATTCCAGTCAGCGAACAGTGTCTGACGTTATCATCCGTTTAGGGAACGACGTTCACGATGCGCCGCGGCACGATGATCACCCTACGAGGCGGTGCACCGTTGAGTGCCTTGCGGACGAAATCGAGCGCTAGCGCCGCTTCTTCGATGACGGCTTGGTCTGCATCGCGGGCAATTGTCATATCTCCGCACTTCTTGCCGTTGATCTGCACGGGCAGCACGATTTCGTCGTCGACGACGAGCGCCGGATCGAAGTCCGGCCAGGGCAGATTCGCTACCAGACCATCGCCGCCCAGCGCCGCCCAGCACTCCTCGGCCAGGTGCGGCACCATCGGCGCGATCATCCGCACCAGCGCTTCGACCGCCTCGCGCAGCGCCGCCCTGGGGGCGGCATCGGCACTGGATGCACCCGCCACCTGAGCCGACAGGACGTTGACCAGCTCGTAGAGGCACGCGACCGCCTTGTTGAAGCCCAGTCGCTCGATATCCTCGCCGACTGCCTTCACCGCCTTGTGCGTCGCTTTCGAGACCGTAGCCGCATCGCCGACGCGCGCAGGGGCTGGCGAGACGCCCGCCATCGCCGGCGCGATCTCCGAGACGAGCCGCCACACCCGCTGGACGAAGCGGTGCGCCCCTTCCACGCCGGTCCCGGTCCAGATGACGTCGCGCTCGGGCGGCGAATCCGACAGCATGAACCAGCGCGCTGTGTCGGCCCCGTAGCTTGCGATGATGTCGTCGGGATCGACGACATTCTTCTTCGATTTCGACATTTTCTCGATCGGGCCGATCGTGACTTCCTCGCCGGAGTTGATCATGCTGGCGCGTCGCCTGTCGTTGGTCTCCTCGACCTTGACTTCCGCCGGCGTGACCCAGGCACCGTTGCCCAGCCTGTAGGTCTCGTGGACGACGAGGCCTTGGGTGAACAGGCCCTGGAAGGGTTCCTCGACGCTGTTCAGGTGCCCGGTGACCTTCATCGCCCGCGCGAAGAAGCGCGAATAGAGCAGATGCAGGATCGCATGCTCGATGCCGCCGATATACTGGTTGACCGGCAGCCAGCCCTTCGGGCCGTCGACATAGGCAAGGTCGGTGGGCTGTGCCTCGTTCCACGGATCGGTGAAGCGCGCGAAATACCACGAGGAGTCCACGAACGTGTCCATCGTGTCGGTATCGCGCCGCGCATCCTTCCCGCAGTTCGGGCAGGCGACGTGCTTCCACGTCGGGTGGTGGTCGAGCGGGTTGCCCGGCCTGTCGAACGACACGTCATCGGGCAGCCGCACCGGCAACTGGTCGGCGGTGACCGCCACCGCACCGCAATCGTCGCAGTGGACCACCGGGATCGGGCACCCCCAGTAGCGCTGGCGCGAGATCAGCCAGTCGCGTAGGCGGAACTGCACCTTTCGGCTCGCCCGCGGCCTGCCGCCGATCGTCACGCCGGAAAGGCGCTGGGCTACTTCGTTGAACGCTTCCGCCGGCTTCATGCCATCGAGGAAACGCGAATTGATCATCACGCCGTCGTCGGTGAAGGCTTCCTCGGTGATCTGGAACGTCGCCGCGTCGGCGTCTTCCGGCATCACCACCGGCACCACCGGCAGGCCATATTTGTTGGCGAAGTCGAGGTCGCGCTGATCGCCGGACGGGCAGCCGAAGATCGCGCCGGTGCCGTAGTCGATCAACACGAAGTTGGCGACATAGACCGGCAGCGTCCAGTTCTCGTCGAAGGGATGCACCACGCGCATGCCGGTGTCGAAGCCCTTCTTCTCGGCAGTCTCGATTTCCGCCGCCGACGTGCCGGATCGCTTGATCTCATTGATGAAGGTCGCCAGTTGCGGGTTCTTTTCCGCCACCTTTTTTGCTAGCCGATGATCGGCGGCGATCGCCATGAAGGACGCGCCGAAGATCGTGTCGGGCCGGGTGGTGTAGACCTCCATCTCGCTTTCCCCATCGGGCGCGGAAGCCGGGTCCAGCTTCCACCGAATCTGCAGGCCCTCGGAACGGCCGATCCAGTTCGACTGCATCAGCTTGACCTTGTCCGGCCAGCGCGGCAGCGTCTCCAGCCCATCGAGCAGCTCCTGCGCCATCGAGGTGATCTTGAAGAACCATTGGGTCAGGTCGCGCTGCTCGACCGGCGCGCCCGAGCGCCAGCCGCGGCCATCGATCACCTGCTCGTTCGCCAGCACGGTCATGTCGACCGGATCCCAGTTAACCTTGGCGTTGCGCCGCTCGACCAATCCGGCCTTCCAGAAGTCCAGGAACATCTTCTGCTGGTGGCGGTAGTAGGAGGGGTCGCAGGTCGCGAACTCGCGCGCCCAGTCGAGCGACAGGCCCATCGTCTTCAACTGACCCTTCATCGTCTCGATGTTGGCATAGGTCCAGTCGCGCGGATTGAGGCGGTTGTCGCGCGCGGCGTTCTCGGCAGGAAGACCAAAGGCGTCCCAGCCCATCGGATGGAGCACGTTGAAGCCCTTGGCGCGCTTGAAGCGCGCGACCACGTCGCCCATCGCATAGTTGCGGACATGGCCCATGTGGATGCGGCCCGACGGATACGGGAACATCTCGAGCACGTAGTACTTCTCGCCCGGCGCGTCGTTCCTCGTCTCGAAGAGCTTCGCCTCGTCCCAGGCCGTCTGCCATTTGGGCTCGGATACACGGGGGTTGTAGCGTTCGATTGTCATGTCCGATTTTCACGCGCTAGAGGCGAGAAAAACGTGACGGCGGGCCGGCGTTGGCTTGCCCATTGCGCCAACCATGCAAAACTTCTTGCGCGAGATCCCTCGTTGCTCCGAACAAAGCAAACAGCAGGAGACGGAATCTTGGGTTCCGCAAACGCATCCGCACTCATGTCACGAACTCGTGGGATGATTTTTTGACTGCCCTACGGGTTCCGGCGAGGGAGGCTCAGTATGACCGCCAAAGCCATGTCGCATCGCGGAAAGAACTTTCTCCGCGAAGGTATGATCCTTGCGCGAGCGAAACCGTGCGTAGAGTGCAGCCGTGATCACATCCGCCGAGACGGCCTCGCCGATCGCCGCGTTGACGGTCCAGCGGCCTTCGCCGGAATCATCGACGAATCCGGAATAGCTTTCCAGCGCTTCGCTCTTGGCAAGTGCCGATGCGGTCAGATCGAGCAGCCACGAGCTGATGACGCTCCCGCGTCTCCACACTTCGGCGATGTCCGGGATGTTGAGATCGAACCGATGTTGCTCGGGCAGCGCTTCGACATTCGCGTTCTTCAGGATATCAAACCCTTCGGCGTAAGCCTGCATCAGGCCATACTCAATGCCGTTGTGGACCATCTTCACGAAATGGCCGGTGCCGCTTGGTCCTGCGTGGAAGTAGCCTTGCTCGACCCGGGGGTCGCGACAATCACGCCCCTCGGTCCGCGGAATCTGGCCAATGCCGGGTGCCAGCGCCACGAAGATGGGGTCAAGGCGGTCGACAATTGCCTTGTCCCCACCGATCATCATGCAGTAGCCGCGCTCGAGCCCCCATACACCGCCGCTGGTTCCGACATCGATGTAGTGAATGCTCTTCTTGCGCAGTTCCGCGGCGCGACGGATATCGTCCTGCCAAAACGTGTTGCCGCCATCGATGATCGTGTCACCGCTACTAAGGAGATCGCCGAGCTCGGATACGTGATCCTCGGTGACCGGACCTGCCGGCAACATGAGCCAGATCGTTCGTGGCGGGGCAAGTTGGCCGACCAGGTCGTTCAGCGACGAGCCCGCCGTTGCCCCTTCTCGACGGAGGCCTTCGACCGCGTTGCCATTTCTTCCGTACACAACGACGTCGTGCCGACCATGGGCAATGAGCCTCCGAGCGATGTTGCCGCCCATGCGGCCCAATCCGATCAATCCAATCTGCATCCGACGGGTCTCTACGTGAAAGTATCGCGCAACATCGCACTGAGCGCCGACCATCCTTTGTCAAGAGTGCCGCCGAATGCTCGATGAGCGATACCCATGAAAGCAGCGCGGGACGAAATTTTCCAATAGCCGGTATCTATAGTTTCCATGGCAGCAGGAAATAGTGCTGCGCCTGTCACAGCCTTTCGTGCATCAAAGAAGACTGCGCACGCGACGGCATTACGCCGCTCGGCCAGCGGCAATAACGATCGTCTATCGACTCCATGGCGAGAGGTGATTTCCCTTGCTGAGGTTACAAGGTCACTTTCCACGTATCGTCGTACCGAAGCTTTGGTCCCGTAACCGACACGCGGAACATGATGTCCGAGTCATCATCTCCCGGGTGCGGCTACCGTTTTTTGCGGTCACGGCCATCCCTCGGCGAACGACATGAGCGCATCAACCCTGAAGGACAGATCAGAATGAGTACGGAAGACGCCAAGAGCCGCCGCGAGGGACCGCTCGACACGCCGAGCAATCTCGGCTCCAACGCCTCAAAGGATATTGCGGCCGCCCTCACTGCGCTTCTGGCGAACGTGTTCGCGCTCTATGTCAAGACCAAGAATTTCCACTGGCACATCTCAGGCCCGCATTTCCGGGATTATCACCTCCTTCTCGACGAGCAGGCAGCGCAGATTCTGGCGATGACGGATGACATCGCGGAAAGAGCCCGCAAGATCGGTGGCACGACGATCCGCTCGATCGGCCATATCGCCAGGCTGCAGCATTTCGAGGACAATGATGCGGATTTCGTCCCGCCCGAAGACATGCTGGCCGAACTCAAGGAAGACAATCTAGTGCTCGCCCAGCTCCTGCGGGAAACCCACAATGTCTGCGACGAGCATGGCGACGTCGCGACGGCCAGCCTGATCGAAAACTGGATCGACGAAGCCGAGCGCCGCACATGGTTCCTGTTCGAGTCGACCAGGAGAGCTCTCCCGAGCGCACGACCGGGATCGCGCTCGTAGAGCAAGCGGTCGGCGATGGCGCCGAGCGGGGCGACTGAAGAGGTCGATTTGTGGCTGACGGGCGAGTGGGATGCGGTCGAGCACCTGCAACGTCCCCTGCCTGGCAACATGTTGGTCGTGGTGGAGCCGCCAGCCAAACCTATGGCCGACCTACTGCTGTGAGCCAGCGGCTTGACGGTTCACGGACATGCTGACGGACGACGTATACGGGATCACAGAGGAGGAAGCCGGTCAGAGTGGAGAAACTGGCCGTCAATCCCTAATTTTGCCGTGTAGCCGACCGAGCCTGCCATGGCCTTGGCGTCCTGGTGAAACTGGACCACGTCCGGATTGAAGCGGCGAGCCTCGAAACTGATCTTTGCATCCACGACATATTTTGCCGGTCAAGTGATTGCCATTGGCGGCCGACATCGAAAAACCCGTTGGCCTGGTCTGGCGAACTTGCGGTCGGATTATTGCACGTGCAGCAGCACTAGGTTCGGTGACATCTCGGCGGCGCTCGGAACGACGCGCGCCAACATCCACTATCATTTCGAACTGGACGCTGCCGGTCTTGCGCGGTCCAGGTCTATTCAGCCAGATCGTATGTTTAAGTTGCGCAGGGTATCGGCTTGTCGCTCATGTCTCCCGCAACATGACGGACCCTATTTCCCAGCTTAACTACTAAGGGCGCTGTCCCGGAATAGGCGCACGGGCATGCTATTAGTAAGACGTGGTTATCGCCGCGCTCCCCGCCATTCTCGCGCACGGCATCTTGTCCGGGCCGTGTGACCTCCGACGAGCAGTCTGACCCGAAAGTCCAAAACACGACGCCGCGAGTCCGAGCTTTCAGGGCACGCGCTAGGAATCGAGACCGTTCGATTTCAAGGTGAAATCCGGATTCAACGGGCGCGCGATGGACGCTGCGCCCCGACAACACGATGGCCTGGATTCTGCCAGCCCACGCGGAACGAATTGGATATTGACTTGAACGACATGGATTTGGTGCAGTCGACGTCAACCCATTCAACCACGGCGGCCAGGGCTTCTGTGGTTCCGCATCAACCTAAGTTTGACGTCGACCTTTTCGTCATCGGGGGCGGATCGGGAGGGGTCCGCGCGGCGCGCGTGGCATCGAAACATGGCGCCAAAGTCATGCTCGCCGAAGAGTACCGGCTCGGAGGGACATGCGTCATTCGCGGTTGCGTGCCGAAGAAGCTGTTCGTCTACGCGGGGCGTTTCAGCGACAAGTTTGAAGATGCTGCGGCATTCGGCTGGCGTCTGTCGGTCCCGCGTTTCGACTGGCCTTCCCTTGTTGCGGCGAAGGACCGTGAAATCGCGCGTCTCGAAGAGCTGTACAGCGCTGGGCAAGAGACTGCTGGCGTCGAGGTCGTGAGGTCCAGGGCCATACTTGAGGACGCACATACGGTGCATCTTCTCGGTGATGGGCGACGGGTGCGTGCGCGCACGATCCTGATCGCGACTGGCGCACGACCCGAATTGGCTGCCTTTGAGGGCATTGAGCACGGCATTACGTCGAACGAGATCTTCGACTTGAAGACCTTCCCGAGAAAGCTCGTCATCGGCGGCGCCGGGTACATTGCCATGGAGTTTGCAGGCCTGTTCGCCGCGCTGGGGAGCGACGTCACAGTCGTTTGCCGTGGAAGCAATGTGCTCCGCGGCTTTGACGAGGACGTCCGCCAGGCGGTCGCCGCGTCCTACACGAACCGCGGGATCAAGCTGATGCTCAGTGACAGCATCGTCCGCCTTGAGCGGAAGGCGGAAGGCGACAAAGCCGCAAGAATCGACGTCACGACCGAGCAGGGTGGGCGGCTGATAGCCGACCAAGTGCTGCTCGCCTTCGGCCGCGCTCCGAACACGATGGCGCTTGGACTCGAGCGCGCTGGCGTCAAGACTGGGAGGGACGGCGCCATCGCGGTGGACGCGAACTCGCGCACGAACATCCCGAACATCTATGCAGTGGGCGACGTGACCAACCAGTTCAATCTGACGCCGGTCGCGATCCGTGAGGGACATGCCTTCGCCGACAGCGTTTTCGGCAACAAGGCCTGGCAGGTCGACTACTCCAATATCCCGACTGCGGTCTTTTCCAGCCCGGAAATTGGAACGGTTGGGCTGACCGAGCTGGAGGCCAGGGCGCAATACCCCGCTGTCGATGTCTACAAAGTCCGTTTCCGCCCTTTGACTGCGGCGGTGACGGGCGATTGCGAAACCTCGCTGTTGAAGGTCGTCGTTGACGGCGAGTCGGACAGGATCCTCGGGATCCACATCTTCGCCGAGGAAGCCGGCGAGATGATCCAGGTGCTGGCCATCGCCATCGGCAGCGGAGCCACGATGAAGCACTTCGCGTCCGTCATGGCCGTGCACCCGACGATCGGCGAGGAGATCGTGGGAATGCTCACGCCGACGGTTCGATACGATCGGCGCGAGGCTTCGATGCCACTCGTCACAAGTGTCGCCCATTGACGCCGTCGTTCCGTGCTAACAAGGGCTCGCCACCATGTAGAAAGGGAGTGTGGTGGATGGAGAGCGCTGAGTTCGAGGGCGCGCTAGCCGTGTTCCCCGAGGGTTACAGCGAAGGGATCTACGAGGATCGGCGATATGGTGTGACCCTTCGCCGATCCGGTGACGGCCGACGCAACAGTCTGTTTGCGCGAGAATTGGCTGGAACCGACATCATCAGTTTCAACCTCTACCGCCTGGGAACGGATGACGCATCCCTCAAGCCATGCGAGATGTCCGCGGATAAGGTCAGAGACTTCGTATTAGGGTTCCGACGGGATTCGGGTGAGTTAGGGAAAGACGATCAAGACCAGTAGCCGCTGTCACTTTCAAGACACAGCAGCTCATTCGGAGAGTAGGTTTTCCATGGCGGAATGGACGGCAGCGAGACAGTCGGGAAGGCAGGCGGACGTCGCCGCGCCGGTCTTCGACAATAGCTACACACACCTGCCCGACCGGTTCTTCACGCGGCCCGGAGTCAATGCCGTGTCGGCGCCGAAGTTGATTCGAATCAACCGTCCGCTGGCAGCGCAACTTGGGCTCAGCGCCGATTGGCTGGAGAGCTCCGACGGAATCGCCATGCTGGCCGGAAACAATTTCCCGGCGGGTGCAGAGCCGGTCGCGCTGGCCTATGCCGGACATCAGTTCGGCAATTTCGTACCGCAGCTCGGTGATGGCCGGGCGTTGCTGGTCGGCGAAATCATAGACACATTAGGCAAGCGGCGCGACCTGCAGCTCAAGGGATCTGGGCGGACGCTGTTCTCGCGCGGCGGCGATGGGCGCGCCGCCGTCGGGCCGGTTCTGCGCGAATATGTCGTCAGCGAGGCCATGGCGGCGCTGGGGATCCCGACCACGCACACACTCGCCGCCGTTCTGACCGGCGAGACGGTCTATCGCGAGACGCCGCTGCCGGGCGCGGTGCTGACGCGCGTCGCCGCCAGCCACATCCGCATTGGCACATTTCAGTATTTCGCCGCCCGGGAAGACCTGGACGCGATCAGGCTGCTGGCCGACCACGCCATCGGCCGCCATTTCCCCGACCTCGCCAAATGCGACCAGCCGTATCTCGCTCTTCTCGAGCAGGTGATTGCCGTCCAGGCCGATCTGGTCGCACGCTGGATGCTGGTCGGCTTCATCCACGGCGTCATGAACACGGACAACATGACGATCTCAGGCGAGACGATCGACTACGGCCCGTGCGCGTTCATGGATGAGTACGACCCGGCAAAGGTGTTCAGCTCGATCGACCGGCAGGGCCGCTACGCCTATGCCAACCAGCCAGGCATCGCCGTCTGGAATCTTGCGCGCTTCGCGGAAACCCTGTTGCCTATCATTCATGAGGATCAGGACGAGGCAATGCGGTTCGCTGAGGAGGCCCTCAAGAGGTTCCAGGCCACCCATGACGAGACCTTCCACCGCGGCTGGCGGCGCAAGCTCGGTTTGCTCGCGGAGCAGGAAGGCGACCTGCAGCTCATCGGCGATCTTCTGAGAGTTATGGCGCGCAACCGGGCCGATTTCACGCTGACCTTCCGGGGGCTGGCCAGAGAAATCGAGGGGCCGGCCGGCGACAGCGGCGTTCGCCGCCTCTTTGCGGATCCGAAGGAATTCGACGACTGGGCAACGCGCTTGGCGGCTACGATTAGCCGAAGAGTCGGCGTTTCCCGCCGAGCGCCGGCAGGTCATGCTGTCGACCAATCCGAGATACATCCCGCGCAACCACCGCATCGAAGCGGTGATCAAGGCGGCGGTCGAGGGCGCCGACTTCCGGCCGTTCGAAGAATTGCTGGACGTGGTCGTCAGGCCGTTCGACGAGCAGCCTGAGCGCTCAGACTACGCCTTGCCGCCGCGGGAGGACGAGCGGGTTTTGCAGACTTTTTGCGGGACGTAGGGCGTTAAACGGCCATCAGCGCGGCATCGCTGAGCTCCTCGTTATGGCCGAGGGGGGTACTGGGGGACAGTTTATTAAACGCGTTCGTGCAGCGCCACGGCCCCTTGGCCGCCATCGGCGCAGACGCTGATGACTGCCCGCGAGCCCACCGGTCGCGACCAAAGCTCCTTCACTGCCTGACTCAGGTCCCGCGCGCCCGTTGCGCCGAAGGGATGGCCGATCGCGACCGAGCCGTCATTCGGATTGACTCGATCCCAGGGGAAGGTGCCGAAATTCGCATCAACGCCGGTCTTCGACTGGACCCACTCGTTCCGCTCGATTGCAGCGACATTCGCCAGCACCTGGGCCGCGGGAGGCTATGTGGATCTCCCAGAGAATCAACGTCTTCAAAACCCAGGCCATGCCGCGCGAGCAGACGAGGAATGGCATAAGACGGCGCAATCAGCAGCCCCTCCGTATGGTGGTCGACCGCTGCGATTTCGTAATCGACCAGGCGGAGATACGGCGTGTTCGCCGGCAGCCGCGCGCGGCCGGCCTCGCTGGCGATCCAACAGCCCGCGGCATTGTGGGAAACGGTGCATTGCCACTCTCATCCCAATTAGGGAAGGTGTCCCGCGGCTGACATCATTCGTCCGATGTTAAAACGTCCCCAGAGCGAGATCCCGAAAGTTCGCGCATTCTGGAGAGGATGTCGGATGGTTCCTGGCGGATCGTGAAATCGGGCTCGACAAAGGCGCCTCTGACCACGCCGTCCTGATCGATCACGTAAGTCGCGGGGATTGGCAGCATCCATTCTGACGATCCACGACGGTGGCCGAAGTCATAACCGAGCCCTGCATAGTGCGCCCTGGTTTCGTCAGGGACCGAAACACGATGCCGTACGATGTCGCTACGCCATG
Source organism: Mesorhizobium sp. M0408 (assembly GCF_040321495.1). Classification (NCBI taxonomy): domain Bacteria; kingdom Pseudomonadati; phylum Pseudomonadota; class Alphaproteobacteria; order Hyphomicrobiales; family Phyllobacteriaceae; genus Mesorhizobium; species Mesorhizobium sp. M0408. Next base: position 15,421 of record NZ_JAMYRO010000036.1, on the reverse strand, counting down.
GTCGACGTCTGCGAGCATCGTCAGGTCGAGATTCAACTGCCGTTTCAGCCGCCGTGGCAAATCACGGGTATAGGGAGAAAGCACAACAACCTTCGCCTGCCGGTCATCAAGTTTGGCTTGATTGCCTGAAGCGCGCGAAGCTCTGCGCTGCAGAATGGGCACCACCCGCCACGGTAGAAGCTGACCACCAGCGGTCCTGCCTCGCGAAGCTGTTTGGACGAGTGGAGCCGCCGCTCCTCATCGGGTAGAAGAAAGTCCGGCGCGGTATCGCCAACTTGCAATGGATCGTGTCCCGCTGCGTGGTGTAGCTGGCGGCATTGATCGCCGTCCTCTCGGCATGGGCCGGGCTGATCAGCGTGCCACGGCTGGCAGGCGGATCAGGGGATCATCGCTCATCTGGCCGATCGTTTCCAGGGTCATATATCTGGCCCGCTGCACTGCCCATTCGTCGTTCTGTTCGAGCAGGATTGCGCCGATTGATCTTCAATCGGCAGATAGGACGGACCCCTCGACTCGGTTTGCCGTCTCGAGGGTCGAATACCCAGGTCATGCCCGACGCGAGGGCCGTGTAGGTGACACACATATGCTTGGCCAAATCGTCCAGCGTCTTTGGCGTTCCGTGGGCCGAAAAATAGGCGGGACTCCCGCACACGACACGGCGAATTTCGCCGACCCCTGGTCGCAACGAGCACACCATCCGATAACGTCCCCGGGCGAATGGCGAGATCAATGTGCTCATCGACGATGTCGAGCGTATGATCTGAGAGCGTTAAATAGATACTTATCTCGGGAAATTTGGCCACGAACGCGGTGACGATCGGGACGACATACAGCCGGCCGAAAACGATCGGTGCAGACTCTTCAGCGCCAACTTCCGCGTCGACCGGACGAGAAGCTGGGTTTTGAGATGAGCCTCGAGATCGGCGACCTTGCGGCTGATCGTGGGGAGAGGGGAATTTTCAACTGCCGCTCGGCCGCGGAGAAGCTCCCTGCCTCGACCGCGGCGACAAAATATCCCATTGCTTCCCAACGATCCATCTTCTCTCACTTCCGAGAGGTCAACCGCTTGTTTAACCTGATATTGGGACGAGTGGTAGAGTTACCTCTTCATTCGGCGCGGATTCGAGAATCTTTGAGTCAGTGAAGACTCGACCGGGAAACCTCGACAAAGGCAACCGACGGCACGGTGTGGCTCAATCGGCATCGATATACGGGATGGGGAGCTCAGCCAGATCATCCTCATAACTCGCCTGAGCGCCCGCCATTTCGCCTGAGACGGTGCGGTCCGAGAGAGTGTGAATATCGGCGTTGATACCCAGAATGTTGCCAACTGGGCAGAGGTTTGCCGCCTCTAACAGGAATGCGCGCTGTTGCGCGTCGAGTTCTCCCTCCAGCACAAGAGTGCGCTCGAACGAGTCTCGTCGGCCCTCGGCGCCATGATGAAAGCTGACGCCCACTTCGACCCGCTCGAGAGGGAGTTTCTGGCGCTTGGCCTGAAAGCGAATGGTCATGGCAGTGCATGCCGCAAGCGATGCGCTGAGAAGATCGTAAGGATTAGGGCCGGGAGAGACCTGACCGACGGCATCCGGGCCGCCAATAGGAAATTCGGATACTCCGACGTGCCCAACCAAGGCCCCGTGCTTGATGGGATCGCTCGCGACAACAACCTCGCGGAGCTTAGGTGCGTTGTCCTCTGGCGTCACATTGTTTCCTTTCTGTGTGGTGAATGAGCGTGGGTACCATCAACCGCCATATCGTTCGGTCTTGATAGTCGAGGCGTCCAGTCCCGCCATTAGCGCGCCATCGGCCGCGATATTGACGAAGGGGTTTGATCCGCAGGCAAAAACGTGCTCCGGAATACGCGGAAGCCGGCCAATAACCTCAGCGACCATGGCGCTGTCGATGCGCCGGCCAAAATCAGTGGTGCGCTTTGGGCTCTCACGAGTAATCGCCAGCGCCAACTCCAGGTTGGGGTCGGCCGTCTCCAATGACAGTAGCTCATCGCCGAACAACACGTCACGCTCTGTCCGCGATGACAGAAGCAGCGCAGTCGGCACAGTCTGAGCCAGATCGCGGCGGTGTCGGAGCATGGCCATCAGCGGAACGATGCCGGAGCCGGCCCCAATCAACAGAATCGGTGCGGTTGGGCGTTCCGGCCACAGAAAATGGCCGCCGATCGGCCCGCGGAGTTCGATCTCGTCGCCCACGGCTGCAATATCATGGAAGAACGGCGAGACTTCACCATCCGGGAGGCGTTCGATCGCAAGCTCGATCATATGCGAGGCACTCGGTGCCGATGCGATCGAATAGCTACGCATTGCGACGTAGCCGTCCGGAGCAGTCAGTCGCACATCGGCGTGTTGACCCGCCATATATGTAAATGGCTTGCTCAGCCGCAGGAAGTAGCTCTTGATACTGGGCGTCTGCTCAACGATCTCGGTAATCGTGCATGTCTGCCAAACCGCCGATCGTGCGCTTCGCTCAGTCATTGGTATACCGCTGCTCACGCCACGGGTCGCCATATTTGTGGTATCCGCGCAATTCCCAGAAACCCAGCTCGTCGCGCTCTGTAAATTGAAGTCCGTTTATCCACTTGGCGGACTTCCAGAAATAGAGGTGTGGGACCAGGAGCCGGGCCGGGCCACCATGGTCGCGCTGCAGCGGCTGCCCTTCGTAGTTCAGAGCGACCATGGCCTTTCCAGACGCCAGATCTGCAAGGGGAACGTTCGTTGAGTAGCCATCATAGCAATGCGCGAGCATGAAATCAGTGGGACGTTCCACCCCCGCATCGGCAAGAATGTCGTCGATGATCACGCCTTCCCAAGCCGTATTAAGTTTCGACCACGTCGTGACGCAGTGAATATCTCTTGTCATCTTGGTCTTGGGGAGTGCGTTGAATTCGCTCCAGTTCCAAACCTTCACGGGCCTCGGCCCGATCTTGAGCGTGAACTTCCAGTCGGCTGTCTCGATGCGCGGCGTTGGTCCCGCTGTGAGGACAGGCCAGTGTTCGACGAGGTGCTGGCCTGGTGGAATTCGATCGGCCTTCTCACCTCCTGAATTTCGGCCGAAAAAGCCTCTGGTGACCATGTCGGACTCCTTTGTAGCGTGATGTGGATCAGCGGATTTGTTTGTCTTCGTGTCTGAGACTTGCGGCAAGGCAACCGACGGACAAGGTAGATTGTGGCACTGTTTGGATGGCGGGTTATGAGGCACCATCCGGTGGTTCGACGGCTCCGGCAAAATCCGAGCGGGGCGGTTCCCTGGATACTAGAAGCAGATCAGTGAGAGATTTAACGGCCTCGGACAGTCGCAGCACCTCTTGCTGCCGAAGCTCATCTATCTTCTCGTGCAGCAGCTCGATCTCAAGCTCCGCCTTGATGTTGATCTTGTAGTCATTCTCCGCCGCCATCCGGTCGATATCTTGTTGCCTGTTCTGGCTCATCACAATGATCGGCGCCGCGTACGCGGCTTGAAATGAGAGCATCAGATTGAGCAAAATGAACGGATAGGGGTCCCAGCTTTTTGCCACAGCGACAAGGTTGATCGAAACCCATCCCACGAGGATGACGCTCTGGAAAATGATAAATTTCCAGGAGCCCATGACCCTTGCGACCGAGTCTGCCACACGTTGACCGACTGAAAGTGCCTCCATTGGATCAGGCATATCGTTCGGATGAAGACGCAATGAGCGACGGAGCCGTCGCAACTCAGCGAGCAACTCACGCTCGGTCGGCTCCATGTCGTCGATTTCAGGATTCGCGACTTCCATGGGACTCTAGCCGTGGAGCTTGGCTGCAACCTCGGCGATCCTCCGACCCTGATAACGCGCTCCGGCAAGCTCGCTTTCGCTGACCTCTCGCTTGCCGTCCGGACCAGCAATGGTCGTCGCGCCATACGGAGCGCCGCCCGTGATCTCGTCGACTTTGCTTTGGCCTGCAAAACCGTAGTCGAGCCCTACGACCGTCATCCCCATATGGAACAGGTTGGTGATGATCGCCAACAGTGTCAGTTCCTGGCCGCCGTGCTGCGTCGCAGATGAAGAGAAAGCGCCGCCCACTTTCCCATGCAGGGCACCGCTCGCCCACAAGCCGCCGGCTTGATCAAGGAAGCTTGCCATCTGGGACGAGATGCGCCCAAAGCGAGTACCCGTGCCCACGACGATAGCGTCGTAGTTCGGCAGATCCTCGATCTTAGCCACGGGCGCGATCTGATCGAGTTTGTATCCGGAAGCCTTGGCTACTTCCTCAGGCGCGAGTTCGGGGACGCGTTTGACGTCGACGCTCGCGCCTGCAGCAGTCGCCCCAGCCGCAATCTCATGCGCCAGCGTCTCGACGTGCCCGTAAGAAGAGTAATAAAGGACGAGTAACTTGGCCACGATTGAACCCCTATCGTTCGAATTTGTTCCACACAGCTGATTTCGTGCGCAGATCGGTTGCGAAACGGCGTAAGCGTCTGATTCATTTGGATAAATCAGCGCCGCACCGAACCCAGCCGGTAGTTTTGGAACGTAAATCCGGTGAACGTTCGGGTAAAGCTATCGTATCGATAATCGGTAGGAATGCCGAAGAAGGTCAGCCTCGAAGCTTCTCATCTCTGGTAAGGCAACCAGGCGGATAACGGGCTCGGCCCCATTGCCGAACGCGAGCGTTTCTCGCGCTATAACAATGCCTGGTGTTCCGGCCGGAAGCGCAGCAACGCCGTCAGGCCTGCGACCGAAACCTTATCGCCCTCCGAGCGGAGGTTGCGTAGCAGAGCGTCACGTTTGCCTGCGCAAAAAGCGCTTTGTGCGCCGCAAATGCCGCAAGTAATGGCCTTCGCGCATGAACGACAGCTCGAATATTCCTGCGAACGGTTGATGTCGATCATCAAACGCTTCACGTGATGATCCGAAAACTTCCAGAGCTTCGTATATTTCCGCCCCCCGAACGTGCCCTCGGGTCCTGAGCGCCACGCGATCATTGCCCTGCTCGAGGCTCCTCATTCCCTTCGGGCGAGGGTGACGAACCGTATCGCGCCACTGGACAGTTGGGTGTGGTCGTTCAGGAACGGGGTGATGCACGATTGCGACGCGCATGCTGCTGCCGCGCCGTTCGGCAAGGCCTTGCCGGCGATGTTCATACTTGCTCACCCATGAGCTTGTCCTGCGTCCTCCTATCGAAGTCGCTGGCGTCGTGCCGTTCATTAAGCTGGCTCGACGGGGTGCCGGTCGTGCGGGTTCACCTTTCGACCGAAGTCCCCTTCTGTCGTCGGCCCATTCCCCGTCGCTATGAAAACGATACCTGCCACTAAATTGAATACGGGGACCGATCCTGCAAGAGTGACAATCTCGCCTCGCCAATTCCGTCGAGCCACCTGTGCTTGGCATCCTGGGGTCGGCGGACGAGCGCCTGACAGACACCCATTCGAAAGGAGGAGGAGATGTCCACTACAGAATCACCCGCTGTCAGCGACGGCGACCGTATCGACCCGGCCGGCATCGCCGCCGCACTGACGCGAGCACCCTTTACCTACGCCAACGGCGCGACGCAGGTGTTCACTCCCGACGGGCGCACCGTGTACACCGACAACGGGGCTAAGTCGTCTGGAGAATGGAAAGTAGACGATGACGGGCGGTTCCAGTCGTTCTGGCCGCCGTCGTATTACGCTACCTACGATGTTTCATGGATCGCCGGTCCTGACGGCGACGCCGTCGGGATCAGATTCGCCGACGCAAATCGAGGGACAACGTTCGACGGTCGATACACGCCGGGACTCGCCTGAACTCCCGGTTTCGCGTCAGCTACTCAAGGCGGTCACGCCTTCGCTATGACTACCCTTATATCGAGAGCGACGTGAAGGTGCGAGCGCAGTTTCGCGCTCGACAACGAGCGTGCCATCGAGGTTGCATGGGTTGACGAGGGGCGCTTCAGATATCTTGTTGCGTGTGCCTTCGCGGCTATGCGTCATGTCTCAGGCCTCGCTGGCGCCGGTATTCGAGGAAGAGTTGGACCCCGGCACCCACGTTCAGTCGGACGCGGACATAGGCGAATGGGTAAAGCGTGTCGTGACAACGATGTGGCACCCGGTCGGAACGCGCCGGATGGGTCAGGATGCTCGAGCGGTGGTTGACGCGAGCCTTGGGGTCTGCGGGATCGACGGGCTCCGAGTGATTGACGCCTTGATCATGCCCAACATCACCAGCGGCAATACCAACGCCCCGACCCAGGCGCTCGCGCGCCATGCCACGACGATGCTGGTTGAGGATCTATTCTAGGGTCAGGAAGCCTGGCCTCATTGCTCTCCTGCAGGGAGAGTCAGGAAGCCTGGCCTCATTCCTCTCCTGCAGGGTTATGGTAGCTCATTCATGATCTGGGTGGATAATTTTAAGATGTCGCAAGCGGCTACTGCGGTCAAACCGGGTAGATCATTCTGTTTTGCGGGCTCGCGACGGCAACGAAAGAGGAACTATGCCAAGACACGAACAATCCTCTGCGGCACAGAACGTGCGAAACTCCTTCAGGATCGGCAAAATCAAAGCTCGTGCCCTGCGCGAAGCGGCCGAGTACCTGATCGCAGTCGCGACAGGCGGAGCGGGCATTGTCGGCTGGGAGCCACGCGCCGGCGTTTTGTCTCCGAGATCAAGACGGCGTCGAGGTGTCGTCAGAGTTGCTGTTACGAAGTGGTCCGATTTTATTGACTTTCTACTGGGGCAGCTGGTGCCCGCATGCAGGTTCGACCTGGAGGCTTGAGCGAATCCGGTCAGCGGTCGTCGCCCGCGGTGCTTCGTTAGTGTGCGTGTCGCAGCAGACGTCGGCGGAGAACCGACGCGCTCGGGCGATCGCCGGCGTGACGTTGCCGATCCTTGGCGGCATTTGGAGGGAAGGTGGCGTGTCAGTTCGCCAGACGCGCCGCTCGGATCCGAACGACATGCTTCCGGTGCTCGGTCAACTGTCGCGGCCGCGGGCTGCCTAGGAGGCAATCGGACTCCAAATAAACGAGAGGATCTGCAAACGCTCAGGGGAGGGGGCTTTGATTGGGGCGAACGAGCCAGCGCGATATCTGGACGAGCACGTCGACAGTCTTGTCGACGCGCTTGAGCTTGTTCAGGAATCGGTGGCGATCCGGCAGGCGCTACAGCAATTCGCAAAGACCACTGGATTCGATCGATTTGCGTATGGGCAGATCCAGGGCACCGACACGCGCATCTTCTCGAACTACCCCGAGGAGTGGCTTCAGCGATACCTCTGCCGAGGGCTACTTGGCGATCGACGATCGCCGACGCAAAACGGGCGCTACGACCGTTCGTGTGGTCGGGAGCCGACATGATGCGCCACGGCGGTGAGGTCCGTAGGATCGCGGGGGAGGCGGCCGAGTTCGGCATCAAGTCGGGATTCACGATCCCGATCAGGACAGGCTTCGGGCGCATTGCGCTCCTCTCCCTCGCCTCGGAAAGAACGGAGCCCGACCGCGTAGCGATAAGGGACGAAACCCACGCAGCGACGCGATCGCCTACGTTCACATCAATCTCTTGCGTAGACGGGATGACACGTTGCCGACCGCAGACGTTGCGCTCTCGCCCCGGGAGGTCACGTGCCTCAATTGGGCGTCAATAGGCAAGACCCAAGCTGAGATCGCGCGTCTCACGCGCCTTTCTGAAAAGACAGTGCGCTTGTACCTGGAGTAGGCGCGGGTCAAGCTTGGGGCGAGCAACACGACGCACGCGGTCATGATTGCGGCGGCTCGCCGAGAACGAAAATCTCGTGTCAGCAGGCTATCCGATCTACATCGTCCTTCACGGCCAGAAGGGAATGTCGCCGTTCGGCGGCATGATGAGCGATGACCAGATGGCGGCCGTCGTGAACTATGTGCGCACCCATTTCGGCAACGATTACCAGGATGCTGCAACAGCGCAGGATGTGAAGGACTCGCGCTGATCACCAGCGCATGGTGACGGCGCGCCGGCGGGAGCACATGAGCCTGCCGCTTCGAGATCAGGGTGGGGCGCATCCAGGCCGGAGCCTGGATGGCACTGGAGGCGAGCACCTTCTTGTCATTGGCCGATAGCCGGCGTGCGGCGACCTGGGCAACGTCGGCAGCACGCCCCGCACCCACGTGGCGAAGGGCCTGGGCAACGGTGCCGGCTGGACTACCGGGTGCGATCAGGTGCTTGGGCGAGGCGTGACGCAGATCGACCACGCGTTTGCCCAGCACGATCCGGCGCGAGGTTGGTCAGAAGCGGCGATCCTCGAAACTGATCACTGAATCCACGACATATTCTCCCGATTGAATGATTGCCCTTGGCGCCCGGCATCGAAAAAGCCGCTGGCCAGGGCTGGTCTGGTTGACCTTCGGTGGGATTATGAATGTGCCGCTTATCCTGCGTGTTCAGCCACTCGGTCGTTCATGCCCCGGCTCTGGTAATCGGCGAGCGTGTCCGGCGAAATCCGGTGACAGGAAGCATCGCAGATCTCCTGCCGCGCGCGGAGCCCTGACCGAACCGCCTCGTCTTATGCACCATCCCGATCATAGGCGGACGGTACGGTACAATGCCGCCGGCCGGTGCCATTTCCACGAGGAGGCGATCCGAAAGGCGATGCGCTCTATAGTGAGACCGGTCTGGCTGAACCAAGCGCTTCAAATGCATCCATGATCCGATCGCGCGTTTTCTTATCGGGCGAGACTTCCGACATGGCGAACAGGCTTGCCCTGGCCCCCGCAACATCGTTGAACGCCAATTGCAGACGCGCAAGCTTTTGCCAGGCATCAAGCACTCCCGGCGCGATCTGGGTAATCCGCTGATACACCGCAAGGGCTCGATGAGGGTCGTTGTCATTCTCCGCGCGAACAGCCTGGTTGTTCAATAAACGTGCCAGCACGTCACGATTGCTCATCCGCACGACGTTGAGTGCGGAAGCGTCGCCTTCCTCGCCAAGGCAAGCCCGGCAGATCGCCTCAATCTTCCGTTCTGACACCAGGCCGCCGCCCGCGAAGGGATCGATTACAACGGGGCTCTTCTCGCCGATCTGGACCAGCACATGGCCCGGCAGATTGAGCACATAGGCACTCCATCCAGCCCGGCGGGCCATCGCGACATAGAGGATCGACAGTGCAATCGGCAGGCCAAGCCTGCGCTCGAGCACCCGGATAAAATCGGCGTTGGCCGGTGCGCCATAACTGTCGGCATCGCCTACAAACCTGAACTCCCCATGCAGCACGCGCGAAAGCACGGCGGCGCGTTCCCTCGAAAGAACCGCGGTCCGCCCTTCATCGCACACCCGGTCCTCGATCTCTTCCAGCCGTTCGAGATAGGGCGCGATATCCGTACTCTCGTGATCCAGATGGCTCAGCGCCAGCGATGCCAGGTCGAGCAGGATATCCTCGTCCTCGATGAGGCCGATGGGGGCGACATCCATGATCACTTCTCCTTCCCGATAAGACCAAGCTGTGTCATCAGTGCCGGCCAGCTCTGGCGAATGTCCTGGCGATAGGCTTCATCCCCGCTCGACCGCTGCAGCTGCGGATCGGCAAGCCATGCGGACTGCTGCGGGCTGAGCAGGTCCACAAGCGGATCGCGATAAGGCACGGCCAGGTTGATCCGCGTACGCTGTGCTGGCGTTAAAGGCAGATGACGGGCCGGCGACTTGCGCAGGTAGAATTGCGGCTCGCTGTCGAGCTCGAAACCGCCGCTTTCGGTCGGATTGAACCCTTCCGCACGGGCATAAGCATCCAAATCAGGGCGCGAGACCTCGCGCGGATCGACATGCACCTGCACCACTTCCTCGCCATCGACCCAACCGGCGTCGGTCGTGATTACCGCCGGATGCTGCGCGAGGCTTGTTTCGCCCGACCAGAAGCACGGGGTCGTGTAGGTCACGCATTTGCTGAGACCATATTCGATCAGCAGGTCCCGCCCTAGTAAGCGGAAATAGCCCGGGACATCATCGCCGAGCATTTCGAGAACGGCAGTGATCTTTTCGTACAATCCCAGCCCATCGTAACGATCGGCCAGCTTGGGTAGGAGCTCGGCTCCATCAGGCCCGAGAAACCGCACCACGGGGTTGTTCCACGATGGCTCGTCGTAGCGGCGCAGGATCTCGGCGTCTGCACCGGAATGGTTGTTGAAGATCGCCACCGGTACGAACCGATCGGCGATCAGCTCCACCATCAACGGATGCGTCAGGACATCCTGCCCAAAGCGTACGCAAATCGAACACCCGGGCACTTCCTGGAACAACAGCAGAACAGGTTTGCCCTGTTCGGCAGCCAGCGCCAACCCGCGATCGTGATCGCGCAGCCACGCGACTTCGCCGAGCTCACGATGCTCGCGATAGGAAATTCCATTTTTTTGCATGGCAATCATATGGTGAAGCCAGTTCGCAATACAACAACGATGGCGGCTAACTGCCTCGCTGATCGAGTAGACCCCATCTCACCTGAGGTCATGGGGCCCGATGGCCTTTCCTCGGCGACCCTGGTGTCGAATTGCCCCGTGATGCCGACAAGACCGCCTACGACGACGATGAGAGGATTTCCCCGGGGACCACTGCGTTGTATTCGCGGCGATCCTAGGATTTCCGTAACATCTCAACCGCGCGACGGTGGCGGGCGCTTCATAATCAACAGTTCCGTTACATCATGCAGGTCATCTGCCGATGAGATGGCAACTGTCAGCCATTTCCCGTCGATGTATGTTTTGGCTTCATCATAGAGCTTGACCAATTGCGGGCGCCAAACATAACGCCGCTCCTCAAACTTCTCCCGTTCTGCTCCTCCCATGACCACCGCGGTCGAAAAGAGCCGGTATTCGGGCACCAAGGTGCAGAACGCCCTGGTTTTCTTGTAGCGCAGGGACCAACCGCGGTTCTTGCCACCATAGAGCCAGTCCGGCGCGAAAACATCGGGGTAGAATTCCTCGATCCAGTTCCGCAGCCCGGCCCAATGCTCGAACGCCTCCTGTCCGATCCAGTCGCGGACGGCGCTGTCATCGGGCGGTGCTGATTTGTCGGTGATCCTGTGGCCGATCTGGGGAAGCGTCTCGCCATCAGCCGCTGTTGCTCTTGTAGGTAAAATCATCAAACGACCTCGTGTTCATGGTCCGGCGGGGCCGGAGGGGTATGGTGCGGGTGAGCCAACGGCTTGCGCTGGGCTCAGAAGGCTCCTGGCGCGGCGCCCCCAGAACAGCGCGATCTTCGCGGCCGAAAATCGGTGGCGCGGCGAATCTCGTCCACTTGGACGTGATGATGCTCAGCGACGACACCGCCGACCATTCTGAACCGTCCGGCCGAATCCGCACGATTCTCTAACTTCGACGCCGGAGCTGTCTGCGAATACCATGACGTCCTCCGGCACAAGGCTCTCGCACCAGCCGGTGAAGGAAAATTGGGAGCCTCTTTGATCTGCATGTTCGACCTTTTTACCCGGAGATCGTTCAACGGTGCACGATGTGGGTCGGGCAACGAAAGCGGGCGATGACGGATCGAAGCTTGGAGCTGTGACAGCGCAAAGAAAAATCACCTTTGGCCATGGAGTCGATAGCCGAACGTTATAAGAGGCGCTGAAGGTCTTCTCTCCGTGACCGCCAGTTTTCTCGCGGCGTGGGAATTAGCCACGCCGATGTGTCCGAGCAGCGTGAACCCGCGTGAGTAAGTCCAGGCCGGATTTACGCCTCGAAAAAACCTGGCCGGCAGGCTTGGTCGCTTGAGTGAAAGGTTAGCGGATATGCTCGCGTCTCGACGCCCCACCAGGATCTGGCTAGCAGCGCCCTAGGCAGACGCGGCAGGCTGTTGGCCGTGTTGGCCGACCAGGTCGCGCACGCAGGTCGTCTCATCGATGCGGAGAAAAAGCCGGTTGAGGAAATCGCCCGGCTGTTGTTTGTGCATCGCGCGACGCTTGAGAGCGCTGCCGGGCAACCATAGACGCCTCGAAGCTTCCTATATGACCGTCCGATCAATCTCCTCCAGGGCCCTGTTTCTCGCTAATGCGGCCTAGTCCCTGTCGAGGAACGCTGCGGCCTGTACGGGCAGGAACTGCAGGGTCTTCAGCCCACTGGAGCTAAATGCCAACGACAGATAAGGCGTTAGAAAATCGGGCTGGTTGGCTCGGTCACCGGTAAAGACGCCACCGGAAGTGACACCGATGAATACCGGACGATCCCGCAGCATTCCCACCTTCCCGGACGGCGTCGACTTCATCGTGCGACCAACCCGCAGGATTTGATCGATCCACGCCTTGAGAGTCGAGGGAAATGCAGAAGTTGTACATCGGCGTTCCGATGACAATCACCGGCAGCCTCGATTTCCCGGATAAGTGCTTCGGAAAGATCGAGGACGCCCTCCGGCGGAGCCGCTAACGTGGCTGGCGTCGATAACGCAGCTGCGTAGTCAGCCACGGTGTGCGGCAAGGGTTCGGGCCCCAAATCGACGGCTGATGCTCGCATCCGGCGCAACCTCGAGAAGCTTTTTGACGATCGCCGCCGAAAGCTCGGGCTATGCGATTCTTGACGCGGACTGCAGTCAATATGGAGAATGTTCATGTGATCGATCCCAATGGCTTCGAGAAGTTGCGAACGGACAGAGCTCAGATTGAGCCGGCCGGCGCGACGGCGGGGAAGTCCTTGTCGTGATCGAACACGTTGTTGAAGAAATTCGTCAGGGAGTACATGGCCACCAATGCGACGATCTCGATGATGTTCGCATCGGTGTAGCCAACCTCGCGGACAGCTTTCAGATCGGCGTCACTGACGTGCCCCCGGGTCTCGATGACTTTACGCGCAAACTGGACGGCGGCGTCCCGTTTCGGGTCGCTGGCGTGGCCCTTCCGGGCGAGAATGATGTCATCAACTGATAGCTTGGCCATATGTTCGGCCGTGAAGCTGTGAACTGTCAGGCAATAGTTGCAACCATTCGCTTCGGAAACGGCGAGGCCGATACTGTCGCGTGTCCTCACGTCGAGCGCTTTGCTCAGAGAGCCGAGCAGGGCGGCCCACGAGTTGAACGCGATGGGGCTCTGCGCGAAGGCCGCCATCATGTTGGGGGTGAACCCGATGTTCTTGGTGAACGCATCGAGAGTCGGTTTCGATTCAGCCGGCACGTGTTCCGGCCTCAGAGCAGTAGTTCTTGGCATCGTAGTCTCCATAAGCTATTGGTTTAGTTGAGGATTATGCGAAGTCCAGCACGTCGGCCACCGGCATGCGCGGCTTCTGCGGCCAGTTGCCAGCTCGCTCCGGCCCTACGGTCAGCAGCATGACTGGGACTTCGTCTTCACGCAGGCCGAACTCGCTGTGCACGGCCTCTGCGTCGAAACCGATCATCGGCGTGGAACCCAGGCCTAGCGAGCGGGCCGCGTAGATGATCGCCGCGGTGCCGAAGGTCGCGGAGCGCACAGCCTCATCGCGCTGGCGCTGCGGTTGATCGTCATACAGTCCGCGAGCGGGGATTTCCCATTCCGGCACCAGGTGTGCCGGCATGATGCCGGCGTCCACCACCGAGGCCAAGCGCTCGGGGACGGTGCTGGCATCGGCCAACTGGCCGATGATGATGAAGGTAACGGCGGCGTCGGTAATCGCAGGCTGGTCCCAGGCGATCGGGCGTAGTCGGGCCTTGGCTTCAGGCGAGCGTACGGCGATGAAGCGCCAGTTCTGCAGGTGGAAGGAGGTCGGCGCGGCTGTGCCGATGCGCACCAGGTCGCGGATCTGGTCGTCGCTCAGGGTGGCGGTAGCGTCGTAATACTTGGCGGCGCTACGGCTCAGGATAGTTTCGATGACGGCGTTCGTCGGGGTTGGTCGCGCGGTTGAAGGGGAAGGTAGAGGCGCGATAGTGCTTCCGCTCTTTTCGGCCCGTGCGTAGATTTCCGCGACGGCGCCGGTTGCGGGCCCGGCCGCGGCTGTGGCGATGTAGTTCATTGGGTGGCTCCCTCATCAGTTGATTACGGAGCTCAATTTACGGCTGACAGTGAAAATTTCGAGACTGGATTTGCTCAAAAAGATGCGTGAAAGGATCAACTTGCGCGCACACATGGGTACTAGGCAGGGGCTGGATACTCGCCCTTGTGCGACAGTCGGCGCCATTCCCCCGGGGTCATCCCCATCCTTTCAGCGAACACACGCCGGAATGCGGAAACCGATTGATACCCGACCGTCTCGGCCACGGTCTCGGTGCTGATCGCCGGCTTCTTCAACTCGTTGGCAGCCAGACTCATCCGGAGATCGGTCAACAGGTCGAGGGCGGAGCAGCCTAGCCTGTCTTGAAAGTGCCGCATGAAGGTCGCGCGTGACATGCCGCACAAGTCCGCCAGATCAGGCAGTTTCCAAGACCGCGCAGGATCGGCGAACATCGCGGCGATTGCCGGAGCCAGCCGCGGATGGCCGGCCAGCGCCAACAAGCCTTCGGGGGCTTTCTCGGCTTCGCTCGCCGCTCGCAGCACCAGCGTGAACAGTGCCGAAGAAAGAGCGTTGAGAATTGCGCGCCCCCCCGCTCGGTCGCGGGCGGACTCCGTTCGCATCAGCCCCACCAGGCTGGCCAGTTGGTTGGAGGCGGACCCGATGCCCTCTTCTCCATGACCGTCCATAGCTCGCGCCACGAGATTGGCCGGCATGTAATTACGGATCAGCCGATCATGAGGTGGGGCAATGAAAAATCGCCCACACAACAGATCGAGTTGCTCGCCCTGGCCATCGTTCTCGCTCAGCATCCATCCGGCAGAGGCCCGGCTTTCGTGGGTACGGATTGGTGTCTGCCCGCTACCGTCGTGCAGCACATGCGCTGCACCGTGTGGCAGCAGAACGATATCTCCACTCAGCAACTCTCGCGCTGTTCTCGTCTCCGGGTCCTCGAGAATGGCTCGTCCCTTGACTATGACGTGGTAGGGAATTTCGTTCGCCGCAGCCTGGCTCCAGGCAACGCGCCACGGTGCACCGTAGGCGCAGCGGACCTCGAGCTGACCGGTAACGGTGATGATTTGGAGGAGACGGCTTAGCCAGTCGACTTCAGACATGGGACCTCGAAACGCTGTAGTAACTTATCGTAATCGCACATTGGTTCACCAAGCTGCTGACCGATTGCTGACGGCAGGGGATCAGGCACTAGACTGCTGGAAAGCCGGACGGGCGGCATCGCAATTCTTGCAACCCATCGCGGGCGAGATTACGCACATTGCGTTTCCAACGAGGGCAATGGTGTGACAGCGAGGAGATTTCTGGCCGGGGCAACCGGTGTCATTGGCCGTTCGCTGGTTCCCCTCCTTCGGTCGGCAGGTCATACTATTGTCGGCACGACGCGAACGTCAAAAGGGCGAAGCATTTCTGAGAACCCAGGGCGTAAGCCCGGTTGTCGTGAATGTTTTCGTGTCGTGAGGCCATATCATCCTCATCGGCAAGTCTCAAACACCGCGCGCCGGCGAGAGTGTTGCCAGTTAAAATCAAACCTCATTGAGTTCATGATTTTTT